>NZ_JAPTNK010000003.1:0-445240 GCF_026891775.1 Brevibacillus halotolerans
ATTTCCATAGGGTAACTCACTCTCGTTGCCAAAGAAAAAACACCTCCAGGTTACTTCCATATCTTACGACATGGTTGCATTCTCTTGAAGGTGTTTTGATTTGTCTCACGTTATGGGGTCAGTCCCGTTCTTGTACTACAGTATTTATTTATTGACCCCCTTCTGCAGACATGGCATCTGCCTTTGTTTTATGAACAGTACCATATAGATGCTCAGGCGGAGCATAGATAACGTAAATTTTCAGTGGCTTATTCCCCGTATTGGTTACATTGTGCCATGTTCCAGCTGGTATCAAAATTGCATAACCATCATAGGCCATTTTTTGAAAGTCTAATTTATCTTTGCTATTCCCCATTTGAACAAGTCCCTGGCCTTCTTCAATACGTATGAATTGATCAGTACTCGGATGGACTTCTAAACCGATGTCATCTCCAACATTAATACTCATCAGCGTCACTTGTAAGTGCTTCCCTGTCCATAAAGCGGTGCGGTAAGTATTGTTTTGCTTAGCAGCTTTTGCAATATTCACTACAAATGGTTTTGATCCATAATCTTTTAAAAGGATGCTTCTATAATAAGGATTCCCGTTGTTATTCCAATTGTAATAATGAGGATACCAATTATAACCCCAATTATGGTTATAACTTGGATTATTCCATTGATAGTAATTGCATGGTCTAGGGTACATACTCATTCTCCTCCCAAGATTTCTATATTTTTCTTTTATCCTATGCAATTGCCTATTTATCGGAATGCAAAATGGGCATTAATGGGCAGGAGCCTGAAGCCTAATCATTTGTGAAACCATGGTGTCTTTCATATAGTTATTGAAGAAACTGCCCGTATGAGTAATAATTTAAATTTTTTCGATCGCTTTAGGACGGCAGCATAACACTCTGAAAGGGCAACACCGTCAAATATAATGAAATAAAAATCGGCACTCAAATGATACCGAGTGCCGTTGCCATCTGAGAGATTACTTCTCCCTTTTTGATATAATATTGATCCTTAGTTCATTGTTTATTAACCCTTTAGCAACGACTTTTCTAACTGCTTCCTCATCTTCGGGCGAAAATATAGCTAGTTGCCCGTATATTGTGCATCAATCATGCCCCCCAACATGTGCCCATAGTATACTTTACTTGACGAAACTAAATTCATGGCTCCTTGACGAGTGGGATTTTTTGTTGTTATAAACTTGCTCTATCTCCCTATAATCAACGCATTCAACTTTTGAAGAGTCGGGATTATTCATAAACGATTCAGGTTCTTCCAACATGTTCATACCCAGTTACTTTAGAAGTCCCATGAAATGCGTCGGAATCCGCTAATCTGCTTTCGGTCTGGTCAAATAAATTACTTGTTCAGCTTGATCAGGGCAAACATCACAATTCTCCCAAAGACTATCAGCATATTCCCTGAAGATTTTTTGTCGCACGTTCTTATGATCTCTTGAAAAATCATACTGTTTACAATCCTGTTCCTGTTGCATAATCGCATAGGCTTGTATGCTCACGTTTTTTCAAACTTCACAAAAGCAATCTTGTTCTTCTCTTTTCTCGCCTATACCTCTGGAATAGGTGTTACGTAATTTTTCCAAGAATTAGGTTTTTCTCGTACAATCAATGCCTATACCTTTCATTCTGGACTCCCATATCTTGATAGGGATCATAAGGAAAGGAGGTATGGCATTTGAAAATTAGCCCTCTTTGTCGTAGATTCGCGGAAATTCTTAACGCCAAGCCCACAGTCGTGAATGGTGTCTGTACCGCCCAGACCTTCCGTACCAACATAAAACCTACTATCTTAGGTAGAAGGTCGAAATCTCCCTTAACCATCCCACAATTTCACTCTTTTGAAAGTAGTAAGAAAAATGGTAGGGCTTTGTGTCTTGGTGAGACGGTCATTCTCACTGAGGAGATCAATCCGTATATTTCAAGACTTAGAGAACATGGCATAAAGGTAACTGCCCTTCATAACCACTGGCTATTTACCAACCCTAATCTATGGTATATCCACTATGAAAAGATTGAGAAACCTTTGGTCTTCGCTAAAAGTGTACGTGATGCCCTGAAAGTGTTAACAAAAGAAATCGTACGCCCGTGTAAATAGAGAACATAAAGATAAGAACAGAAACGATGACGGTCGGCGCTCCCCCCCGGCTGTCTTCCTTTTTAGCTAAGGATAAGGTGCGTAATTTGTAGCACAATTTCTTTTATGTTACATAGAGGCTAGGGCTACTTTATAAATTTCTCCTGCTTTAATGATTCTTTTACAACACGCCCATGCCACCGAGTAAAGTTCTGCGGGATCGGCAAGTTCGTCATCCATGCGAACATAATACTCACAGTCGGATTCAAAAACATCTACAACGCCTCCGCAGTTTTTGCGTCATCTCTTTATTCATGAATTCACTCCCCCATTATTAGACATAATTTTCCTCCACACACAAGTAATGTCGTGTTAAATCCCCTCATTTTGGATAGGTTTTCAAAAAGTGGTGAAACCTAGAACATAAAATAACTACATGTTAGAAAGATCAAATCCGTAGGGTGGTGATTATAATGGACTCAAGAAAACGTTCCACAAAGGAAGAACCAACAATAGCTCCAAGTATGAACGGTCATGATCCACTTGAAGAAAAAGCGAGCGCTGATGAGGTAGAAAAAGGAGAGTATACTTCAGTCACTAAGCTTTTTCTTGACCGCACTCCAGAAGATTAGAAACGGGTAACATGTCCGTTTCTTTTTTTGTCCTCATCATATCTTGCGTCAGGATCGGCTGTGGTTTAGCAGTATAAATTGTTAGCGAGACACCTGTTCATTTTTTTATGCTTGTAACACGTGTTCAAAAAGTCTCATCCGAGCTTTATGGTAAATGCTACTCCCCCCTAGCAGAAGACAACCATGAAAACAATTAATAACAGAGTCCGCATTTCCTACTGTTTTATAATAAGCTAACAGACAAATCAGTTTATTTCCGGGATATATTGGAAAGGATTGTTCTAGATAGCATAATGTTCACCTACTAGGCTGATGTACAAAGCTATCATTTTGCAGGTTATTACAATAACAAATATCTGCATCATTCCCGAGGAGAATTAGATCAATATGAAGAAAAAACATGAGACATCCCAAAAACCTTCCTTTATCCCTCCATTGGCTGCTCGAATGCGATACGATCATACAGCCAGACCAGGCATGGTCAATTGGTACAATCCTAAGCAACTGATTGTAACAGGGATCAAAACATTGCTTTCGACACTATTTGGACTCTACTCGGATTTTAGATTGATCGAGGCTTATGGACAAAGCGCACCCCGTTTCGAAGATTACTCGAAAGCTATTAAACAGGATGAGCAAGGTAATTATGTAACAGACAAACAGGGCTTCTATTGTTTAGATGAGTCGCGCGAACGTGAAGAGGTATGGATTGATTATGTTAGTGACTTGGGTGATGGCTTCAATTCTACTTACACAATAGCCTACTATCTTTCCCGTCCGACATTGTGTCTAGAGGATACCGATTCTAATCATAGCCACATCACATCAAGAGGCAACATCTTAGTTTTCGGAGGCGATCAGGTATACCCTACCGCTAATAAAAAGGCATATGAGACACGTTTAATTACACCCTATTATCTTGCTATGAGATACTCTGAGCATCCCCATCCCCAAGTATTTGCCATACCAGGTAACCATGATTGGTACGATGGACTTGTTGCATTCACAAGATTGTTCTGCTCTCGTAAGTGGTTTAATGGCTGGCAAGCACCTCAGCAGAAAAGCTATTTTGCCATCAAACTCCCTCACCATTGGTGGCTGTTAGGCACAGATGTACAATTAAACTCTGATATCGATGGCCCCCAAATTAAATTTTTTGAAAGTATTGCCGAACAGATGCAAGAGGGTGACCGTGTTATTCTATGCAATGCAGAGCCCTATTGGGTTTCCTCTTCAAAATATGGAGAGTACGATCATACCTATAATGAAAACAATCTATTCTTTCTGGAAAAGCTTTTGAAAAAACAAATACAGGTGTTCATTGCAGGTGACCAGCATCATTATCGTCGTTTTGAATTCGTCCCTGAGGATTCAAAGGGGAATCCTGACCATAGCAAAAAAGTAGTCAAAATAACTGCTGGTGGCGGAGGAGCATTTTTACATCCCACACATGACTTTAAAGAGCAATACATTAAGGAACATTTTTCTGAACAAATCACTTCAAAGGAAAAGCGGATGTTTAAACGAATGAAAGATTTTCCTGACCAGCAAAAATCCAGACAGCTTTGCAGAGGAAATCTTTTATTTTTGGCCAAAAACAAAACGTTTGGTATCGTGACCTCTATTATTTACGTCATATTAGCTTTTGCTGTTTTTGGGGTGGATAGCCCTTCTCCTCCAGATGGATCTTTTGGGGACTCTCTTGTGATAACAATCTATAAAGCAACCCACTCCATTCAGGCTATATTTTGGATGTTAATCATTGTTGGTGGCTTTTGGCTATTTACCGACACTCATTCTCGAAGGTATAAATGGATTGCAGGATGTATACATGGTTTAAGCCATATAACTGCTGCTCTACTAATCAATAGCGGGGTAATATTTTTGCTTAGGTCGTACTTGGAATTGGATTGGGGCCCAGGCACTCTTGCTCTATACATGCTATTCATGGCAATTGGTGGGTGGGTAATCGGATCCTCTATAATGGGGCTTTATCTCTATATATCGTTAAATGTTTTCGGTCGGCACAGCAACGAGGCTTTTTCCTCTTTAAAGGTTGAAGACTGGAAAAACTTCCTTCGCATCCATATTGACAAGGAAGGAAACCTGACGATATATCCAATTGGCTTGGAGAAAATTGTTACCCATTGGAACCCAGCTCCCCTCACAGACACAGGTCCATTACTTGAGCCTGATGTCAAATATCCCGAGATTAGGAAAGCTGTCCCTAAATTAATCGAATCTCCCATCGTCATTTATCCGCGGATTTCAAGCAAATGACCCTTCGGCACATGCTTTTCTTATAATTCATGGCCAAAGGGTCATTTTTTTCTAATCTACTCTTGTTAAATGCTCCAGAATGTAGGGATAAACATCTCGTATGGCATTTTTTCCAAAAAGACAATCAATATGGCCATACTCTGGAATTATGTGATGTTGATAGAGAAGGCTTCCATTTCTTTCACATAGCTCGTGATAGGTCTGTTCTGTCCCTTCTGGCGTATTTACTTGGTTTTCTGCTCCATGAATAAAAGTGATCGGTATAGCTAAACGGTCTAAATGTTCCATATACACATCCGCTCCATCATGTCGCAATAATCTTCCCTCTCTAAACACAAGAGCTACTTGTTCAAAGGCAGTAATATTAGCTCCACCTAGCATTTCATGAAGACAATCATGTGTCAGTTCATTGAGCTGTTCATGCTCAAATAAAAGTCCGTACATAAAGGTCGCACGCCTACAAACAGGGCTGTGACATCTTTCCTCTAGCGGCAGAGGGTAAAGCTTCAAGGCCTGGTTATAAATCACATTAAACCAATCGTCTTCAGAATCGGAATAAGCCTGTAAAGAGTCTATGCCAAGTTTACTAAGTAACGTAGGCAAGTATAACCCTACTTTTAATCGGTTGAGGAGTGGCGGTCTAAAATGAGCAGCGATTTGGGATAAAATGATAGAACGAACTCCTTGAAGCCCATTTAGCATGGACATGGTAAAAGTTGCAGCACCGACGCAATGGGCAAGTACATCGATGTACTCGGCTCCAGTTACCGTCTGGATTTTCGATATAGCAGCAGGATAATCAAATTTTGCAACAGCATCCAATGTAAATTGATTATGATGATATGGCAATTCGATACTGGCACGCCAATCCAGTAACCATACATCATAACCATGCGCATAAAGATACTCCAATAGATTGGTTTCGATCGTATCAAGTGAAAAAATAATACTTGATACACCGAAACCATGAGTTAACATAATAGGTCCCTTATCTCCCCCTCGATACCGACTTAAGCGAAGTTCTACACCATCTCCAGTAACAAAGTAATGAATTTCTGGGGCTCCTGTACGCAATGAACGCTTTTTACGGGGAGGAGCTGTGGGATTAAATACATGCTCCTTAGCAAAAATACTTCCATACGTTTCATAAAGAGAGCCAGCAAAAAACGTTCCAAATCGGGCAATTGCCTTCATTTTTTCGATTTGATTGGTCTCATTTAATATTCGGATCGTCGTTAATTGCTTCATAAAATCTTCTTTTCCCATCATCAAAATTCCTCGGCCAAGCATGGGAGCAGTATGATCCTCTCCAGCATAAACAGAGATGTATAGAGTTGTAGTATCCGACCACATGTCTAGCTTCGAGTCATGTCTAATCTTTTTGAACCCCTCCATAAAATAAGCTTGTCCTTCTACTGAGCTCATACATAAGCGATACCACATCTCTTTGCTATCAGGGGTGGATGGATCATCTACAAGTAAATGAAATGTACCTTGATGTACTGTTAAAGGCTTGTTGGATAAAGCAGGAGCCTCTATTAAGCCGGTAACAGAAGCTTGATGTTCTTTTTTTTCCAGTAGTTCTTCTACATTATTAGTTTGTATGGTTAGATTAAACATAAAAGAAGAATTTTGTTGCTTACCAATCTCATAGCCCTTGCGATAATCATCGAGCACCTTTTCGGCAAAATAACCTTTCATGGTCTCGATAAAGGATAACCCCATTGTCCCCTGATTTTCTTTTGTCTCAGACGGCTGCATTGAGAATTCATAGTCTATTTGTAAATTACGGTCTTCCGCTAGCAAGTAACAGATACGCTCCGCCAAGGAAGCAATGGTTAATAAAGGATTGACCCCAAGCGAACGTGGAATAATTGACCCATCGCAAACATACAAACCTTCGTGAACAGCATCCCCATTTTTCCCAGAAAATAGTTGTCCCTTATGGTTAACAGCACCTTGCTCAGCACTATCAGCCATAATACAACCTCCTAAAGGATGAACCGTTATCAAATCCTTATCGAAGTATTTACTCCAAATGGGATTAATGACATACTGGCCTCCACCTAGAGATTCACTGGCCTTTTTTAAGGTTTTATTCACCGTTTTAAAAACGGCTTGCTTGCCTACGCCCTTCCATCGGACTCTTAGGCGATTATGTGTGTCATCTAGATACAATTGCCCATTCGCATCATCATGTGCCATGACGAGGTAGGTTTGAGTATTTCGGACAGCTCCGGTGCGAGCCCCACAAACAAGACTGATGAGCTCTCTTTCTTTTTCTTTTATATGATCCTCAATATGTAAGCTAAGCGGTTCTCCGAATTCCTTAGCTACTTTAGCTAAGTTCACAGGCAATAGATTAGCCAAAGGCGAAGGCAGATTCCCTTCCTCAATGACCATTCCATCTTCTAATACTGGCTGGTTTCGCATATCTATGATGCTTGTGATGCATGGTCCCACAGGCTCCATGTGTCGAGGATCTAAGAATCCGAAGCCTACCCCATTGATTTGGGTTTCTGTATTATAACTAAAAGCAACAGCGTCCCCATTTCCGGTGAAATGTTTACCAATCTGATCGGATAAAGGTAATCCAAATTTTTTAGATCTCATCAAAATTTCTGTACTTCCTAAAGATCCTGCTGAAACAATAACAATATCTGCGGTCACAAATAAGGTATCTTGAGAATGCAGAAATTCACGGCCATCATGTAGGAGATTATAGTAGACGAAATACTGCTTATCCTTTTGTTCAATATGAGAGACACTTACCTGAGTGAAAATTTCTGCGCCGAAATTAGAAGCGTCAGGCAAATAATTCATTGCCAACGTATTCTTTGCTGCATAATTGCATCCAGACACACAATCTCCACAGCATACACAAGGCTCCTGCTCAATACCTACATGGTTTTTTCCGTCTTTGAACGCTTCAAAAGTAACGGTAAGCTCTGGCTTATAAAACGGATATCCCATATCTACCGCTGATTTCTCAAGTGCTTTTGCTTTTGCTAATACAGGATAGTTATCAGGATAAGCTCGTGGCATTAGCATCTCCCGGGCTCGGGTATACCCGTCTTCAATCAAGGTATGCACATCTTCACGAATTTGTTTTGGCCAACACGTACATTCAAATACGCGAGGTTCGGCTTTTATGGCAACGTTTGCATTTATTAATGATGTCCCCCCCAAGCCACAGCCTGTTAGTACATTGATATCCTCGTCTACATGAAAGGTATATAACCCATTAGAGGAGCCTATGGTAAACTCCGGTAACTGAATCGATAACTCCCTAACAGCTTCGAATTCCGTATTAGGAAATTCCCCAGGACAAAATTCTTTCCCGCGCTCTAACAGGCAAACCTTTAGTCCAGAGCGAGCCATTCTAGAGGCAGCAATGCTTCCTCCATAACCAGAACCAATCACAACAACCTGATAATGAGGCTTTATTTCACTTGGAGCTGAGGATAACCGTTTGATTCAAATCCCTCCTATCATATTTTAAAGCATAGCGATTTCTTCTTATTATTTTTCATTTATTTACCCTTATATACAAATGGAGGTAGAATTAAAGGTATCCTGAGCATAAACATTACGATACACAGAGCTATAAATAACTCATTTTTAAAAATTTTATGATTAAAGGATCACAATAAAATGAAGAAATCCTTAAACAAGTTATAACCCATTTGGCAAACTAGCCTTCGTATGGTTCGTACTCGTACTCGTGGACCGCCTACTCGTATACTCAATTGATCTACTCTACGAACTGTGAATATGGAGGTTAGAAAACAATGAGATCTGAAAAAGAAATGCTGGAGATGATCCTTGGCTTTGCAAAAAATGATGAATGCATTCGTGCAGTAACGCTAGAAGGATCACGGACGAATCCAAATGTGCCAAAGGACCTGTTTCAGGATTTTGATATTAGCTATCTAGTGACCGATATAGATTCCTTTATTGAAGACTCGGAGTGGATTCATGTTTTTGGGGATCGAATTATTTTACAAACTCCTGAGGCTATGTCCATGTTTCCCCCTGAATTAGGCAGGCGTTTCTCATACCTGATGTTGTTTACTGATGGAAACCGCATCGACCTGACCTTAATTCCACTAAGTGAAGCGCAGAAATATAGCAAGGAAGATAAGCTACTTCTCGTTTTAATGGATAAAGATAACTGCCTTCCTAAGGTCCCTTCTCCAACCGATGTAGATTATTGGGTAAAGCGTCCGTCAGCTGCATTTTTTGCAGATTGCTGCAATGAATTCTGGTGGGTCTCTACTTATGTAGCAAAAGGATTATGGAGAAGAGAAATTCTTTACGCCCAGGACCACCTTAACAGATATGTGAGGCCGATGCTGTTGACAATGCTGGAATGGAAGGTTGGTATCCAAACGGACTTTTCAATTAGTGTAGGAAAAAACAGCAAATATTTGGAGAAATATCTTTCAGAGCAATGCTGGGAATCCCTTCTATCCACCTATGCCGATGGGAGTTACGAAGGTACATGGAAAGCGCTCTTTACGATGGGGGAATTATTTCGAAGTACAGCAAAATATGTAGCAGATCACTTGCACTATACCTATCCGCAGGATGATGATCAGCCTGTTACGACTTTTTTAAAGCATGTCCAAACATTGCCCTTGGATGCCACCAAAATCTACTGATTTTTAGGTACTTTACAGGGCTTATGTTTGCGTGCTTTGTTTGTACAAAAAAATCTGCCGTATCGACAGATTTATTTTCCGTAATGTCCTCGCCAAAACTAAAGCACTTCATTTCTATTATAGAAATGGTGCGGTACTGTTAGCCTCAAATCGTTTTTGATCAGTTTCTCCCTAAGAGGTCACTGCACACTATAGATTTGCCTTATCGTATTTAACATGAAACAAAATACTGTACCAGTTACTATATAGATTTTAAGGGAAGTCCTTTTTAGGCTCCCCGTTAGACTTAGCGGTTAACTGGTACTGGTACTGATCTAGATGTAGCATGTGCTTGTAAGCATCATATAGTATTTTTACACAATCGTTTCCCGTTGTTACATCATCTATTCAAAAGCTTAGAGCTCATACTGCAATAATGGCAGCATCCTATCTTTCCACACAGTAGAAGGTATTTCTCCTATTTGTCTAGCTCCCATTTTTAAATAAAATCCTTTTGCATGAGGATCGCTGTCAATCGTAAATTTGTCTATTCCTAATTCAATTGCTTTTTCTTTTACAAAGCTCCATAAAATGCTACCGTATCCCTGCCCCTTATAGTCCCGATGCATGTAAAGGAAATCGAGGCTATCAAGCTCTTTCCTCACAAATGAAAAAAAGCCAATGACTCTGCCTTCCTTTTCTAGCACATAAACATGATTTTTTTCTATGTATGCTTGGTTTATGGTTAAGTCCTGTTTACAAGCTAAAATAAACGCCCCGTCATAATCCCATGTTGCCTTAGAATCTAGAGCAAGTTGGCTTAGTTCCTCTGCTTCCGATACAAGAGCCTCTCTAAGCATCATCACCCATTCACCCCCAGGTCTATCGTGTGCCTACACTCGACTAGAAACGATTATCATCAGCTCAGTAGTTTCTTCCATAGTTCATCATAGTCGCCATTTACTCGTAAATTTTTGAGTTCTTCATCGGTGCTTGCTATTGGTATATCTCGCTTTGTTGCTATTGATCCTACATGATTTTTACAATACGTTGATCTAGCTATTATTTGAATGTCTTTGCTTTCTCGATTAGGAATCGCACACTGAATGTAAGAGGCATTTGCTTCACATTGAATACATGTTAAGTTAGTTGGAATGAGTTGCAATGGTTTTAATAGTTCAACGTTTACGTATGCTTTCTTGTCTGACATTTGATTCCTCCAATATTTCATTATGACTGTTTTATATTTGTATGATCTTCATTCATTCTATCTTTACATATTGTATGTCGCTATTGACAATAGTCTACTAAATGAGCATGTAACATTTGGAATTTATATAATCTTATATTATAATTCTTTATATGTAAAATAGGTGTTTTCATCATTTCTATTTATTCTCATATCAATATCAATGATACGGAGTGTTTCTAGAAGTCCGTATCATTGATCGTTTGTAAAACACAAATCCTCTTCGTGTATTCATATTTCATCAAATCATCAAAATCTCCCTGATTTCCTGCTCCGTTAAAGTAGATAAAGCTTCATGACCTGGCTGAATTACTTCCTCAATTAGATTTTTCTTTTTCTGCTGAAGCTCGTACATTTTCTCTTCCACTGTGCCTTGAGTGACCAGACGTAGAACCTGCACTACTTTTTTCTGTCCTATTCGATGGGCACGATCAGCTGCTTGCTGTTCTACAGCCGGGTTCCACCATAGATCATAGAGAATAACCGTGTCTGCCCCGGTCAGGTTCAAGCCAGTACCACCTGCTTTTAAAGAAAGAAGAAACAATTCTCGCTCCCCTTCATTAAATCTGTTACACAGCTCAACCCGTTCAGCAGCGGGTGTACTCCCATCCAAATAAAAGTACGGTACCCCTAAATACCCTAGCTCACGACCAATTAATCCAAGCATCTGGGTAAATTGAGAAAACACCAGTATTCGTTTCCCAGCGCTTAGGCACTCTTGAATAACCTCTAGGAATTGTTCAAGCTTGGCGGAGCTTCCTGCGTAGTCCTCGACAAACAGAGCAGGATGACAGCATATCTGGCGAAGCCGAGTCAAACCAGCTAGAATTTTAATCTTGTTTTTCTGAAAGTCATCCTCATCCAAATGTTTTAATGTCTCCTCCTGTAATTTTGCCAGATAGGCGACATATAATTTTTTCTGATCTGGTAGAAGCGCAGACGCTTGCAGTGATTCAATCTTTTCGGGGAGTTCCTTTAATACATCGGTTTTCACGCGGCGTAATATAAACGGTCGAATCTTTTTAGCTACCACTTCTTGCGTTACATTATGGAACGCCTTTCTATTCTGAAAGAGTTCTGGGAACACGGCGTCAAAGATCGACCACAATTCCTCCAGTTTGTTTTCCACAGGTGTTCCAGTAAGAGCAAAGCGATACTTGGCCTGAATTTCCTTTACTGCCTGTGCCGTTTGAGTAACGTAATTTTTGAAAGCCTGTGCCTCGTCCAAAATAAGAGTATGAAACATCGAGGCAGCATACAAATCGATATCCCTACGCAGTAGTCGGTAAGAGGTAATGATAACATCTACCCCTGATGCTTCTCGTATGATGCTAGTGCGCTCCACTCTGCTACCATCAGCGATGACTGTCTGAATCTCGGGTGCAAATCTTTTCAGCTCATTGCGCCAGTTGTAGACCAAAGAAGCTGGGCAGACAATTAACGCTGGCATTCCCTGTTCTCGGATCTCTGGTAGCACGGACACGATAAAAGCGATGCTTTGCAATGTTTTGCCCAGTCCCATATCATCTGCTAGAATACCGCCAAAACGATAGTGCGCTAACGTTTTCATCCATTGAAATCCATATATCTGGTAGTCTCGAAGTACATGAGCTAAGCTTTCGGGTACAGGAAAATCCAGATTGTCAGGATTTCGGATATTTTCTAAAAGACGTCGAAGCGATTTGCCCAGCTTGACGTTCTTGCCCCTTTCATGTGAATCAATCAAATGAAGTCCACGGACTAATGGAAGGCGTAGATTCGCTTCCTTCCACTCCTCTTTTCGTATTCCTAGCTCATTTATAAAGAGGGAAACCTCCTGGAACTCCACACTCTCCAACGGTAATAATGCTCCATTAGGTAATCGATAGTATTTTCGTTTCTCTTCTATCGATTTCAGTAGCTTTCGAATATCTGAATCAGGTATTCCAGCCATATCAAAATTAAATTCAAGCCATTGCATTCGCTCATCTACATCTACTGTTATCTTAGGAGGAGTATGCCCAGTGTGAAGTCTTACTTTTACTGCTGTGGTTGCATATACCTGTAAGAGCTTCTCTAGCACGGGAATGACATGGTATAAAAATTCATATTCTGCCTCTTCATCATCCATAAAATATCCTGCTTCCGTCTGCACAAAGGAGCTGTTTTCCATAAGCTCCAGAATGCGTCGCTCCTGATCACCATCCCTCATGAGAATCGGATCAGTATCTCTCTTCCGGCTAGTAGTCTCCAAAGGATTGATAATAATATCGCCATATTGAAATTCAAGACCTGCAAGCAATCGATCTCTCACTCGGTCTAGGTATAGCCTTGCCTGTAACGGTGTTTGTACGATTTTCTCAGAAACAGCTTGAGCAATATGCACACTTCCTAGCTTTATCAGACAAGGTATAACCTTTTCCATAAAAGGTTCCATTTGCTCGGGCTGAATCTGAACCTGATTCCTGTGAGATGGATCAAGCATTCTTTTTAGTTCAAGGAGACGCTTGCACTGTTCCTGCTGGAGCTTGATAAGCTTTCCATCCGAGAGGACTACTTCATATGTTTCCATGATGGTGAGCTTATTTAAGCCCCGAATATCCAACCGATAGCCTGTAGACTGCGCTTGGTCGAATTCAAATTCCAGAGGTAATGGTCCGTCGGATAAATGGATACCATCATATAGACGATCTCCCTGCTCAAGCTTTACCAATGGGGCCTTCATTAGCAGAGCTAGAAGAGACTCCCATGAAAAAGGAGGAATCAAAAGCATCCGATCATCGCTCTTCCTATTAGCATGGACGGAAATATTCCATGTATCTTGAAACATTCTTTCGTTTTTACTAATTTGAACTAATTGCTGAAGAACTTCATCATTTTCTTTTTGAAAGCTATGAAGCTCAGGATCATAGGCAAAGTGTTTCGAAAAAATAATCCCTTCACGACGATCCATTCGGTCAAGAAATTCTCTTATATGTTTAACCACATAGAGTCGTTTTGGCCCTAATTTAAGCTCTAGACCAAACATGTACCTACCATACCCATAATGGAAGGGTCTACAAATAAACTCAACGTCAAGAACCTCCCGTGTATCTAGGGGTGTACGTGTACTGCTTGGACGCAACGATTGGCGGCTAAATATCCTCAGCATATGTTTTGCCATTTGTGCATCTGAATCAGAGAACATTGCAGGCCGCTCCATAGAATCGGCAAATTTTGCTCTGGTATACTCGCGCCCCTCAGCTATCCCCTCTCTAGCCTGTATCTGAGTAGCACTAATACGATTAAATGGTCCACTACTATCCTGATCACGTTCCCGTATACTTAACAATACAGCAGCAATATGCTGACAAAATTTATCGTACGAAGAAAGGGTAGGACAAGTGCATTCCGCACTCACTTCCCCTCGGTCTACTCTAACAGTAACCTGGTAACCACTCCCCTCATTTACCGTTGCTTGATAGCTTTGTTGATCTGGGTCATAATGCGTAATCATCACCTTGCCCGTTCGATAATATACGTCACCTTTTTCGTAAGAGACCTGACCGCACAAGGTTTTAATGATCCTTCGACTTAACTGAAAGCTCATTGCACTGTTCCTTCCTTTTGCATGTTAATTTACTCTATCCGGTTTTACTTTCGTACCTATGATAGCAGAAACAGCTCCAAATAAGAAAAGGTTCCTTGATAACAAACATCTTTTGCTACTAGAATCGAAAAAATGTTCCTTCTGCAAGACAATCCCTAGTTAATATGTTTTGTCCAAATGTAAATCAAACAGTATAATGAAAGTATTTCATGCATGAGAGGAAGGTGCCCGGCTTTTGTCTACAGCAGGAGTCTTCGAACGTATTCAAATTAATTTTCACCTGTTATCTTCTAAGGAAAAAGAAATTGCAGAGTACATCCGGAAGCATAAGGATTTGATGTTAAATATTAATATTAAAGAATTAGCACAGAAAGTAGAAACATCCACTTCGACCATCACACGGTTTTGTAAGAAGATTGGCTGTAATAATTTTGTCGAATTTAAAATCATGTTAAGTCGTGAGGTTGCTCCTACAGAAACAAGTGAAAATACATTTGCTCAAGTAGGAAATACCTATTTACAGATCATCCAGTCTACGATTGAAATGATTGATCCAGCGATTATCAAACAGATTGTTCAATTGATTATAAACTCACGGGTTATTCACATCTATGGGATCGGCAGCTCAGGCTTGACCTCTCTGGAGATGAAAAACAGATTGGTACGGTTTGGCTTGCTGGTCGATGCGATTATTGATCCTCATATGATGCTGATGGATGCTTCGCTTTTAACCAGCAATGATTTGGTCATTTGCCTGTCAAATACAGGGCTGACACGTGAAGTCATTGATGCTGCTAGAGAAGCTAAGTCGCATGAAGCCACTGTCATTAGCATCACGAACTATAATCACACGCCCCTCACCGATACCTCTGATATCGTCCTGTTCACATCCAACCTTCGACGAAGTGATGAATTGCAATTGGTGCAAAGCCAGCTTGCATTCTATTTCATCATTGATGTCATTTCTATGCTGTTAGCCGAGGATAGTGATTTATTGGCAAAACGCCAAGAAACATTGCGCGTTCTTTATCAGCATAAACAAGGATAATCTTTGAAAAAAAGAAGGCTTTCACCAAGTGGCGAAGCCTTCTTTTTTAGACTCTACATCTGCCTTTCTCTTACTAATAGAGAGATAGAGTGATTATTATGCTTTCGCAAGCTGATCAACAAAACGCTTTGTAATCTGCTGTGGACGCGTTATGGCCCCTCCTACAACTACAGCATAAACCCCTAGCTCTAAGCAGCGCTTAGCCATATCAGGAGTCAAGATATTTCCCTCCGCAATGACTGGCACAGAAATACATGCAAGTATTTCTTGCAAAAGGGAAAAATCGTTATCGTACAGCCTTTGCCCGATACTCTGAGGGGTGTAGCCAACGAGAGTAGTAGAGACAAAGTCAAAACCAAGCTCCTCTGCCTTTTTCGCTTCTGCCAAGGTAGCAACGTCCGCCATAAGCATTTGGGACGGGTATTTCTCTTTTACTTCCTGAACAAATCGTTCTAGTGTTTTCCCGGCTGGTCGGATTCGATCAGTCGCATCTAGCGCAATAATTTCGCAGCCTGTCTCGACTAGCTCATCTATTTCTTTCATCGTTGGGGTGATATAGATTTCTGAATCGTCGTAATCGCGTTTGACGATTCCCATAATTGGTAGCTTGACCTGCTTTTTAATTTCTGCAATATCTTCCCGCGTATTGGCACGAATACCAACGGCACCGCCTTCCTCAGCTGCCCGTGCCATTCTCCCCATGATAAAAGCGCTGTGCAAGGGTTCATCAGGCAAAGCCTGACATGATACTACCAAGCCATGCTTAATTTGTTCTTTTATTACTTCATTTGTAATCTCATTCACGGTACCTACACTCCCAATGTTTCTTCAATTTCATTTTTAATGATAGTCACATGTGGTCCATAAATAACTTGAACGCCGTTTCCCTTCAAAATGACTCCTTTTGCTCCTGTCTTCTTCAGCTCTGCTTCAGACACTTTTTCACCGTCAAAAACGGTCATACGTAAGCGAGTCGCGCAGCAATCCACATCTTTAATATTTTCGCTTCCACCTAAGGCTTCAATAATAGTAACGGCACGGCTTGTTTGTGCTCCATCCGTTTCAGCCTCATTTAATCCCTGATCCGTTTCACGTCCTGGGGTTTTAATATTAAATTTCTTAATCGCAAAGCGGAAAGTGAAGTAGTACAAGAAGAACCAGAAAACACCAATTATCGGAACATATAACCAGTTTGTTTTGGCAGTACCTTGCAGAACTCCAAACAGAACAAAGTCAATAAAGCCACCAGAGAAGGTTTGACCAATCGTAATCTGGAAAATATGAGCCATCATAAACGCTAGACCATCAAAGAATGCATGCACAGCATACAAAACAGGTGCGATGAACAAGAATGAAAATTCGATCGGCTCCGTAATTCCTGTCAAAAAGCAGGTTAGACCCGCCGAAAGCAGTAGACCGGCAACTTTTTTGCGATTTTCTGGCTTCACACATTGATACATGGCCAGTACCGCTCCTAGTAGTCCAAACATCATGGTGATAAAGCGTCCTGACATAAAACGAGCCGTTCCGATATAAAACTGCGTTGTGTTTGGATCAGCCAATTGGGCAAAGAAAATTTTCTGAGTTCCTTCCACCAATGTTCCATTGACAACCAATGAACCGCCAAGACCTGTCGTCCAGAATGGCATGTAGAAAATATGATGCAAGCCAAAAGGACCTAGTAGACGAAGAATAAATCCATAGAAGAATGTTCCAATGTATCCTGTTGATTCAACGAGGCCACCTAGCTTGAAAATTCCTGATTGAATAGGTGGCCATACAAGAAACATCGCTACTCCCAGCAAAATAGAGGCAAATGAAGTGATGATAGGTATAAAACGTGAACCACCAAAGAATCCTAAAAATTGAGGCAGTTCAACCTTGTTATACCGATTATGCAGAAGGGCTGTTAAAACACCAACAACAGCACCTCCGAAAACCCCAGTTTCTAATGTTTGAATACCAAGCGTCATTCCCTGACCATCGGCTGCCAAATTCTCAGTTGCTAGCTTGCTCGTAATAATGAGCATCGCGTTAATAGTGGCGTTCATAACTAAATATCCTAATACTGCTGCTAATCCAGCGGTTCCTTTATCAGAACGAGCCAAACCTACTGCTATCCCAACAGCGAAGATGATAGCTAGGTTAGCAAACACAATAGAACCGGCTGAACTCATAATGGTGAAAATGGCTTGTAACCAAGGTACATCTAAAAATGGATACGCTACCAATGTATTGGGATTTGACAGGGCTCCTCCAATACCAAGTAATAAACCTGCTGCAGGAAGAACAGCGATAGGTAGCATGAATGATTTCCCAAAGCGTTGTGCATGTTCAAAGAATCCGCTCATTTTCTTCTCCCCAGTTCTATGATGAAAATTATTTTCGTTTTAATTTTAAAATAAGGTAATAATTTTCGTCAAGGTATTTTTGTAATCGTTCTCATGATTCCCCAATCCTCTCCTTTTTCCTACGTACAAAGATAAAAAAACCAGTACACTCCTGTTTTGGATTGAATGTACTGGTTTTACTCTTTTTTATTCTATCTATGTTTAGCTTTCCTCACAAAGCAGTAGCTGAACTAATCTATAATTTGGATGTCTTCTACTTTTCCATATATGGACCACCATGGAGAAGCTTTATCTAATAATTCGTTTAAATGATCAATATTATACTTCCCTTTGGTTTGTAGCCACTGACGCAACCCCTCTTCGTCTCCTTCTCCATAAGCAGCTACGCCGTCAAACCAAGTAGCCCGTCCACAAAGTACACCGCAAAAGGCAGACTCAGCTTCGATTGCGAACTCAATTGTTTTCCGGAATAATTCCGATGTAACGCCTGCACTTAAATAGATAAAGGGTAGGGTAGCTAGGTCTGACGCTTCTTTAAAATGTCTGGCAGCTTCCTCTTTCGTATAAGCATGCTCTCCATCTGCAAATCCCTCAACATAGTTGAAGTTAACAGGAACCTCTACCTTTAATACATCTATCCCGTAACGTGGCTTCGAGAATTCTTGGATGGATGCCTTAACTTTAGCAGGCTTTATTTTTGCAAACTCGATGCTTTTTGTGTCTTCCACAAGCTGATCATAAACAATGGGCTCCACAAAAAGCGGTATATCTACCGCTCTGCATTCCGCTCCTACTCTTTCCAGGAATGCATGCTTCTTTTCATTAATCTCGGCAGGTTCGCAAGGATCATAGTAGACTAAAATCTTAACGGCATCTCCTCCTTGTTCTTTAATTCGAAGAGCAGACAAATCTTCTATCACATCTGGTAAACGTCCTGGTTCCGTAGCATCATATCCTGTTTTCTCATAAGAAAGTAACAATCCTGCTCGATCATCCTTTGCTTTCATACCGTATTCTCCTGTTTCTAGGTCTAATAGGATCGCACTAACGTAAGGAGTTAATTCACGGGAAACAGCCTCTTTAAAAATCTTGACCTGTTCTATATGATATGAGTCTCCTTTGACTTTTTGAATCATTTTCTTCATAGAGCCCCTCTGGTCAATGGCTAAAGCAGCGATTACTCCTTTATCGTTCGATAACCTCTGTAATCCTTCAAATTTTCCGCGTTGCATCTTCATCTTACCTTCACTCCCTACAATTCATTGTGGAAAAGGAGATACTCCAATGCCAAACAATCCAGTTAATGCATATCAATATGCTTGGGAACTTGGCCTTCAGGAACCTTGCCGTCCATACTTAAATAGTAATGATTAATTGGGTTTAATTGATCATCCAATTCATATACCAGCGGAATACCAGTCGGAATGTTTAAGCTTACAATACCGTCCGCCGAAATTTGATCTAAATATTTGATTAAGGCCCGAATCGTATTTCCATGAGCGGAGATAATGACCTTTTGGCCTTTTTTCAATGTAGGGGCAATTTCCGTATCCCAATAGGCTAAAACTCGTTTTTCGGTATCCTCAAGATTTTCAGTGAGAGGAAATTCCCCTTCCTTTAGCGCTTTATATTTTGGATGAGAGGCTTCAAAGCGCTCATCATCCTGTGTTAGAGCAGGTGGGCGTACATCGGTTGATCTTCTCCATAATTGAACCTGCTCTGCTCCATATTTTTGACTCGTTTCTGCCTTATTTAAACCTTGCAAGGCCCCGTAGTGACGTTCATTTAGCTGCCATGTTTTATGGACAGGAATCCACATGAGATCCATTTCATGTAAAACAATCCATAAGGTACGAATTGCTCTTTTTAAAACAGAGGTGTAGCCTACGTCAAACACATATCCATTTTTCTTCAGGATCATTCCTGCTTCTCTTGCTTCTTGAAGTCCATTCGTGGATAAGTCCACATCTGTCCATCCTGTAAACCTATTTTCGAGATTCCATAAACTTTGTCCATGCCGAATAAGTACTAGTTTCATCATCACTGATACCCCTTTCTTCCCAAAAGGTCCTTTCGTAAGTGATCAGCCTGTCAGGTGTACATGAACGATTCTTTTTCTCAACTTCAAGTAAGGTTATTCATATGTAGTATAGCATTAAATTGGTATTTTATTTCCTGCGTGGAAACGACACAAACGATACAAACAAATAAAAAAGGCAACTAGAACAGTTGAATCCTTTGTCCTAGTTGCCTTAAGTCCTTCCATATTGCTACCGCTGTTATTTACGGTTGATGATTTAATAGGTCATAGCCTGTTGCACAACATGACTATCAACATATTGTTTAAATTTGACAATTTTCCCCTCATGAAGGTGATAAATGTGTACAAACTCTGCTTGAAACGCTTTGCCTGTTGCTTTATAGGTTCCAGAATAAACCCCTTCAACGATAATGATATCCTTCTCGTTTACTTCATGATAGGTGTGTACGCTTGCCTTGAAATCGTCCCATTCCGTTGCCAAACGGCTAAATACATTCTGCATGACAGCCTCTACACCAATGTATGTTCCACCATAGGGAAAGCCTGGTGCCTCCGTCCATTCTACGAAATCCGAAAGGGCTGCAAGCAAATGCTGAGCGTTAGAAGAAGATGGACCCTCGTATGTTCTGCGAATGATTTCTAAGTTAGTTAGTTGACCCATATAAGTATCCTCCAAATTCAGATAAGCAAGTCTGAAATCAATCTATTAGCATTCTCCGTCCAGTGAGCATTGCAATCCATCAAACTCGTTTGTCTTATTTTTATCTAGTTCCTTATCAATAATTTTTGCTAAGGTTTCCTTGCTAGCTAATCCCTGTACCACTTCGTCACCAATCACGAGCGTTGGAACAGCCATAATTTGTGCTTCTTCATAGGCATGCTTTAATAGCTTCTGATGCACTTCTTTATATTTTCGTGTTACCAAGGCTTCCCTGCACTCATCCATATCAAGTCCAACTTCACCCGCTAGTTTTGTCAGCACATCAATATCTTCAATGTTTTGTTCTTCTTGAAAAAATGCTGTAAACACTCTATGGTGATACTCATTTCCTTTTCCCTGTTCCTTCGCGTACTGATAGGCTTCAAATGCCAAGTGTGTATATGGATGTGGTGAAACACGCGGCAAACGCATATCAATTCCTAGCTTTTTAGCAGTCGGAAGAATAAAGGAATCCCAGGAGCCAAGCTTGTCAGGCTCCTTCCATGGATCAATTTTTGAATAAGGACTTGGACGTAATTCAAATGGCATCCATTCTACCTCTACATCTTTTTCCTTCGCGATCTCATCTAAAGGGCCTTTTCCTAAAAAACAAAATGGACATATAAAATCAGAGTAAGCTTTAATTTTTATCTTCATCGCTACATTACCTCAGCTTTCCATTTATAATCCTATTGTCATAACCATGCTAGTCCTATAAAAAGATTCAAAAATATACTATTCAACGACTGGGGATTCACAAGGAATCTTCTACAGTACTTGTCGTCTTGTTAACATGTAACAATTATAGTTACAACCAAAGTTTAAGTCAACCATTTTATACGATCCATTTTAGAATTACTAATACGTTAAAAATTTATCCTCATTCAGCCACATTTCATAATCACCTCTCTCCTTACCTTGCCGCATATGAAAAAAAGCCTTTTCTCCGTTACGAAAAAGGCTTCCACACAAAGCTTATCAATGTAATTTATCCATTTCACTCAACATCTGATATTGTCTGCGTAGCTCTCTTTTTACAATTTTCCCGCTAGGATTACGCGGTAGCTGATCCGTGACCACAACAAACTTAGGCACTTTAAAGGAGGAAAGACCTTTTTTACAAAATTGCAATAATTCTTCTGTTTCTATTTCTTCTCCTGCTTGCGCTACTACAATCGCTGTAACTGCTTCGATCCAATACGGATGCGGAATACCGATCACTGCCACCTCCGAAACCTTTGGATGCTGATACATCCATTCTTCAATTTCACGACTAGCTACGTTTTCACCTCCCGTTTTAATCATATCCTTTTTGCGATCTACCACTGTTATATAGCCCTCTTCATCCATGCTACCGAGGTCACCACTATGAAACCAGCCACCTTGAAAAGCACTTCTCGTTTTCTCCTCATCCTTAAAATAGCCAAGCATGATATGACTGCTCCGATGTACAATCTCGCCGATATGGCCAATTGGCACTTCGTTTCCTGACTCATCAACAATTTTTGTTTCTACATGTAATGCAGGCTTCCCAGCCGAGCCTGTTTTGCGAAGCTGATCATGTGGTTTTAATACGGTGGCTAGTGGAGCTACTTCTGTTTGTCCATAAAAATTATATAGCTTGCTTTGAGGTAAGCGCATACCAAGCTCTTTGATAATCTCTACAGGCATGATGGCAGCTCCGTAGTAGCATTTTTGTAACGAAGATAAATTACGTGCTGCAAAATCCTCGGAACGCAATAATGCGATCCACACAGTAGGCGGACAAAAAAGCTGTGTTGCCCCGTATCGTTCTACCGTCTCAAGCATCAGTGCAGGTGCAGCATGTTCTAAAATAGTACCGCTTGCGCCAACATATAAATGAGGACCTAAGAAACAATGAAGCTGGGCGGAGTGGAATAACGGTAAAGCATGAACAAAAATATCCTGCTCCGTCAAATCACCATCTAAGATTACACTCACGTATTGCGCTATCAAGTTTTTATGAGTAAGCATCACGCCTTTTGGCTTGGACTCCGTACCACTTGTATACATAATCTGAGCGACGTCATCATCATCCAAGTTCACATCAGGCTCCACTGTTGGTAAGTCAGTAATCATCGTACGCAATGGCATCCATTCTAAATTAGGATCGGCAGGGCTTGATATGATGGCTCGTAGTCGCAGCTCGCAGTTCGCAATCTCATTCGCTTTATCTGCTACAGCTAGGAATTCTGGCGCAACAAAACAAGCCTGAATCTCTGCATGTCCCATGATATAGGCAACATCCTCTACATTCAGCATATAGTTGATCGGGACCATAATAACTCCCGCTTTGGCTAAAGCGAACGTAACAATTACAAAGTCAAGCGAGTTACGGGATAGTACGGCAGCACGATCACCCGTTTGCAGTCCCTTAGAGCAGATATATTGAGCTGTTTGGTTTATTAATGAATCGAGTTGTTGGTAGGTAACCTCCTCCCTTTTAAAACGCAAAGCTATTTTTTTCGGAAAACGAAGACTGCTTCTTCTGATAATATCCCCTAATGTATTGCGGCGAGTTCGTTGAATTTCGCTCATTTCCATACCTCCCCACTATTTCTCTTTATTATATATGGGTTTGGTACGTTTTCAGAATGTTTCGTCATAAATAAAGCCTTTTCTTGCTCATGCACCAGTGACTGTCGCAGAGACTGCTCAGACGTTGAACAGTCTCCTTTAATCCGATTTGGTTACCCCTATTTTTTTCTGTCTGCTTTCATTAACTGTCTCTGCAACTCGTCCTTCTGTTCCTCTACTAGCAGTTGGTTTGCCATTGGAAAAAGAACCATCTCTTCTTTCATAAAGTGATCGGATAAAACTACGTAGGCTTTCGCTACAGGATCGGCCGTCATAATAGCTGAGTTCTTGTCAATCGTTACACCTACTGTGCTCATTTTTTCTTTGAAATGTACGAAATGTTGTTTCGCTTCTTGGTGTTCCTCTTCCATGACTGCAATAGGTCCGTTCTCTCCACCCGTCAGCTCAAATATCATGGGGAAAAAGAAGGTTTCTTCACGTTCGGCGTGCGTTTCTAGCATAAGCAAAAAACTGTCTACCTTTTCTTCTAATGAATGCAGACTTTGAGCATAGCTCTTCTCATCTCCTGTTTTCCCCATTGTAACGGCTTGTTCATACAACTCTTCCATTAACTGCCGGAGCGGACCATGCTCGTTCTTTAATTGTTCAAATGCAGGTGATAAATCTTTATGCATGGCACTTTTCCTCCTTGTTTTCTCTGCTTCTAGTATACTTGTTTTTGCTAGAAATAGTGAGAAGTTGTAACGTTTTTACCAAAATAAAATAGGCACCTCCTTTTGCCCCTCAAGAGATGCCTATATCCTTTTGGATCTTTACCGTTTACCTTGTATTCTCTTCTTCCTGATGGATGAATTGCTGTTCGACCAATTCCTGGTGAAAACGTAAAAAGTGTAAATAGACACGGACAGCCTCATCAAAGCGCTCCATACGACTTTGTAATTGTTGCTGTTCACTAAGACCATAGAAGCGGCATTCGTGAACATGCATCACCCAGCGATCGAAGTCTCCTTTTCCAAACCAAATACGCTGATGAAAAAATTTTCTCATCATGTATAAAAATGATTCTTGGGAATAGTGATCTTGAAACTTTACGACTTGGTTCTCCCATTCATTTCGGACTTCCTCATGAAAAACGCTTAGGAACCATTTCATCGTACCTTCCACTAAAAGTCCGATATTCGTCCAAGCAAGTAATAAATCCCCAGGCTCTGTGCTCTGCATATGTAGCCAACGGTGCAGGCTTTTCGATAAACTAATCTGGCACAATAAGGTATCTGCCGTGACTAGATGAGCAGTAGACAGTTGTTTCGATCGAGGAGGAATGCTCCAACTTGCATGAATGCTAGTGTGTCGTTCAATTACTTCATCTACGACTTGTTCTAATGGCATTTGCTCTACTTGTTCCCATGACACCATAACACGTTCTCCCCCTCATCTGTTATAATACAGTTATTCTACTCGCTTTTCTCTGTTTTGTATAGCGTAACTATTGCCCTGTTATTCTTGAACTAAGCCGTTGAACATTACCCTAATTTCTGGCTCGATCATAATCGTTATCTTTGCAAGTGCACTTCCCCAGTCCATCTGCATGTTTTTCCAATCCTGATAATAGTATGCTCTCATGTAATCTCCTAGGCCTAGAGGATCTACTTTGTGCTGCTGGAGTTTTTTTATGACCTTCTCTGTTTCTTTTTTTACTGCCTTTTCAAGAAACTTTTCGATTGATTTCATGGTGTTCTGCGCAGGAAATAAATTTACGCTTTCATTCAGGTTCGCATCCATTTTTAGCTTGATGTTATAGTAGAATTGATCATCCTTTTTTACTAGCTTCACCTTACGAGTCACACGTTCAAAGGTGGCGCTTATGATTTTGCTGTCAGCTTTATTTTTTGTTTCCTTCAGAGGTAACGACAGGGAGAACAAGCCTTTATGTAAGCGTTGAAGCATATGCATAATCGTAGTCTCCTGAAGAGAAAGCGTCGTTACAGCCTTTCCCTGCCCATTTAATAAAGCGGTTCCTTTTATCTCCAATTGATTTTTTTCTTTCTTGACAACGCCAATATAAGGTGTAATCGTCTTCTCCATTACCGTCCATTGAAAATCGAGTAACGTAGAACGCGAAATCAGGTTACGCACTGCTGTCGAATCAATTAACTGACCAAGATATATGGGCAGACGGGGCCTGTTTTTCGCTTCGAACATAATCACATCCTTCACCGGCCCATCCACCATTAAAACATTCGCATTACTAGCACTAGTCACATCCCGATACAAAACATCTAATAAGGGAAACACATCATGCGACTCCAATAATTCCCGTCCAATCAATACCTGCTGGAGTTTTGCAGTAGTTAAAAGTCCGATAGAGCTAGCATCAAAAAAATTACGTGCGTTACGAATACTATCTGCTTTAACTTCATGTGTCTCTACTTTTTTAGGTGCATCTTCATTAAAAATAGGACTTACTGAATAGTAATACAGATTTTTCCCTTTTTTATCCAAACCAAGTGTTAAATTAAACGTTGAATTCTCAATATTGATCCGTTGCGAGCATCCACTCAGCAATAAAGAGAGCAGAACGATCCACAGAAACATGTGAACATAATACTTGTTAATCATCTCTCTCGCCTCCTCTGTATGACCTTTTGAAATAGGACAAGATACAGGAAGAAGATTAGAGGGAACAAATAGCTCACGAAATAGCTGAGTGGCTGTGCTATCTCTAAAAAATGACGGATTTCCGAAAAACTAGGCGAATATAAAAGCGAAATGACGATCAAACATCCTAAAAAAATCAGAAAGTGTTTCTTCCTCATCTCAGCATGGAATAGATTCTCTACGGTATAGACAGAAAAATAACTGAGGGTAATCCATGATATCGAAAGAACAAACAAATAAAACGACAGAAAAATGACTTCAAAACGCTCTAAAAACGGAAACTCCACTACTTTTAATAAGGTAAGCGTGGGCCACATATAGTTAGCCACTTGTTCCTGTGAAAAAAAGAGAAAACAGATGATGGTGACAAACAGCAAAACCAGCATCGAAATAGTATTGGCGATGAGAGCACCCGCTGTTGCTTTTGATTTATCCTTTAAGAAGGGATAGAAAAACATGATCATCTCAAAGCCCCAAAAGAAGGTAATGGCAGGCGTGATACCTTTTATCACAGGTTCTAGTCCTTCCCGCATAATCGGAAGCAGATAGAATGGATTAGCATATTGTAAGGGAAAAATCAACAGCAAAGGCATCCACACACTTATCAAAATAGCAAATTGAGCATAGCGAGTAATGTTTTTAAACCCATGAGAACACAGCATATAAATCGGGATAACAAATAAGCTCATTAGCCAAAAGCTCGAAATTCTCTGGAGAACCCATACCTGGATTAAAAAAATGGAACCTGCTACTATCGCATAGGTAAACAAGATGAGATGGAGTGCTATCAAAAAATACATGAACCAACCAACAATTGGACCACAATAGATACGTAAAGACTGGAATAGCGTAAGTTCGGGATTTCTGGCCATCATTTTTGTGATAATGATGCTAGCGATACAAACGATGATCCAGCTCAGCACAATAGATATCCAGCCATCTATTCCTACTTCACGTGCTAAGTCTCTGGGAATATATAAAATCCCCAAACCTACCTGATTCCCCGCAATTAAAAAAATATATTGATACAGCGTTATTTGATTATGCTTCACATAACCCATCTACCATCACCTATCTGTTGGATCAGTAGCCTTTTTCTTCTTTCCCTGTAATGGACTTGCACTATGAGGTCTGATAGTCAAATATTTTGGTGCAGTAAGTACGACGGCATCTTTCCATTCTTTCATTCGAACCGGAGCAAGCGGCGAACCATACGGCGTTCCAATAGAGGTTAGCGTAATAAGGTGGATAAACATGATCATTAACCCCATGATAATTCCTACATAGCCAAAGAAATAAGCAAGCATCATCATGGGAAAGCGAAGTAAACGAATGGTTGACGACATATCGTAGTAAGGGATGATAAAGGAAGCAATTGCTGTAATGGATACCACGATCACCATAATGTTGCTTACGATACCAGCCTGAACTGCAGCCTGACCAATTACAATACCACCTACAATACTAACCGTTTGACCGATTGGCCCCGGCAGACGCAATCCCGCTTCCCGGAGCATTTCCAATGATAATTCCATTACTAAAGCCTCTAATACGGGCGGAAAAGGTACTTTTTCCCTTGACTCTCCAATGGATAATAACAGCTTTAACGGGATCACTTCGAAATGAAACGAAATTGTCGCCACATAAAAAGCCGGAAGCACAAGAGAAATCATAAAAGCAATATAGCGCAGTAGCCGAACAAACGAAGCTAATAGCCAGTTGACATTATAATCATCCTTCGTTTGCAAAAAACCAACCAGATCCATTGGTGCAATGAGTACTCCTGGGGAACGATCCATGATAATAGCGACACGCCCTTTTAAAATTTGCATTGCTGTCGTATCAGGACGTTCTGTCACCAAAAACTGCGGAAATACTGTGAATGTATTCTTTGAGATTAATTGCTGTAATTCACCGATATTTATAATGACATCCAGACTCAGCGCTTGAATGCGCCGCTCCAATTCCTCTATGACCTTTGGGTTAGCTACATCCTCCAAATAGGCCAAGGTAATAGTAACTTTTCCCCGTTCTCCAATTTTTAGCTGCCGAAGCTTTAATTCTGGGCTAGGTATGTATCTACGTAGTAAACCAAGGTTTTTTGAAGCATTCTCTACGAAACCATCATGCGCACCCTTGATTGTTGGCTCAAGATACGGCTCTTCAATCGAACGATCAGGATATGAAATGGTATTGACCTGGTAAGCTGTAGCATGGTGATGAAACAGTAAGATGCTTTTACCAATTAATAAGCTTTGTACAATCTCCTCTAGCGAGTGTGTTGGCTTCATCTCACAGCTTATTAAGGAAGAATCCTCAATCTGTGTAAGTGACGTCATGTTTTTTAACATAGGAGAAAGTACATCTTCATAGATTAATTTTTTATCAGAAAGCTCCTCCATATATAAGATGGCAGCCTCTTCACCTTGATTCCACGAAAAGCGTTGTACGGTAAGATCTGGCATCTGATCAAGCTTGGACAGAATTTGATTTATATTGTCCGTAAGTGATGTAGTAATAATAGAATCAGCTTGCGCGTGTCCTTTTCCCATGCTTCGTTTAAAAAATGGATGTTTGGGCATGCAATCACCTCTACATGTCCTTAGACTGTATGTTTAGTATGTACTGTTAATGGAGGATTATGCACATAATAGAAAACCTTGGATATTCCTTATACAAACTTGCAAAGACCCCCTTTCTTTTAAATCGATCCACTTCGAAAATGATAAAAAAAAACAGTGTAGAAGCAGGAAAAGATTCCCTTGCTACTACACTATTTTTACACGTTACATTAAAAATCGAATTCTTCATCCTCAAAGGCATCTGGTAGCGCTGACGAATCTGAGTTCCTACTAAGCTCAAAACTAGCGATTGTCTTGTCGAATCGAGATGGGATTTGCTTTAAAATTTGTAAATAAGCTTGCCCCAAGTCCTCCGCCGTTTCTCTTTTGAATAAGTTACTTGAATAGTACAGATCAAATAATAGACCCTCATCAGGCGTCTCAACAGCGATGATGGATAAATCCATTTTGGAGGTAGTATCCGCAAAGTCATAGGCTATATAAGTTAATTCTTCCGATTCTATCCTCGCTTGGTTCATATTTTGTAGGGTAAGCATCGTTTGAAATAGTGGTGTTCGACTCGTATCCCTTGGGATTTTAAGCTTTTCTACTAGAGCATCAAAGGGATAATCTTGATGGTCGAACGCTTGAAGTGTTCGTACCTTTATTTCTGTAAAGAATTCTTCAAATGTTTTCGCAGCTTGAGGATAATTACGCATTGCTAGGGTGTTAATAAACATCCCTACCACTCTTTCCAGATCAGCATGCTGCCTTCCCGCTACTGGGGTGCCAACAACAATATCCTCCTGTCCTGTACATGTAAACAGCAAGATATTATAGGCTGCTAACAGAAGCATATATAAGGTAGATTCAGTATCTTGAGCGATTTGATAAAGTTCTTCACTTTCAGCCCTAGGAAGGGTAAAGGAGATTCGTCCCCCTGCATTTGTACGTATTGATGGGCGTGGATAATCGGTCAGCAAACGTAGAACTGGTGGCTGAACAGCGAACGTATCCTTCCAATATTTTTCTTGTATCTTTACCTGCTCAGAAGCAAACCATTGATTCTGCCAATGTGTGAAATCCTTGTATTGTATAGGTAATGGCAAAAGTTCCTTTCCTTTATAGAAATCAATCAAATCCTCAATCAGGATTGCCATAGATATACCATCAGAAATGATATGATGCATGTCCATGATCAAGAAATGACGCTCTGGTCCTAACTCATACAAGCCGACGCGAAACAGAGGTGCCTGTGATAAATGGAACGGTCTTATGAATTCTTGAATTGCATCACGAAGCTCATCCTCTTGTATCTTACGTTGACTCAGATGAAAGGTTACCTGTTTATGGATTCGCTGAACCTGCTCTTCTCCTTGCCACTCAAACGAGGTACGGAGTGCTTCATGACGTTCGATTAGTTGAGTAAGAGCTGTTTCAAAACGTTCCCGATTGACTGGACCTTCAATGAGTACGCAAGTAGGAATGTTATAGCTTGTATCCCCTTGATTCAGTTCGTCGACAATCAGCATTCTCCTTTGGGCAGCAGAAATTGGGTAATACGAACGCTCTTCCACGGGTTCCAATGGGGTTTGAATAAAGGCGGAATCGCCAGACACCTGAATCAACTGCTCCAGCGACTCAATGGTAGGATGATCAAAAATTTGTTTAACCGAAAGACTCACATTAAGTTCTTTGTACAGGATAGTAACCAGCGTCATTGCCTTTAGAGAGTGACCTCCTATCCGAAAAAAATGATCCTGTATTCCGATTTTGTCTAGCTTCAAAATATCTTTCCAAATCCGTACCAATTCCTCTTGCAGAGGAGTTTTAGCCGCCTCATATGAAGCAGCTGAAGTAAGGTAATCATTCCATTGAGCTAGTTTTAATCTATTGATTTTCCCATTTGGAGTAAGCGGAAATTCAGGCAACTGCATAAATTGAGATGGAACCATATAATCTGGTAAATGGCTTTGAGTAAACTCGGAAATTTGATCAAGGGTTACTTCATTTTCCGAAACGAAATAAGCAACTAAATATTTGATCCCATCCTCGTCTGTTTTATCAAGAACAATCACTTCTCTCATGCCAGGGAATTGTAATAGCCTTGCTTCTATTTCCTCCAGCTCAATACGAAAACCTCGAATTTTTACTTGATGATCCATTCTACCTATAAATTCCAGATCACCACTTTTGAGCCAACGCATTAAATCACCAGTTCTATAGACGCGTGGCACGCATAGATGCGGTGTATCAATAAAACGCTCTTTGGTCAGCTCTGGAGCGTTAAAGTATCCATTCCCCACGCCTTCCCCACCAATACATAATTCACCTGGAATTCCCGGAGGAAGCAGTTGCAAATGTTTATCTAAGATATAAAGCTTGGCGTTATGTATTGGTTTTCCAATAGGAACCGTAGTAATTTGCTGTAATTCCTCCTTATTCAAGATATGGTACCCAGAAATATCTGTACACTCTGTTGGACCATATGTGTTGGATAACTCCGCTCTAAAATGGGGCGATTTGATCCAAGGCTGTAGTTGAACCATGTTGATCGGTTCACCACCAAGACTGATGTGGCGAATGCTTTTCAGCTTAGCAAAATCATCGGCGACATTTTCATAAAGTAAGGGATAAAATGCACTAGGAGCGCAGTTAATCGTAGTTATTTGCTCTCTATCGATCACAGTAGACATCTGACGATAATCGAAAGGACCCGGAGAATAGATGATTAATCTTCCTCCAACAAGTAACACGCTAAACAAATTTTTCTGTGCCAAATCAAAACTATTAGGAGCAATCAGCAAAGCCCGTTCATTCTCTGAAAAAGACAGCTTCTTGATATACCAGTATAAAAGATTAACAAACGAATGATGTCTAATCATAGCTCCTTTTGGATTTCCTGTAGAACCTGATGTATAGAGAACATACAGAATTCCTTCAGGTTGATAAGGTAGGTTTAGGTTTTCCGTAGGAGCAGTTGCTTGCGTCAAAATTTCTTCGATGATGAAAGTACGAGCTTGTTCTTGTGTGCCGTTCATTTTATGTTTTTGTTGGGTTAGTATCACAGAGGCTTGAGAATGTGTTAGTAAATAGTTGATTCGCTCCTCTGGATAATCAGGATCGACTTGTAGATATGTCGCACCTGATTTAACAATACCGAGGATACCAATTAATAATTCAAGAGAACGTTCCACCATAAAACCAACAATTGTCCCGGCACTCACCTCTTGTTCATGTAAGAACCAGGCAACTTGATTCGCACGATCATTTAATTCACGATAGGTTAATGATTTCCCTTCGAATACAACAGCAATCCGATCAGGCGTCCGTTCAACCTGCTCTTCGAAAAGCTGGGATACCGATTTATCGCGTGGATAGTCAAAGCTACTCGCGTTAAAATCATAAAGTAACCGGCAACGTTCATCTTCATCTAGGAATGAGATTTCCATTAAGCTTTTATCCGGTTCTCTCATCACTTCAGAGAGATAATTGTCTAGATGATGAACGATCATTTGCATCCGATCATGACTATACAAACTAGCATTATATTCAAGAGCCAGTTGTAAATGATCCGCTTTCTGAGAAAAGCTAAAGAGCGAGTCAGCTTTTAATTGGCTTACGCTGCTTTTCTCGTGGATGTCGTCTAGCATAATGCATGTATTACATAATGGGAATATCCCATCTTCAACCTGCAATCCAGCTTTTGTCATCACCTGGTAAAATGGATAGTTGGAATTTTGGCTAGCTTCCTTGATGTTTTTACTCATTTGCATAAGTAACTGCTTAAACGTCATCTTATTTCGTTGTACCTGAATACGTAACGGTAGTAATTTATTTACGATTTTCAATTCTTGCTTTTGTTTAAAGACAGGTGTACTAAACACAATATCATCTGCTTCGGTGTAGCGTGAAAGAAGATCTGCAAGAGCAGTAGCAAGAATCGTCAATATTGCATATGGAGATTGATTTGCAATCATCCGAATTTTTTCTGTTACCTCTGCCGAAAACGAATGAGTGATGACTCCCTTTTGGAATTCCTCCAGCGATGTACGTAAAAATTCAATAGGGAACGTAGAAAGCGCACTAATCCCGTTCATTTGATCTAGCCAGTATGCTTCTTCTTTTTCTAATTTTTCATGAGAGAGTATGAGATTTTCTGTGATTTTGCTAGTCGTCATGAATGCAAGCCTCCTAGATGTAGAAGATAGATGATTCCTCTAGACGTTATAATCGTTGCATTTTCCAAGTGCCATGGAGATGAAAATAGGGAACCTGCCCTTGCTCATCAATGTGAAATTGCACCGATTTAAACGTATCACTGACAAATAAAGCGTGTTCCATTGGGATCAGAACTTCTGTAACCCCATCCTCTTCCATGATAAGTTTATGATCCTGATACGTTACATGATAAACCCAGTCTGGAAATCCATGGTGTGAATAAGTCCCACAGCAAGCTTCTAGTTCCTCTGCTGATAGAGACGTCCGATCATCTGGCAATAAGTAACGGTGACAGCGATTGTTATTGATCATAAGATACTGCACACAACCGTCACTTTCCCTTATCACTTTCAGATTCAGCACATGATTTCCCTCTTCGTCATACCCCTGCAAGAAATCGCCTGTTCTCAGCAGTAGCCTAATTGGTTGGTTATTTAAGGTTAATAGCGACTGATCTTCCTTCGTAATTTCTATAAATCCTACGTTAGCTCCAAAGAAGGTTCCCGCAATGCCTGAGCATTCCTCGGTGTTATTTTGATCTTGGAGAAGCTCTGTGGAGGTTTTTGCTTGGACAAGCGGTAATTGCAATTGCTCGAACACGAGACGGATAATTTTTTCATGCGGAAAGGGGCGATTATTAAGGATAATGACAGCACTCCCCGCCTCCGTATGCATAACAAAATCACCACTATAGCTGCTAATATCGCCAAAATGTCGGGAGATACGATGACCTGTCTCTGTTTCTTGCAAGAAAAATCCCAATCCAAACCCACTTTGATACGTGTTAAATAATGGCGTGTTATATTCATGCATTTGCTGAATGGATTGGGCCTGAAGGAATTGCTTATCCATATCACATTCCTTATTCATATGTAAAAGGGCAAACTTAGCTAAATCTGTCACTGTTGACATCGCAAAAAAGGATGGATAATACGCTGTATTTTCTACAAAGCGATGCAGAACACAAATCTGATCATCATGTATATAATGCGGCAACGCCAGTGAATGGGTCATGGCAAACAATGGATCATATGTGCTGCTATTCATTTCTAGAGGAGCAAAGACTACTTCTTGAATTAAGGCTGCAAAAGCTTTTCCTGTAACCTCTTCTGCTACACAGCCTGCTAGATTGTAATGAAAATTACTATATGTATGAAGCTTTCCTGGTGGAGCCATCAATTTCATTTTAGAAAGCTCCTCAGAAACATGTCGCCGTAAGCCATCTGATTCGCGACTTCCAAGATAATCTCCACCGTTATTAAATCCTGCCGAATGGCTCAATAAAGTCCGAAGAGTTAACAGATTATTGTACGTGGGATTTTGGAGTGAAAACCAAGGAATGTAATTGATGATGGGAGTATCTAATTCAAGAAGTCCATCCTCTACTAATTTCATGATCAACGTGGCGGTAAACAGCTTAGAAATCGAGCCTATACGAAATAATGTCTGTGGACTTACCGCTACTCCTGAATCTTGCACACTAGTCACACCAAATCCCTTTGTATAGACTAATTCCTTATTATGGATAATAGCGATGGCCAGACCCGGTACACGGGCCTGCTCCATTTCCATCGTGATTTGATGCTCAAGCTCTTTTATACGTAGCATGCAAATCTCTCCTCTTCTTCTATAAATTCTCTAGATAATCAGCTAATTCTTCAATCGAGAGCGTATGATTCCCTACATCACTTGGAGTGATCTCTTTTTCTTTCTTATTGAGACAATGATTGATAATATCAAGCAAATGTTTTTTATATAGATCAATCATATTTTGTACGGTACTAAAATCGTACATGTTTTGGTTATATTCAAAGTGAAGTCGTAATGCACCATCCTGAATGATGCCAACAATTTCAAAATTGTACTGTCTCTGTACCCTGCGACTCAGAGTTGAACCTGTACGAAAAGGTGAAATTGAAAAGGCATCCGTTGAGATATCCTGATCAAATTGTCCCAGGTAATTGAACATAATTTGCGGCTTTACATTTAGATGACTGACGGTCTCTATGTCAGCAGATGTTACGTAGCGTAAGATGCCATAGCCAATTCCCTTATTCGGAACCTTCCGCAGATACTCTTTGGTATATTTAATATGATAGGCGATATCTGTATCTTTTGTTTCAAGCAACACTGGATAAAGAGAGGTAAACCAGCCAACCGTCCGCGAAATGTCTATATTCTCACTGATGGGTTCTCTACCATGACCCTCTACATGTATGAGAGTGCGATTTTCACCAGTCCACTCTCTCATTGTAAGAGCAAGTGCCGTTAACAATACGTCATTTATTTCTGTGTTGTAGGCATGGTGAACTTCTTTTAATAAATGGTTAGTCTCTTCCTGATTAAGTTCCATGGTTAATGTCTTGCTATCCTGCATCCGATCATCAATGACAATATGATCCTGAGGCAAGGACGCTATCGGTACATTAGCCAGTTGCTCCCAATAAGTAGATTCCTTTAGAATGGTTTGACTATTGGCATAAACATGAAGCTCTGTTGACCATTCTTTAAACGAATCCGTTTTATCCTGAAGTGAAATGGCTTCTCCGTTTTGTACCTGCATATAACCACTGGCAAGATCTTCAAGCAGAATTCTCCAAGAGATTCCATCAACTACTAAATGATGAATCGCGATCAATAAATGATCACCCTGATCCGTTTTAAAATGTCCAATCGCGATCAACGGACCTGTGCTAAGTGTAAATCCAGCCTGAATATTAGATGCTTCAGCCTCGATCATAGCTGGCGTCACATGCTTACCTCTGAAATCTAAGCATGTATAATCAAACAAACGATCTGAAAGTCCACGGATATTCTGTATAACGTGCCCCCCTTCTACATGAAACGTCATACGCAGAGCATCATGGTGTTCAACAAGTCGTGTAAATACCTTTTGGAGCAATAGCTCGTCCCAGCCTTGTTCATGATGTAGCATAACTGCGTGATTGTAGTGATGGGCATCTGTTACATTTTGCTGAAAGAACCAATGCTGAATAGGTGTTAGACGTACGTTCCCCTCAACTAGCTGGTTTGTTGTCCGTTTTGTTTTCATTTGTTTTACATGCATAGAAAGCTCTCTAATGGTTGGGTATTTGAATAAATCATTGATTTGAATTTTGTATTGATATTTCTGAATTAAGGAAGACACTTGTATCGCACGTATCGAATCTCCACCTAGTGAGAAAAAATTGTCATGAACGCTTACATTAGTGACACCTAGGACTTTTTGCCAAACAGCAACTAATGCATCCTCTTTATCATTGGAAGCCTCCACATATTCAACGCCCGTGTCTATCATGGTCCAGTCTACTGGTAAAGCACTCCGATCTATTTTGCCGTTTGGAGTTAAAGGTAATTGTTCCAGGGGAGCAAAATATGCAGGGATCATATAGCCCGGTAACCTCTCCGCAAGGAAACTGCGCAGTTGAGTTACATTTTTGTTTATTTTATTTGTTCCCGCTTTCCAGACAATGTAGGCAACGAGTTGTTTATCATCATTTTCATCCGTTTGCGTAGTAACTGCTGCTTCTGCAATATCTGGATGTTGAAGAATTGCTGTTTCAATCTCGCCTAACTCCATGCGATAGCCACGTATTTTGACCTGATAATCTTTTCGATCTATAAATTCAAGTGTTCCATCTGCTCGATATCGACCTAAATCACCTGTTTGGTACAATCGAGACTGTGGATCGGAAGAGAATGGATTCGGAATAAATTTCTCACTAGTCAAATCTTCTTTATTCCTGTAACCTTTCACTACTCCTTTTCCACCGATATAAATCTCACCGATCACCCCAATCGGTAGAATATGATGGTGCTCATCAAGAATGAAAATTTGGGTGTTAGCAATCGGGTTCCCAATGTAGGCAATCTGATCTGTCTCAGCTATCTGATGAATCGCCGACCAAATTGTTGTTTCGGTCGGACCATACATGTTGTATATGCTTGCCTTTGTTTGCCTTTGTATCTGATGCATCAGAGAAGCTGGGAAAGCTTCACCGCCCACTAGCAAGGCCTCAAGAGATTGTAAAAACTTCTGAGAGCTAGGATCAGCGGCAATCATCTTGAGCCGTGACGGCGTGGTTTGCATCATGGTGATCGGACGGATACTCGGAGTTGTATCGCTAGCTAAAGCTTTGACCTCGCTTTTTCTAGCGTACTTATCCTTGAAAGCAGCTAAGTGATGTAAGCTTTGAATTACAGAAGCATGATCAATACCAAAATCGAGTAAACAAGCGATTTCATTCACACCGATATGATAGAGCTGTTCAACTAATTTATGACAAGTCTTTGGTGTCCCAAGTAAAGTCGCCGTATTCCAATAGCGTTGAAAAGCGACTTCCAGAATTTGTTCAATATCCTCCTCTGATACGTTGCTCATATCCAGCATATCTGTGCCGATAGTAAGATTTTTAGCCAGATTACGTATCAAGCTCACACTAGATCTTAGATAGTCACAAAATGGTTTTTTTACTTTGTCATGTACATAATCAATATCATCATCAATAAAGGTATGAAGCATGAGTGACACCTTGAACAGCTTTGGATCATACCCATTCTCGCGGAGGGTCTCATGATACAGACAAATATTTTTTTCTAATTGATAAATATCCTGTCCAAGAAAATGCGTTAAAATGTTGGCTCCCATTTTTCCAGCTTCAATAAAGGATTCGGCTGTCCCTGTTGTTGTCACCCAAACTGAAACCTCCGATTGAATTGGTTTTGGAAATGCTTGGACTTCTACAGGGTATCCCTTCCCATTTATACGCGTTACTTTTTCACCGCGCCATAATTGGCGGACTTCTTTTATTTGTCTAAACATAAGATCATAACGCTCTTCGTAGTTTTCCGGACGTAAAACGAAATCGTCTACATGCCAGCCCGGTGCAAACGATAGGCCAACACGTCCCTTTGAAAGATTATCTACGACTGACCATTCCTCAGCAATGCGTAGAGAGTCATGCAAGGGAGATACGATGCTACCAGAACGGATCTGCAGGTTTTGGGTAATCATAGCAAGCGCCGAACTGATTACGGACGGATTAGGATATAGTCCACCGAACTCGTGAAAATGGCGTTCTGGAGTCCAAACAGCATTAAAGCCATGCTTGTCTGCGAACTTGGTTGTTTCCAAAAGCAATGAATATTTATCATCTACCTGTTGATGATCGTAGCTTGAGAAAAAGAATACGCTAAAATCCATCTGTGGCTGTTCCGTATTCGTTAAAAAACTGTCGTAGTTTTCGTACGTATCATCAGGGCTTATGACAACTTGGATTCCGCGTGTTAGTGTCCAGAATAGTTCTAGAACAGAAATATCAAAGGAAATCGTTGTTACTGATAAAAAAGCATCCGTTTTAGTTGGCTGTAGTTTTTGATCCATTGCTGTAAAAAAGTTGCTTACATTTGCATGTGTAACCATTACGCCTTTTGGATTACCAGTTGAACCGGATGTATAGATCACATAGGCCAAATCTGATCCCTTGTTTATCCCATGTGGAACAGTAATGGATTGAGTTACCAGCTTAGCATCTACTTCATCAAGGAGTAGGATAGCCGTTTCAGATCTATCACCCATTCGATTTTGAAAATGTGATTTTGTTACAAGCACTTTCATTTGACTATCGTTGATAATATAACGAATGCGCTCAACTGGATACGTTGGATCAATCGGTACATACGCTGCCCCGGATTTTAAAATAGCCAGCAAAGATACGATCATCTGCTCACTACGATCTAGCATGATTCCGACCAAATCATTTGGCTTAATTTGATACTGTCCCCGCAAATAATGGGCAAGTTGGTTGGAAAGCTCGTCTAGTTGACGATACGTCAATGTTTTATCGCCATAAACGATTGCAATCTCATCTGGAATTTTCGTGACTTGGACCTGAAACCATTCTTGAATTGTTTTTTCATCACATAAGACTAGTTCCTCATTCGTGAATGTTTGAATGATATGATTTTTTTCTGCTTGATCCAATAATTCTATATGAGCGATCAAACGATCTGGTTCAGACGTCACCGTATGCAGGATATGCATAAAATGCTTCTTGAATTGTTCCGCTTGTTCTTTTATGTAAACCAGTTCATTAAAAATAATTTTTATCTTGACTACTTGATCAAATTGAATATGCAAAGTTAAATCATAATTTGGATGTTCAGTAAATTGAATGTCTGTTACAGAAAAGCCCATGTTTTGTTTATCTTGCAAACGTTCTAATCCTTTTGAGAGTGGATAATTATCAAAAATCAAAAGGTGTGAAATAAGCTCTTGCTTCAACTGAGATTGTGACTGAATTTCATAAAGAGGATAGTACTCATAATCTTTAGACTCAAGGGAAGCTTGCTGTATTTTTTGCAATAAGGATGAGAAAACTTGATTTTCTTCGCATTTCACTCGTTTTGGAACGGTATTGATAAACAAACCAACCATTTCATCACTACCGAGTAGCGTAGGAGGGCGACCCGAAACAACCGAACCGAACACAACATCTGTATGATTGCTATACTTCTGCAAAAAGATACCGAAGCATGCCTCAAATATTGTATTGATCGTAACTTGGCGTTGCTTAGAAATTTGCATTAGCTTTTCGGTAATCTTCTCATCTAATTCGAAGATAACTTCGCCATGTTTAAATTTTCCAGATGCGCTCCCTTCACCAAAAGCTGGAAGACTTCTTGGCTGCTCATATTGCTCCAGATATTGTTTCCAATATGCGCCCGCTTCCTCATGGTTTTGTTGCTCTAGCCATTTGACGAACTGGCCAAAGGGCTGTACCGTTTTAAGCTCACATTTTTTTTCATTTCGAAGACAATCGTAAATATGGAAAAGCTCATCTAGGACAATACTTGATGACCAACCATCCATAAGGATATGATGAAATCCCCAAACAATGTAAAAGCTATCAATTGCCGCTTGAATGACTGTAACTCTAAATAAAGTATCATGAGTAAGATCAAACCCTTTTGAACGATCTGACCTAACAAATTCTTCGATATAGGACTCTTTCTCTTCCTCATCAAGATGTGATATATCGACAACCTGGATTTGTAGTGGTCGTTCCTTTAATACAATCTGTTTTGGCGTTTGAATCTTCTCATATACAAACATTGTCCGAAAAATCTCGTACCGTTCAATCAGGATATTAAAGCTTTGCTCTAAAAGCTCTGGCTGAAGCAAGCCATCTACTGTAAAGACGGCTTGCTGATAGTATGTTCCCGATGTACGATCAAGCATGGAATGAAACAGCATTCCTTCTTGAGTCGAAGTGAGTGAATATATTTTCTGAATTTGTGCGTTGTTAGTCTCCATATTTCACCTCTGCTCATGTATAAGAGATCATTCTTCTAATAGACTTAAAATATCATCCAAATCTGACATAGATAAATTGTTGTCCCCAAAATCGCTTGGCGTAAACTCTTGGGTCTTTTTACTCGTACAGTGACGAATAATTTCTTGTAGATGTCTGAAAAAACCATCCAATACCTTTTGCATCGTATCTCGCGAAAATTGATTTCTGTCGTAGTCCATCCAAAATGTCAGCTCTCCATTTTGGATCATTCCTGTAAAGATTAGCTTATGGGTGCGACTGTTGGCATTGCTGATTGGATGATCTGGTTGGATGGAGGAAAGCTGAAAAATAGCATCTTCCTTTTCCTCATCTATTTCTCCAAGATAGTTAAATAAGTAAGTCGCTTGCGATCCACCTGACAATGCTTGTTTATTCGTGTCCGTTCCAAGATATCTGAGTAGTCCATATCCGATTCCTTGATTGGGGACTTTCTTTAACAGTTCTTTCATTTCCTTTATTTGCATGGAGAGATCAGCATGATGTCTCATATCCAAAAGAATTGGATACAGTGTGGTAAACCATCCCACAGTCCGGGTTATGTCCAGTTGGTCACTCAGCTCGTGGCGTCCGTGCCCCTCGACATCAATGAGTATCATGTCCGATTTCTTCCATGAGCGAAGAGACATGCCGAGCCCCGTTAAGAGAATGTCATAAATTTGAGTATTGTAGGCACGGTGAACCTCTTTTAGCAATAGCTGAGTATCTGATGTAGAAAGTCTGCCAACCAGCCGCTCGTTCTCGCTCATGCTCCCCAAGGCACGGTCTTCTTCTACAGAGTCCTCTGTTATTTTTCCCCAGTATGAAAGCTCTTTTTGTAGCTCAGATGAGGTTGCATATTCGTATAGTTGCTGTGACCAGACAAGATAAGAATCTGTTTTATCAGGAAGCGAAACAGCTTGATTATTCACAGCAAGCTGATAGCCTTGCTCTATATCCTCTAATAAAATTCGTAAAGAAAGGGTATCGACAATCAAATGATGGAAGGTAAGAAATAAATGATCTCCAAAATCCGTGTGGAATAAACCAACGTTAATTAGCTTACCACCCCACAAATCAAGGCTTGATTGCAGCTCTCGACATATGTTTTGTATGTCACTCTTCACCTCTTTATCTGTTTTTGATTTACCTGTCAAATCAAAAACCTGACATTCATAGACCGGTTGAGCTATATCCCGAATCGTCTGTACAATGGCATTTTCTTCCTGTCGAAAGGATATCCGTAGAGCATCATGATGAGCAGTGAGCTTGTCCAGAACCTTCATCAAGCTTTCATAGTCAATTGGAGACTTGCTATCTAACATCACTGATTGATTATAATGGTGTTTTTCTTCCATCGGCTGGGCAAAAAACCAGTGTTGAATAGGAGTCAGAGGAACGATTCCTTGTACAATTTCCTGACTAGCCCGATGATTAATTGGCTGTAGATGTGGTCGCAATTCTATAATCGTTGGATATTCAAACAGGCTTTTCACTTGAAGCTTGTATCCACGCTTATAAAGCTCAGAAACGACCCTCATGGCTTTTATTGAATCTCCGCCTAAATCGATGAAGCGATCATGAATACTAATCTTATCCTCGCCAAGTACCTGGCTCCAAACACTGATAAGTACCGCTTCCTCTTCATCTCTGGCCGCTTCAAACACAGTGGAGCCTACATCACTTCTAGTCAGTAGCGAAAGCGCTTGACGGTCAATTTTTCCGTTTGGTTTAAGCGGAAAGCTAGATATCTTGCTGAAAAAATGTGGCAACATATACGCAGGTAAATGCTGCATTAGATATTCACGTATTTCTTGTGTCGATGTTCCCCTCTCTCCTTCTGAATTCATGACTAGAAAGGCTAAGAGCTGCATATCTCCCTGATGGTCTGGTTCGGCAAGCACGATCGAATTAGAAATTCCCGGGTGCTGGTTTAATGTATGCTCAATCTCTCCTAATTCAATTCGGTACCCACGTATTTTTACTAAATGATCGGCACGCCCGAGACATTGTAGCGTTCCATCCGGGAGCCATTTACCAATATCCCCCGTTTTAAACATTTTTTCATCCTTCGTTTTACCAAAGGGATTCGTTACAAACTTTTCCTCAGTCAATTCAATGCGATTCAAATACCCTTTCGCTACTCCCTCCCCAGCTATACAAATCTCTCCTTGCACTCCGATGGGAGCCAGCTTTTGATGCTGATCAAGAATATAAATTTGCGTATTTGCGATTGGCTTTCCTATTGTTATATTTTCGTTGTGCTTAGTAGCTAGTCTAGGTATTTCATGAACCGCAGACCAGATTGTTGTCTCCGTAGGACCATACATGTTGAATATTCTTGCATTGGTTTTCTTATGGAGATCGTCTATATATTGGGCAGGAAATGCTTCTCCGCCTACTAACAAATTCCGAAGAGACTGTAACAAACGCTGTGAGTCAGGCGCATCCATTAGTAGTTTAAGTCGGGACGGTGTGCATTGCATCATCGTGATCATCTCAATATGCGGTTGGTCAAGATAATGGTCATAGCTACCTAACGTATCCTCCTGCGTGTCTACCAAGACAAGACGAATTCCTCTAGTCATTGTCCATAATAGCTCCAAAACAGAAATATCAAATGAGATGGTTGTCACCGATAGAAACGTATCACTCTCTATAGGCTGTAGTCTTTCATCCATCCCGACAAAAAAATTCCCTACATTTCTATGGGTTACCATAACACCTTTCGGATTGCCTGTTGAGCCTGATGTATAGATAACATAAGCTAGATTGTCAGCGTTACGGATCGTGTCTAGCCCAGCAGTTGGTTCCGTATCTATCAAAACTTGATCCCGATCAAGAACCACAAGCGAAATAGGTTTGTATTCAGCAGAATCATTATGCTCAATGTGATTCAAAAAAGCAGATTGAGTAATGACTGCCTTCATCTTGCTATCATGAATCATATAAGCGATCCGCTCGGTTGGATACGTAGGATCAATCGGTACATACGCTGCTCCCGATTTAAGCACTGCCAGTAAACTAATCACCACTTCCTCTGTCCGCTCAACCATTACTCCCACACAATCATTGGCCTGAATAAAGGCATGACGCTGTAAATGCCAAGCAATCTGGTTTGCTCTCTCATCTACCTCTTTGTAGGTAAGTGCCTGATCTTTATACACGACTGCAATTTGATCAGGTTTCTTGGTAACTTGTATTTCCCACCAGTCTGTAATGGTTTTGTCTCGTGCAAAGGCTCTCTCTGTCTGATTAAAGCCATGGATAATCTGATTAGCCTCCTCTTCACTCATTACTTGTAGCTCTGTTAATGGCTGGGTAGAGTTTTCCATCACATTCGTAAATATCTGGAAGAGATGCTTGGACATTTGGTTCACAGTTTCTTTATAAAATAAGTCATTCGAATAAATAATTTCCCCCGTCAGTTGTTCTCCAGAAAAATGAAACTGAAAAAGAAGGTCTGAGTCATTATGTACATCCTTATGAATATTGCGAAGGCTTACTACCACGGGAAAAGCGGGGAGTCGCTGATCTTTTGGTACCAGCCCTAATTCATTAAAAATTTTCATGATAGGAATATTTTGATATTGATCTGCTTCCATGACTGATTGCTTCACTTGATGCAAGATGGTGCGAAAGGTATCATTTGGCGTCATCTGCGTTCGAATGGCTAACCGTTGACTCAGGTCTATGGCGTCATCGTTCTTGAACACAGGCATTCCAAGGATCAAATCCTCGTAACCAGTATATCTATAGAGTAGACAGTTGATCCCGCTCAAAAGAACCATATAGATGCCATGCTCTGACCCGTTGACAAGTTGTACCATCCATTTACTCACTTCATCAGGAAAAGTAAAAGGTATACTCGTCTTGTGGGCTTCTTTCTGTTCACCTCTTGAAAAATCAGGTGGATAAATGGTTACCTGTTCAGCTCCAGCTAGTTTGTTTAACCAGTAATGTCGTTCTTCTTCTAATTCACCGCTTGAGAGAAGCAGATTCTGTGTAATGTTATCCATCGCTACTTTTTTCTCCTCTCCATTTGCATGATTACCCCTGGTTATGCATTTCCCCTAGGTTTTCTATATAAGTCCCGATCACCCTCAGGACCAAAATTTTCGCTCAAGGGTGATCAGGCTTTGTGTTTCCATACACCATTAGAAATGAAAGTCGATTTCTGTTTGAATTGATTTATTAACTTTAGTAAAGGTTTTTTCCAAGGAGATATCTCGTAATTGTACTTGATCGTCTAACACAATCGTACGCAGAATATGCTGATAATCTCTGGTCATTCGTTCCGCGGTTTCTGGTGTAAATAGGCTTGTCGCATATTCCAATTCGAAATGAAGTCGATTATCCTGCTCTTTTGCTTCTAACGTAAGATCGAATTTTGCCACTTTAGTAGCATATGGATATGGTGAAACCCGCATGCCCTCCAGTTCTATTTCTGGGATTTCCATGTTCTGCATAGTAAACATCGTATCGAATAGTGGATTGCGGCTAAGATCACGTGAAAGCTTCAATGATTCTGGCAATTGCTCCATCGGATACTGCTGGTGCTCAAATGCCTGAAGGATAAGTTGCTTCACTTCGCCAAGATATTGTACGAATGTTTTATCGCTTTGAGGCTGCGTACGTATTGGTAGGATATTAATGAACATCCCCATTACGTTTTCAAGATCAGCATGCGAACGCCCTGCAACCGCAGTACCTGTAACAATATCCTCTTGATTGGCATATTTGGCCAGTAATATCTGATAAGCCGCCATTAACAACATGAAAAGGGTTGTATTGCTTTTTTTACTTACCTCATATACTCCTTGACTTATATCCGAATCAAGCACGAAACGTATCCGTTCACCCTCAAAACTTTTCATTTTTGGGCGCTCCCAATCCGTTGGAAGCGAGAGAACAGGAACTTCATTAGCGAACATATTTTTCCAGTATTCCCCTTGTGTATCCATGATTTTTTTGCCCTCTTGCGCCTGCCAATTGGTAAAATCCTTGTACTGAATAGACAGTGGAGCAAGCTCTTTACCTTGATATAAATCCATTATTTCCCGAATGAATACTCCCAGAGACACACCATCAGAAATAATGTGATGCAAATCAACGAATAACAAGTGTCTTTTAGCCGACAACTCCGCGATTGTAACCCGAAGTAATGGAGACTTGCTCAAATCAAACGGCTGGACAAACAGTTTGATTTGTTCCTCAATCTCGCGCTCCTCTACATTTATGTCATTGAGAGTTAGCTGAGATTCTTCTTGAATAATTTGCATCGGTTCCCCATCTACTAGGTCAAACGAGGTGCGTAGGCTTTCATGACGATGTACGATTTCTTGCAATGCTTTTTCAAGGCGTCCTTTATCCAGCTCACCTTCCAACAGCAGAATGCCCGGCATATTATAGCTGGTGCTTTCCATATTTAATTGATGCTGTAGGAAGAGACTCTTCTGTCCGTCAGATAATGGATAACAATCCTTTTTTGGAGCTGGCTGAATGGAAACATGCATGCTTTTCTGTGCATTACGAAGATACGTAGCCTGCTCCTTGATCGTCGGCATTTCAAAGATTTGCCGTAGACTCATCTCGACATCAAAAACCTTGTGAATACGTGATAACAGCATGATTGCCTTTAATGAATGCCCACCGTTTTCAAAGAAATGATCGGTCACGCTGATTCCCTTTATTCCAAGCACGCTTTCCCATATTTGAAGCAATTTTTCTTCTGTTATATTTGCTGCTTTCACTGATTCTCTTGTTTCATCGCTTACAGGTATAGGTAACGCTTTACGATCTACCTTTCCATTTGTATTCACAGGCATCTTATCTAATTGGATCAGGTAGGAAGGAATCATATATGCAGGTAATACCTTCGATAAGATTGCCTTCACTTCTGCGTTATCGATCTGGCTGTTGCAGACTATATATCCGCAAAGATACTTATTGCCAAATTCATCTTCAAGATCAGTGACAATTGCTTCATTGATGGCCGGAATTTGAACCAATTTACTCTCAATCTCACCTAATTCGATGCGGAAGCCACGAATTTTTACCTGATGATCCTTGCGTCCGTAGAATTCGATGATTCCGCCTGGGAGCCATCTTCCTAAATCCCCTGTTTTATACATACGCCGTCCTTTTTCTACAGGAAACGGATCATCCATAAATGCTGCTTGAGTTCGCTTGGTATCATACAGGTATCCACGACCTACTCCAATCCCAGAGACAAGAATTTCACCTTTTACACCAATTGGGCACTGCTGAAGGTTTTCATTCACAATGTAAATATTAAAATTTTGCAATGGCTGTCCAATTGGAATAGTCGGCATATCTGGTACTGTATCCATATAATAATGGGTGATGTCGTCAGATGCCTCCGTAGGACCATAAGCATTGATTATTGGAATGGAAGGATACAGGCTGAACCATTTCTTAACTACGTTTTGTTTAAGAGTCTCTCCTGTGACTAACAGGTACTCAAGTGACTGGAAGGCTTGACATTCTTTTTCCAATAGATCAAGCATGACTGACAAATAAGAAGGAACCACCTCTAGTACAGTAACACTGTCTTGTCCTACTTGATCGATAAAGTGCTTTGTATTGAGAATCAGCTCATTGGGATAGATCACTGTAGTTCCGCCGCATACAAGGGCAACAAAAAACTGCCATACCGAAATATCAAAGCAATGGGAAGAATTTTGCGCAACGATACTTTCTGATGTTATTTTTACTCCATCAACCTTCGCAAAAATATGATTCATCATCCCGATATGCTCCACCATCGCACCTTTTGGCTTTCCAGTAGAGCCAGACGTGTAAATGACGTAAGACAACTGATTCATATCAAGCGGTATGTTTACGTTATCTGCACTTTCCTTCATAAGATCATCTCTAATTTGGTCGAGACAGATTATTCTTCCCGCAAAGCCATTTCTTACTGTGTCGCTAACCAAATCACTTGTAGTTAGTAGTGCCTGTGCTTGCGATTCCTGTAGGATTCCAAGCACACGATCCAGCGGATATTCTGGATCAATTGGCGTATAAGCAGCTCCTACCTTCCACACAGCAAGGATGCTTTCTACCATACGTGGAGCTCGCTCCATGTAAATACCGACTAATCCTTCTGTTGTTAGTCCAGTTTTACTTAGGAGATGACCCAGTCGATTCGCCCCTTCATTTAATTCTTGGTAGGTTATCTGACAATCTTGGTAATGCAACGCTACCTTCTTAGGCTGTTTCAGCGCGTAATCTTCTACATAATGGTAAATCGAACGTTCTGTGTCAAAAGCTTGCTCTGTTGCGTTAAATTGATCAATAATCTCCGCTTGATTTCCCAGATAGTCTAATTCCGACAAGGTATTCTTTCCATCTGTAATCTGCTTGGCTATATGAATGAAGCAATCTAAAAATGATTCACCCGGAAATAGCTGTTGATCATAGTAAACGGAAAGCTCAACGGTATCTGATAACGCTTTGACCCATATATTAACCTGTCGCTCAGAATAACGAGGATGATAATAGTGAATATAAGTCATCTCTTGACAAACCGGAATCATCGTAAAGTTAAGATAATTGAAGTAAAAAGATACCTCTTCTTCCCCTATGATGTTTTTTTGCTCCATCATGGAAATATCTCGATATGCATGATCTTCCGATTTTATTTTCATCAAGTGAGCGAAATAGTCTTTCATTTCCATTTCTGGTTTGAAAATATGACGTGGAAACAATAAGGGTGTCACTTGATAAAAGTTTCCGACAGTATGGGAGTACTCTCGCGAACGTCCATTAATAACATTGCGTATCAGAAAATCGGATTGCTGGTTGCTATAAATTTTAACCAACAAACCATATACCCCCCATAAGAAATGGGAAAGCCGTACCTTCTCCTGTTCACAATATCTTTTGATCTGTACAAACAGTTCATCTGGTATCCGAGTGGTTTGACTTACAACTGCTGATTCCTGTTCTATACCGCTAGTAGAAAGTTGCTCCACATTAGAAAGCTTTTCCTTCCAATGTTTTTTGATGATATTGGTATCAAACGATTGTAAGTTATCCGAAACATAAGCAGGGAAGCTCTCTGTTTCCTTTGGTTTATATTCTGTACCGTTCTCCAAAGCTTCATAGCTTGCGATGATATGCTCAATAATAATTTTTACTCCTACACCATCAATGATGAGGTTATGAGCTAAAATGCAAAACGTATGATTCCCAGCCTGATCAGTAGCAAATACGAATCTGACAAGCTTTGGCTCAAATAAGTTCCATGGAACGTTTAGCTCCTGTTCAATCAGCTTTGTTATAAAAGCACTGCTTGTTTCGACTCCCTCTGTTTTGTATTCTTCGTAGGAAAACGGACTATTTTTCTTTACAGCTTGATAAAGTGTAGCGCCATCCTTAAGTAGATGAGCATGAAGCTGTGGTATCTGATTAAAGACATGCTCGGTTGCCTGCTTCCATCGCTCTTGATTGATCTTTGCTGGGAGATCGATGGAGGTGGAGAAAAGATAACATAGCCCATTGTTTTGAGTAAGCAAAATATCGTAATACATGTCTCGTTGAGTGGTTGTCAATGGATAAACACATTCATAATCAGACTTTGATAAGGCTAAATGGTTAAATAATGAGTTTTCCGTCCCGTTACTCATTTGTATCTTACTAATTTCGCTCATAGGATGCTCAAGCAGCTCTATCAGTAGCTTTTTGAACCAATCGATCAATACATCCAGCTTTGTTTCGTTAAAAATCGCTGCATTGCATTCCATAAGGCAGGATAAACCATCATTCGTTTCTTGGATTAACAAGCTTACATCACTGCGAGTAGCTGCATTTTTAACCTCAAAAGGTGTCAGCGTTAATTCCCCTGCTGATAAGGTATTTGGCAATTCATGATCTGCGCTTTGATACGTAAAGCCTGCGCGGACCTTTTCGATAGGAAATTGAAGCCGCTCTACCATGTATTCCAGTGGGTAATCCTGATTTTCAATCATTTCCACAATTTGCTGTTTCATCTCTTCAATTATATACAGCCATGTTTTATTACTCGTCACCTGTAAGCGGACAGGTAGTGTATGGACAAACATGCCTACCATATTTTCGACGAACGGATGAGTACGACCAGAGGTTACTGTGAGTACCGCAATATCCTCGGTGTAGCAGCATTTAGCAAGAAAAATCTCATAAACGGCAAATAGGGTATGATATAAGGTTGCCTTGCACTGATCACTGATTTTTTTGAGAGCTGCTGTTGTTTCTGCATCGATCTTGAAGCTTTGCACATGCCCCCGGCCATTTTGAGTCGTATTCACGTCAACATCAACTGGTAAATTTAATTCAGGAAGCGGTTCAGCTAGTAGATTACGCCAATAGGTTTCTTGCTTCTGCACATTTTCTGTAGATAAGAATGAATTCTGCCAGGCTGCAAAATCCTTATAGGTGACACTTAGTTCTGGCAACTGTTCACCCTGATATAAATGAAGCAGTTCTTTTATCAGGATATTCATGCTTAGTCCATCTGAAATAATATGATGCATGTCCAGTAGTAAAATGTGCTTTTCCTCTGCGACTTTTACTAGTTGCAGGCGTATTAGAGGTGCCTCAGAAAGCACAAAGGGTTGAACAAATTCCTCTGTCAGACTACTTAGCTGTTCCTCTGTTCCTTCTGTATACACCAATGGAATGTCTACTTCATCGTGAATTTGTTGAACAATCTCTCCCTCTCTTAGGTGAAAAGATGTTCGCAATGCTTCATGCCTCGAAATGACATGCTTAATCTGTTCACGAAGTTTTGCATAGTCCAGTTTTCCTTCGATACAAATCCCTACAGGCAGGTTATAGCTAGTTCCATTTTGGGCTTCCTGCTCTGCTAGAACGTATAACCTTTTTTGAACAGAAGAAACCGGATAATCATCTTGTTTTGTCAATTTCGTAATAAGAGGTACACCCATACCAGTTCCCTGTACAGTATTAGCCGCTAGCTCCCTGATGGTTGGATAGAGAAACATATGATGCAAAGGGATAAAGCAATCAAACTCCTTCTGCATTCTCATAGCAATGGTAGATGCCTGTAGAGATTGACCGCCTAAATCAAAGAAGTTATCTTCCGTGCCAAACTGCTTACTTCCTAAAACATCACTCCAAATCGCCCAAATTTTTTCCTCCGTATCATTGGCAGGTAAAGTAAAACCATTCTCAACTTCTTGGTAGGAAAATGGATCAGGTAATTCAGACAGATCGATCCCTCCAGCACTGCGCAGAGGCATTCCCATTTGTTTTACAAAATGAGTAGGCCGCATATATTCTGGAAGACAAGACGATAAGAACGAGCGAAGCTTTTGAATATTCAATTGATCCTGCTGACTAGTAAAGAGATACGCAGACAGAAGCTCTTTATTGTGGGCCTGATCATCAGCATTCCTCACGATTGCTCGATCTACACCAGGAAATAGCTCAAGCACGGCTTCAATTTCTTGTGTATAAATGCGATGGTTATTACGTCTCGCTCGGTTATCTGTGTTTCCTATATACTCCAATTCGCCTTCTGGTAAGAATCGAGTTAATTCCCTGGTCGCATACACAAATTGTTTATCAACATGTCCCCATGTAAGGTACAAATTCCCTGCTACACCCACTGGTACAGGCTGTCTCTGACCATCTACGATCTCTGGTTGAAAAAAGCCTATTGGATAACCTAATGGAACCTTTTGCAGGTCCGCCCCTTCTCGATCAAATGCTTCATGTGCTGTTATAAGCATCGGAACTTTCTTCATGCTAAAGGTGCGCAACAGACTTGAACCACTCGGCAAAAATTCCTTCCATTGAAGTAGGTGTTGGTAAAGTAATACTTCTGCATCAAGGACAATAAGCTTGAGCAGATCAACTTCTTGTAGGGAAGTCAGTATACGCTTTGTATGCTCGTCTAGCTGGCTACCTTTATGAATGAAAATGATTTTACCAGTGTCATTGCTTTTGCCAAGGAAAGCATCATCTTGATGAGCAATTCGCAGAGTCGCTCCATTTACTAGAGCTGGTATCCATAGCTTTTCCCAGAAGCCTACTTCATCAGCCGAAGTAATATACACACAATCCGAGCTTGTAAGCTCACATTTTTCTTTTACTGCCTCTGCATAACATAGGAGCTGTTGATGCGTAAAGCCGCCAACATCTGGTACGATTTGCACCATTTTGTCTTTACGATTCTGCGATTGGAGGTTTGTAGAAGCTACCTGTTTTACATCTTCCTGTATTTCTTGAAGATCAATAATCTGCTTAGCATGCTCCTTGACAAATGCTGTCGCTTCTCGTGTTATAACTACCGCATGCTGTAATAGATCGCTTGCTTCTTCGTTTAGATAGGTGTACGTGTAGCCTGCTTTTATCACAGCAAGAATACTTACAATCGCTTCTATAGAAGTAGGTAAGCAAATGATCATTTGCTGATTTGGTTCGATATTCATTTGCTGTATCCAGCGCGCTAATTGATTAGACTGCTCATGAAGGGATTGATACGTAATTTCACTGTTCCCGCATAAAACAGCATTCTTGTCGGGATGCTCTAACGCCCACTTTTCTACCTGCTCATGAATAAACAATTGATCCTTACTTTCTAGAAGGACTTGCTCTTTCAGGTTCTGCGAAGCTTTTAGATGATGTGTAAGCAGTGGTATACCGGAAAGTGAGCGATCAGAATAACGGACCAAATCCTCTACTAATCTAGCAAATCCATTGATCCATCCGTCTATGATTCCATGTTCAGAGAGATCAGCATTGTATTCAAATTCAAGATGTAATTCGGCCCCTACTTCAATAACATTAAGTCCAATATCCTGCTTGGTTGTAACCTTAGGAAAAGGTACAAACTCTACTGCACATTCAGGAAATTGCAAATTGCCTGTCGGCCGATCCATGTTGAAGGTTGCAGTAATTCCAGGTAGCTTAGGACTCTTTGCTTGAGCTGCTAGCATTTTGCCAATTAAAGCCATTGAGCAATGCTGATATTGGTAAACCTCAAAGGCATTCTTTTTCACTACGCTACTAACCTTTTCAAAGGTCATATCTGGCTCAATTTGCCCATGAATCGGTAGCATATTTACACATTGCCCTACTAAATGTGAGGAGCCTGCAAGCGCTTGTCCTCCACTAGGGATACCAATGAACATCGAATTTTGACCTGTTATCTTATGCAAAAACACCTGAAAAGAGGCTAAAAGAGTCATAAATAAGCTATTTCTCTGCTTCTTACTAAACCCTTTTAGTTTGTTTACAACATCGGCTTGTAGAATGAGAGTTGTGCGATTACCTATGTAGCTACGTTTTGCAGGCTTCATTTTTGAACTTGGAAAATCCAGCACTTCAAACGGTTTTGTACTCTGTTGCTCCCAAAAAGGTACTGCTTCTGAAAGCTGACTCTGCTGCTTATCTTGCCATACGATAAAATCTCTATACTGCATAGGCTCAGGGAGAACTATTTTCTGATCATGATAGGCAGCCGTATAAAGGGACTCCAATTCCTTTACAAGAATACCTACTGACCATCCATCAGCAATAATATGATGAATAATGAAAACGAGCTGATAAACATCTTTTTCTATTTGCAGGATATAGGCTTTGAATAACGGACCTTTTTCCAGATGAAAGACTTGTTTACCCTCGTTGTCCATCCACGCCTGTGCTTGTTTTTTGGCATCCACACCCGGTTGATCTAAAAAATCAACCAATGGTACGTCAATCACCATTTTGGGATGGATACACTGATATTCGCCATCTGCGCTTATTGTTGTTCGTAGGGATTCATGTCTATCAACAAGTTGCTGTATGGCATGACGCATGCTATCCACTTTTAATTGACCTGTTAATTGAAGCACGAAGCATTCATTATACGAACGCGACTCTTCCTCTCCTAATTGACAAAAAAACCATAATTGCTTTTGCTCTTCTGATAATGGTACCTGTAGCTTATTTTTAACTCCCTTATCTAGGCTCTCTTCTAAGGGAGTGTCAGGAAAAAAACCTGCTTTCTTCATCTCCTCTACACTGTCTTTAACTGCGTCAATGATCTTTTCGACATCTTGATCAGTATGAGCAGTGGACAAGAAGCAATTTCTTCCTTCCCAGGTATAAATACCACGGAACAGCAGATGGTAAAATAATATTTCTTGCGTACCTTTTAATACAAAACGGAACAAAGAGCCAAAATGAACCATTCGAATAGAGATATTTTGTTCTCTAAAATAAGCGTTAAGCGTTTGGCACATACGTGCTGTTCGTTGGTTTACCTCTTCTTGTAGGGTACTTCCTTGTTGTTTCAGATGCTCTAGAGTCACTTTTGCGGCTACCATGGTCAAGGGATGATGGCAAAATGTCCCTGCAACGAATGTACGCTTTTCCGCAACTGGTGGATAAGATTGATCGCCGTATTGCCAGTATCCTCCGTCAATACAATCTAAATAGGCAGTTTTTCCAGCAACAACACCTATAGGCATTCCGCCTCCAACAATTTTCCCATAGGTTACCATATCAGCCTGAACACCAAACCATGCTTGGGCACCGCCGGGATGGATACGGAAACCGGTAATCACTTCATCAAAAATGAGGGCTGTGCCAAGCTCAGTTGTCAGAGCACGCAAGGAGTGTAAAAACTCTTTTGGCTGTAATTCTGGATCACGGCTTTGAACTGGTTCAACCAATACCGCTGCTAGATCATCGGCATTCTCCCGGATGATTTGCAAGGCCTTCTCACTGCCATATTCAAGCACCAAAATATCATCACTCATGCTTTCTGGAACACCTGGAGCCATCGGTTTGGAGCTACCATCGTCTTTAGCCGTATCAGTGCGAGCTAAGATACCGTCAAAGCTGCCATGGTAAGAACCTGCAAAGATAGCAATTTTCGAGCGGCCCGTATAAGCTCGGGCTATCCGGACAGCAACCATAACCGCTTCCGTACCTGAGTTATAAAAGGCAACCCGATCTACTCCTGCGATTTCAGAAATTAATTGAGCCACTTCTCCGCTTAATCGTGACATGGGACCTACAGGGAAGCCTCGCTTCAACTCTTCATTGATAGCCTCTGTGATAAAGGCAGGATTATGTCCAAGCAGGTTAACCCCAAATCCCATGCATATGTCGATATATTCATTTCCATCGATATCCCACAGCTTAGAACCCATAGCTCGATCGCTAACGATCGGGTATATCATTTCTTTCCAGTTGGAACGATATCCCGCCACATTTCGATTATTAGCAAGTACATTGCGATAGTTTTGAGCTAACAGCTTGGAGGAGCGAGTTTTGTCAGAATACCTCGTTATAAAATCCTGTAGATGGCTACGTTCTTGCATTGTTACGTTCTGCGTTGACTCAAAAGAAACCTTTTGATAGGGAACGAACACTTCTTTTTGGTTGTTTTCTTTTGCTAGATTTCTAAAACCAACGGGAGATTCTTGTACAATCGCAGCTTCTCCTCTAGCTTGTAAACGACGCTCATCAATTGCTACAACAGCTGGGGCTAAGCTCTCCCTCTGACCATTCGGCTGTAGTAAACGAAATACATCCAGTTGTTTTGCCATTATTTCTAATTGCTGACTCATCAATTGCTCAAGCCCACCTAGATCGTTCTGTCCATGTCCATTGTTCGTTGGAACTGGTTGATAGTCAGAAACGTGCGGTTGAGAAGCCTCTTTACTGGCTACCTGTTCAGTTTCTTCAGATGGTTTCGTAGCCCTAGCCTCGCACTTCATAGAAGTTGCAAAGAAACTGTCAGGTAAGACTTGCGCTAGATAATTTGCTACATTGTATGTGTTATTTAATTCTTCAAAAAACATAGTAAAGGATATTTGAACACCGTATGTATCCTTGATTTGGTTGTTCAGTTGAATAAATAGAATTGAGTCAAATCCTAGATCATAAAAATTAGCATGCACATCAAATTCTTGCTCATTTATTTCTGCTTGCGTGCACACCATGTGTTTTACGTTCTGTAAAATCGTTTCTATTCTCTGACTCTCAAAATGATCGTTGTTTACTTCAGAGTTAGTAGAATGTGCATTCAAAATGTTTCCCTCTCTTTCGTCGATACATGCTGTTCGGGATTCAATCCAATATCGCTTGCGATCAAATGGATACACAGGTCCGCTGATCCGTTTTCGTTTTTCATTCCTATAGATAAGATCCCAGTCAATAATCGCTCCTGACACATATGCCTGACATAAGCTGACTAAGGCTTCAGAGCTTGTCCGGTCTGTATCCAGGTATTTCTGGGCTGCTTCTTTTGCTTCTTGCGTAAATCCTTGAATTTCTCGTTCGCTAACTTTTCCTCTTGAAAGATCACACTGTTGTTCGCGTACGATCTTATGGATTCCATAGAATACATGATGACTCACATGTAATCTGGATTCGTTTGGATGAACTGCTGATAATACGGTAGCTGCTTGTTCTAACTGCTCTATCAATTCCTGCTTGGTAGAAAATGCAAGAGCAAGACGATGAGTATAATGCGAGCGGCCTCTGTTCGCCGTATAACAAATATCTGATAAAATCTCATCTGGTTTATCCGACAAAAAACGAATATATTCCTGTACCAGCGCTTGAAGAGAAGTCAAGCTTTTGGCAGAAATCGCTAAAACTTCAATTTGCTGAGGCAAATAATCTGCTTTCTCATCCTCCTGTACGGGAGCTTCCTCTAAGATGATATGGCAATTCGTTCCACTTAATCCAAAGGAGCTAATACCGCATCGCAAAGGTTCTTCCTTTGTTTCCCATGTACGCAAAGCCGTATTAACATAAACCGGCGAATTCTCAAATGCAATCTGACGATTTGGCATTTCAAAATGAAGAGTCGGTGGGATTTTCTTGTGTTTTAATGCTAGAACCGATTTGATAATCCCTGCTAAGCCGGCTGCTGCTCCTAGATGACCAATGTTTGATTTAACAGAACCGATTGCACAAAATTGGCTTCGATCCGTGAATGTACGAAATGCTTTTTGGATGGCCTCTACTTCGATAGGATCACCTAACGCCGTACCCGTACCATGCGCTTCTATATAAGAAATGGTTTCAGGTTCAATGCCTGCATCCTGCCAAGCGGCAAGAATTACTTCTTTTTGAGCCAGTACATTAGGTGCAGTCAGACCATTGGACGTACCATCATGATTAAGCGCACTTCCTTTAATCACTGCATAGATATGGTCACGATCATGAATGGCTTGGTGTAGCGGTTTTAAAATAAGGGCGGCCACACCTTCTCCCACCCCTGTTCCATCCGAATTCCTATCGAAAGCCCTTGTACGTCGTGTCGATGATTCAATCCCTAGTTTTAATTCATTGTCTAACGGCATAAAATGAAGACCTACACTCCCGGCAATGGCCATATTGCATTCTCCGTTACGGAGAGCTTGGCAAGCGGTATGTATAGCCACCGCTGATGAGGAGCAAGTCGTATCAATTGTTAATGACGGACCTCTCAAATCTAATAAATATGCGATTCGACTGGCAATAATCGGTGACAAATTGCCTGGTATAAACAAAGGGATCGATTCATGTCCCACTTCTTTTATCAATCCTTTGTAATCATGCAAAGCATCTCCACTGAATCCCACGTATACGCCTGTCTTGCTACCTTTGCATGTTTCACCACCGTAGCCCGCATCCTCCAGAGCATGCCATGCTGATTCCAAAAACAAACGCTGGGTTGGACTCATGTACGAGGCTTCTTTAGGTGAGAGCCGAAAAAATGCAGCGTCAAATTTGTCGATTTCTTCTAAGAAGGCACCCTCATAATAAGTATCTTCAGCAGTAGATTTAATCGTACGTAGATACGCTTTTGTATCGGCCTGCCTAGATTCAGGGAAAGGACCTATACAATCCTCTCCATTGCAGAGATTATTCCAAAAAGCTTCCAAATGAGATGCCTTAGGAAATTGGCCAGACATACCAATAATTGCAATCGATTTTTTATCAACAGCTTTAATGTCACTCTCAGTCTCGCTGATTAAGCTATCAAGTTTAAATGAATCAAAATTAAGCACAGATGTCTCACTCCTACTTCTTCAGGTTACATTGACTGTTGCCTGATCCCCCGATACTTGCCACGGATTGAATCAGGCAACAATCTTTTTGAAAATACCGATCCTGTCGAAAGTTACTAATTTTCTAAGATCATTGCAAGGAGTTTCCGATAAGCATGAAGTAGTTCTTTCATTTTTTCGCTTCTAAGCCTTTGAGGCTGATAGTCGAGACGGAAGTTGATATAATTGCTATCTGATTCGATCTCAAGCAGGATATCAAATATGTCATTTATCTCACTGCGCTTCGTTGCATGTCCTTTTCGGTAAAGTAACGGAGTAACAGTGAATGGTTCCTTGGACATAACAAGTCCAGAAAGCCTATCTGCCTCGTATACCTTGATCTCCTCTTCTGCTTTTTGCTTCTGATGGACATAGCGGAACAACTCAGAAAAATTAGTCATTGAGCTTATATCTACATCTAGTGACATAAACTGATTAGGCTCTTGCATCAGTAGCTGAACAGACACTTGCTCGGACCCACTAATTTGCGATAGCAAAAATGCATAAGCAGCGACAAATATATCGTCTATGCTCACTTGTTCTACTTCCGCTAATCGCTGTAATTTCAGCATAGTGGCGGATGTTAATTCTGCTTCAAATATAGAACCCGGTTCGCTCATTTGATTACTAGCAAAATAATCTCGCCCCATAGAAATGCTTGGTAATGTAAAGGTTCTGGCTTGCTCCTTATCACCATGCATAATTAGATTCGCGATCTTACTAATTGATGGATAAGTGAACATATCGGTAACAGTCACACGATTGGGATATTTTTCATCCACACGGCTGTGCATCCGCACCAATAATAAAGAATTTCCACCGAGATCAAAGAAATTGTCGTGAACACCAAAACCAGTGACTCCAAGTAATTCTTCCCAAATAGAAAGTAGCACTTCCTCTATCTCATTTGAGGCAGCGACAAATGCCGTACCTGTAGAAAGTCTAGATGTCGTATTTTCAAGTGCCTTGCGATCAGCCTTACCGCTTGGTGTAAGTGGCATCTTCTCTGTTTGAACAAAATGTGCCGGAACCATATATTCTGGCAGTGCTTCTTTTACAAACTCACGCAGAGGAGCAACCGAAAGCTCGGTGTGAGCGACAATGTAGGCAATCAATATTTTGTTGCCAAACGTATCCTCGCTACTAAGAACGATCGCTTCCGTAATCTCATCATGGCTTAGTAAGCGTTGCTCAATCTCCCCTAATTCGATTCGATATCCCCTTATTTTTACCTGATGATCAGATCTTCCCAAATATTCAAGCGTTCCGTCCTCACACCATCTTGCTATGTCACCTGTACGATACATGCGAACAGAGCTGTCAGCATGAAACGGATCGGACACAAACTTTTCAGAGGTTAGCTTAGGCTGGTTCAAGTAACCTCTTGCTACACCATCACCCGCTATACACAATTCTCCTTGGACGCCAAGGGGGACTAGCTTGTTATGTTTGTCTACAATATAGATACTTGTATTTCCTATTGGCTGTCCGATGGTTACTGTTTCTTCATTGGTCAAATCAGCAATCGCGGAGTAAACCGTCGTCTCAGTAGGCCCGTACAAATTGAACAGCTTGGCCTGTGTGATGGCTTGCAGTCCATTCAATTGAACAGTTGAAAAAGCTTCTCCGCCAATCATAATGACCTCAAGCAAATGCAAGCTGCGATGACATTCCTTATCATTCATCAGAAGCTGGAGGCGTGATGGAGTGACCTGTATCATGCTTGCCTCTTTGTTGATGATTAACCTGCTCAAGCGTTTAGGATCACGTTGCTCACCTTCCGTAGCAATAACGACAGTAACTCCCTTTAACAATGGGACAAAGGTCTCTAGCACTAGCACATCAAAGCTAATATTAGTAACAGAGACAAGTCTTTTTCCCTCTTGGAAAGGCATGATTTTCACAGCAGCTTCTATAAAATTATGGACTCCGCGATGCTCAATCATTACACCTTTTGGCTTCCCAGTTGAACCAGAAGTAAAGCAAACGTAACAAAGCGAATTAGCGTCGATTGAAGTATGGATTGCTTCTGTAGATTGACTATTTATCATAGAAGCACCATGTTGTTGTCTGCGTTGAATGCTCACATTCTTTTTCGTCAAAGCATCCTCTGATAGACATGCTTTATCAATCGTAAATAAAGCATCATATCGATATCGAGTTAACTCATTTTCGATGGTGTGTTCTTTTTGAGAAAAAGTCACATGTGTAACCTCGTCATGCTTCGATAGCCAATCCTCTAAGAAAGAACGCGAGATAAACAGTTCAGTTGTAAATTCAGTTTTTGTACGATGCTTATCATCTTGAATCTGTGTTTTCTTATGCTCCGTTAATGACTGTATCATCTCTTCCTTCAACGACAAATCCATAATGTCGCCAACAAATAAAACCCCATTTTCCCCCAACAGCTCTAGCGCTTTTGCTAGGATAAAGCGTAAATAATTATGATTAGGGAAATATTGAATGACACTATTTAAAATCACTACATCAAAATCTCGTTCATCCAATTGGTCAATTTCGTGAGCAGGCAAAGTGGCAAGCTTCATGTTCGAAACACCTTCACGTAGCATTCTTTGCCTATTTTTTTCAATAATGACATCAGATAAGTCCGTACCATAATAAGAGCCAACATATGGAGCTAGCTCAAACATTGTCAAACCTGATGAGCAGCCAATTTCCAAAACTCTCGTCTGAGAATGTAGATGAGGTTTTAGCTTATGCAGCACGTTTTTACTATACTCCCTCATTTCCTCTAAAGAGAGGGGCTGCCCTGTATAACTGCTTACCCAGCCGCCAATTGAAATCTCATCATTTCCAACTGAACCGATATGATTCCACAATTTCTGATCAATCAGATCGTTCGTTTGGTTGGCGTCTATGGAAGTAATCTCATCTTTATCAAGGCAGACAAAGGTATCTAACGTTGGACATTCCCATTGCAACGCATTAAGCTGATGGATAAAACGCGAAGTAGATAGGACAACACTTATGCTAGCTTCATTTACGATTACCTTGACTCGTTCATCGGGTAATACGGGATCAATTGGTACATAGGCGGCTCCTGCCTTTAGAATGCCAAGCATTGCGATTAAGATAAATTCAGATCGTTCAATCAGGATTCCAATTAATTGATTCGGTTGTACCCGATGATGCTCAAGTAAATAATGAGCAATTTGGTTAGCCCTCTCATCTAATTCCTGATACGTTAGCGATCGTTCTTCACACATGAGAGCGATCTGATTAGGCGTTAGCTTTACACGTTCAGCAAATAATTGATGAATCGTTTTATCCTTGTCATAGAACATTGCCGTATCATTAAATTCAACGAGAAGCTGATTTTTTTCCTCAGGCAACAATACTTCCAAACTTTCAAACGTCAAATTCGGATTCTTTGTCACCATTTGTACGAAATGGATAAAATGTTTTAATAGTTGCTCTGCCGTTCTTTTCAGGAACAAATCTTTGCAGTATTCCAGACGGAAATGATATCGTCCTTCCCTTACTTTTGCTTCAAGAGTTAGGTCAAATTTAGATGTTTTATTTGGAAACTCCAATTGGCTAATGGAAATATCCTCTAATGTCAGCTCTTTGCTGTCCATATTCTGTAAAATAAACATGGTATCAAACACAGGGTTTCTGTCTACATTCCGTTCAACATCCAGCTTTTGGACCAATTCCTCAAACGGATACTCTTGGTGCTCATATGCTAGCAATACGTTCTGTTTCACTCTTGCAAGAAAGGAAACGAAGCTATCCTCTTGATCCACACGATTACGAATTGGCAACGTATTTACAAACATCCCCATTACGTTTTGTAAATCAGCATGTGTTCTTCCTGCAATTGGCGATCCAATCACTTGATCATTTTGTCCTGAATAGGTAGCCAGTAAGAAATGATATGCTGCAAGAAGCACCATAAATGGAGTCACGTTGTTTTCAAAGGCAAATTGATTTATCGCGGCAGTCTCTTCTTTATTCAACCCCATCCATACGGAATCTCCACGAAAGCTTTTTAGTGGAGGACGGGCAAAATCGGTCGGAAGATGCAAGATTGGAATTTCATCAGCAAATTGTGACAGCCAATATTGCTCTTTTTTAGCCCATTCATCTGAAGCTCCCTGTGAATTGTGCCAAACCGTATAATCTTTATACTGAATAGCCAATTCAGGTAATGACTTGCCTGCATATAAGCTCATGAACTCTTCGATAAATAACTCAAGCGTTGAACCGTCTGAAATGATGTGATGCATGTCAAACAAGAGTAGATATTCTTCCTTCTCTATATGTACTAGCTTGACTCTTAAGAGTGGTGCTTGTTGTAGATCAAACGGTTGCACAAAGGCTTCTACGATTTGTGTGATCAATTCAGACTGACCTATTTCCTTATCCATATTTTCTAGTAATGAGTGTTCGGATATGGAAAAGGTAACCTTCGAATGAATCTGTTGAACAACCTCATTATTTATAAAATGAAAGGATGTCCGTAAAGCCTCATGGCGATCAATCAATTGATGAAATGCTTTTTCCAGTCGGTTACGATCTACATTGCCTTTTAGTGTGATCATTGCTGGCATATTATAGGTTGTTGAACCCTGTTCCATTTTATCTAATACGAACAATCTCTTCTGTGCAGAAGAAATCGGATAATAATCCTGTACAGGTGCTTTTTCAATGTGCCCGTATGCTATGGATGCTTCACTTTCTATCAATGACGCTAATTCTGCAATGGTTGGTGTATGAAATACTGCTCGTAGCGAAATCTGTTTGTTAGAGACTTTTCGTAATTTCGAGACAAATTGGGATGCTCTAAGTGAATGTCCACCCAGTTCAAAAAAATTATCATGAATTCCTATCTTTTCTACCTGTAAAATTTCACTCCAGATTTGCACCATTTTGATTTCTAGCTCTGTACGAGGCGCTACGTATTCTACTCCTGTGTTGATGCTAATCCCCTCTGGAGCGGGGAGAGACTTACGATCAATCTTTCCATTTGGTGAATGAGGTAATTTATCTACCTGCATAAAATAAGAGGGAACCATATAATTAGGAAGCTCAGACGACAAGCTTCTTTTTAGTTCATTTACCGTTAATTGCTTATCCGCCACAAAATAAGCGCACAAATGCTTAGTCCCCTCTTGATCTTCCCGTGCAACTACGACAGCTTCCCGCACATCTTTTATTTTCACAAGCTGCGCTTCTACTTCTCCAAGCTCAATGCGATAGCCTCGAATTTTAACTTGATGATCGATTCTTCCTAAACACTCGATGGTTCCATCTGGGAGCCATTTTGCCAAATCACCTGTTTTATGCATCAGGCTCCCTGGCACAAATGGATTTTCTACAAACTTTTTAGCCGTTAATTCTGGAAGGTTCCAGTAGCCCTTTGCTAGTCCTTCACCCGCAATACATAGCTCACCTGCCACACCTATTGGTTGAAGCTGATTTTGAGCACTTAAAACATAGAAGTATTTATTCATGAGCGGCTTACCGACTGTGATAGCCTCTCCTGTCTTTATTTCTGCAACAGATGACCAAACAGTGGTTTCCGTGGGACCGTACATATTATACAGTCGTGCCCCCGTGTAGGTGCGCAAGGTTTGCAGCAATAAAACAGGTGGGGCTTCTCCACCCAGCATAATCTCACGAACTCCCTCTAAACATTTGACACGCTCTGTGCCATGCATGGAAGACAATAACATTTGCATACGAGGAGGTGTCATTTGAAGCATATCAATTTTCTCTTTCCAAATGATTTCACTCAATACTTTTGGATCAGCCTGTTGAGCTTCACTAGCGATGACAACCTTTACCCCTTTACTTAGCGAAAGGAACGTTTCCAAAATGAATGGATCAAATGAAATCGTCGTAATACAAAGGATCGACTTCCCTGGAGAAAAATCAATTCGATCCGTAATGCCATCCACCTGATTGATAACTGATTGATGAGTAATCACTACCCCTTTAGGCTTACCTGTTGAACCTGATGTGTACATAACATAGGCTAAATTAGATGGGGTACTAATCGGTTCAAGATTGGTTGTGAGATCCTGATAGGAAGATTCTTCATCCACAGCGAGACATTTTCCAGCAAAGGTGATTCTCTCTTGTAAATGACTATGTACCACTACCAGTTTGGCATTCGTATCCTCTAGCATGTAGCGAATTCGCTCTTCTGGATACCCTGGATCAATCGGAACGTAGGCCCCTCCGGCCTTCAGGATTCCTAATAGCCCAACTATCATGTCCATGGAACGCTCGACCAAAATACCAACAAGTTGATCAGGAGCTACTCCCTCTGCTCTCAGAGTACGTGCCAATTGGTTTGCTCGTTCATTTAACTCACGGTATGTGAGGTGCGCTCCTTCACAGACGATAGCAACTTGATCTGGGGTACGCTCAACCTGCCTTTCAAATAACTGATGAATCGTTTGCTGCTCTAGATTCTCTACTGTTGTATCGTTGAACTTCTCAAGGATCAATGTTTTCTCGAAAGGAGTCATCATCTCAATCGAGAAGAGTTTTGCATTTGGGTCACTTAGTATCCCTTCTGTCATTTGTAGCACATGCCCAGCAATACGCTCGATGGTAGATTCGTCAAAACGATTTTGGTGATAAGTAATTCGTAATTCTACGTCCTCGTTCATGACGATTTCCAAGCAGAGCGGATAGTTGGTTAATTCGTTCATCTCGAAGGACCGTACTGACAAATCGGAAAATTTGTTCATCAGACTAAAATCCATTGGGTAGTTCTGAACGATCATAATAGAATCAAATATCGACTCCTGATGATCCAGTTGGGTCCATTTTTTAACATCAACAAGTGGACTTGCCTCAAAAGCTTCTCGGGCTTTCACTTGTTGGTGAACCATTTGCAGCAGATTGATAATTGTCTCGTCTGAGCGGTTTTGTACACGGAACGGTAGTGTATTGATAAAGAGACCTACCATTTGATCGATCCCTTTGATCGGTGCTGTACGTCCCGAACTCGTTACGCCAAACACAACGTCCTGATTGTTATTGTAGCGTTGCAATACCATGCCCCAAACGGTATAAAAAAAGGTAGCAATCGTAATATTCTGCTCTTGGACAAATGCTTGTAAACGTTTTGTCAATCCTTGAGTGAAACCATATGTATAGCTTTTCCCCTGTTTCATAGCTTCAAGGCTATATTCTTTACGGGAAAGTACGTCTGATTTTGTGTCGAATCCATCAAGCAGGTTTTTCCAAAATAAAGTAACTTCTTCCTTCTTCTGCTGAGACTGACTCCATTTGATAAAATCCTTAAATTTACTTTTCTCTTTTGCCGTATGCTCCTGTCCTGCTTTCAGATTATGATAAGCTTGGAAAAATTCGTTCAGTAAAACACCATTACTCCAGCCATCATACAAAATATGATGATTTGTAATAATCATTTCATATTGATTGTCCGTCAATTTACATAAAGTAACACGGAACGGCTCGATATGTAGATGCAAAGGTTCCTGGAGGTCTTGTTGCTTCACACTTGCAAGCTTCTCCATTTTTTGTTCTGCAGGTACTATCGACAGGTCAATCTGTCTAAAAGAAACCGGCTTGTCCTTTAAAATGATCTGCACTGGTTTTTCTAAATTTTCCCACCGATATATCGTGCGTAGCATCTCATTCTGTTGGGCCATGTAATCCCATGCTTGTTTCATTAGCTCTGGTTGAACACTGCCTTCCAGATTTAGCGACAACTGTTCATAATACTCTCTACTTTCAAGATTATATAAATAGTAAAATAATATCCCTTCTTGAGAAGGCGTTAATCCCAAAATTTCTTCGACGTTCGCTTTGTCAATCTTCATTGCTTCCCCCATATACATCCACTCCATTTGTACTCTTGTCGGCCTTCTATTCAGTTCAAAAACGTACTTAGAAAAACAGAAGTTGATGAAAAAAGAAAAATGTCATACGCCAGAAAATTCCATGACTTAACAATATCATACAATTAAAAAATTTTCACTAATACTATAATAAAATAAGGAAAAAAGGTAAGACCGTGGTTTTTATCCCAAGGTCTTACTTCCAATCCATTTTATTTAAAACTGAAAGTCCAATTGATCAGAAATATCCATTTCGATTAAGTCATAGGATTCAGCAATCTCTATATCACTTAATTTTGTACCCGCTTCATTAACAATGATCGTTAGCAGCTTAAGAAAGGATTCTCCGAGAATGTTGATCGTACTCTCTGTAAATAATGTATTAGCATACTCAAATTGAAATACTAACTCCTCATCAGCTTCGATCGTAATGACGCTTACATCAAATTTAGACATACGATATTTATAATCAAAGCGAGATATGGATAGCTTATCAGTAGCATCATTACCTTCTGTGATGTAAGGCTCCTCAATATTTTGCAGGATAAACATGGTGTCAAACAGAGGATTTCTGGACTCATCCTTTGCTGCATCCAGCTTTTCTACGAGCATGTCAAATTGATAATCCTGATGATCAAAGGCTTGTAACACATGCTCCTTAACCATAAGCAGGAACTCGGTAAATGTCTGCTGCGTATCAGATTGTAAACGGATGGCCAATGTATTGACAAACATACCGATTACCTTTTCCAAATCTGCATGATGTCTGCCAGCAATCGGTGTTCCGATAATGATATCCTGCTGATGAGCGTATTTGGATAGCAGCACGTGATAGGCAGCAAGTAACACCATGTAAAGTGTGGTACCTGTAGAGCTAGCTAGATTACGCAATCCTAACGTCAATTCTTTATCTGCAAAGAACTCAACAAAACTACCTTCAAAGCTTTTCACAGACGGACGCGGATAATCTGTTGGCAACCCAAGCACAGGTAATTGGCCGCTAAATTGCTCTAACCAGTATTTCTCTTGACCTTGCATGACCTCAGACGCCAGTAGCTTGTTTTGCCAAGCTGAAAAATCCTTGTATTGAATTCTTGGTTCTGGAAGTTGCTTTTCCTGATAGAATTGCACCAGTTCATCTAACAAAATAGCTATGGATGACCCATCCATGATGATATGATGCATATCCAGAACAAGTACATGGTATTCATCCTCTACTGTGACCACGAAAACACGTAGCAGTGGTGCCTTGCTCAAGTCAAAAGGAGCCACAAGTGACTGCACAACGGAGTAGAGCTGTTCGTGTGTTGATGTCACTTCTTTTATGTCTAGCTCCAGCTTCTCCTGAACATATTGAACAGGCTCTCCTCTTTCCCATCCGAAAGAAGTACGAAGAATCTCATGACGCTCCACCAGTTTTTGAAAGGCTTGATGTAGACGCTGTTTGTCCAGTTTTCCCTCAATAATAAACATATTAGGAATATTATAGGCGATACTCTCTGAATCACGTAGATTTACAAGAAACATCCGTTTTTGTGCAGAAGAAAGCTGGTAGGCTTCTTGTTTTTTGACAGGTTGGATCATCGGATAAGCTTTTTTTCCACTGCTCTCTACTAGCTGTGCTAAGTCTTTGATGATAGGTCTGTCAAAAAAGTCCCGTAATGAGATATCTACCTGTAGCTCCTTATTGATACGTGAGATGACGGTCGTTGCCTTGAGTGAATGACCACCGTTTTCAAAGAAATGATCTTCAATACCGATCCCAGTTGTATCAAGCACGCTTTCCCAGATCGCAATTATTTTTTCTTCAATCTGGTTACGCGGTGCTACGTATTTGCTTTCTAGTACATTTCGATCAGGTTTTGGCAACGCCTTGCGATCTACCTTGCCATTTGCAGTCAAGGGGAGTTTCTCCATTTTTACGAAGAAGGCTGGAATCATATAGTCTGGCAATGTATTTGCTAAATGACTTTTCAACTGATTAATTGGCACATCTTGTTTTAGCACCACATATGCACATAAGCTCTTCTGACCTCTTGCATCCTCAATATCCATTACTACTGTTTCTAAAATATTGGGATGATTGTTGATCTGATTCTCAATTTCCTCCAATTCAATACGGAATCCCCGAATTTTAACCTGATAATCTTTACGCCCAAAAAACTCAAGTGTTCCATCAGAGAGCCATCGTCCCATGTCTCCTGTTTTATAGAGTCGTACCCCTTTATGATCAGCAAATGGATCGTCCATAAATACTTTGGCGGTTCTTTCTGGATCATGTAAATAACCTCGTCCAACCCCTATGCCAGACACACAAATTTCACCTTTAATTCCAACCGGGCAAAGATTCATTTTTTCATCCACGATGTAAACCTTAAAATTGTGCAGAGGTTTACCAATCGGAACAATTTCGCTCTGAGGCAATTGATCTATGATATGAATCGTAACATCGTCTGACGCCTCACTAGGCCCATAAGCATTCGCTAGCGGAATATGCGGGAAGAGCTTTAGCCATCTCGCTACCAGGCTACGTTTAATTGCTTCTCCTGTGACACTTACATATCGAAAACAATCTAACGACAAGTTGTTTTCTTCCACATGATCTAGCATCACAGACAAAACAGATGGAACAACTTGAAAGATATTTATTTGATCTTGAATAATTTGTTCAATGCAAGAGTTAGGCTCCATTGTCATCTGATTATCATAAATAATGGTCGTTCCACCTAAGATAATAGATGTAAAAAATTGCCACACTGAAATATCAAAGCAGTGAGAAGCTGTTTGAGCGATTCGACAATCTTCACCCAAATTAAGCCGCTGTTTCATCATATGTAGATGATTAGTAAGTCCGATATGCTCTACCATCGACCCTTTTGGCTTGCCCGTTGATCCTGATGTATAAATGATATAAGCAAGTTGATTAGGCTCAACCTTCACTCTGAGGTTATCTTTCATTTCCTGATTGATGGCATCCATTTGGGCATCGAGGCAAAGAATGGTGCCCTTGTAGTTTTGTTTAATCTCAGGCGTTACAAATGCAGATGTAGTTATCAGTACCGTCGCTCCTGAATCTTCGAGAATACCCATAATTCGCTGTATAGGATAGGCCGTATCAATAGGGATATAAGCCCCACCTGCTTTCCAAATCCCTAGAATACTTTCCATCATTGGAATGGAGCGTTCTAAGAAAACAGCAACGATCTCTTCCTTTTGCAAACCGGTTCTTTGGATAAACCGCGCCATTTGATTTGCCCGAGCATTTAACTCTTCATACGTGATTTGTTGATCCCGATGTATCGCAGCAATGTCAGTAGGTCGACATTCCACCTGCTCTTCGAATAATTCATGCACCGTTTTGTCCATTGGAAAATCACATGTGGTGTTATTGAAATCATCGAGAATTTGTTTCTTTTCCTGTTTTGTCAACATCGTAAGATCAGAAATAGGTTGTTCTGGATTCTCCACAATGGATTCAAGCAGCTCTCGATAATGCTCCATCATCCGGCTAATGGTGGTAGAAAAAAAGATATCCATGTTATATTCCGCTACCAACAGCAGGCCGTCTGGATGCTCTGCGATATCAAACAAAAGGTCAAACATAGACGTGCCTCTATCAATTTCCGGATGAATCAGCGTCTCATCAGAGAGTTTAAAATCTGTGCGACGAGTATTTTGCAATGTGAACATCACCTGAAAAATGGGCGTGATGTTTTTGGTACGTTCAGGTTGTAAAACCTCCACTAATTTTTCAAATGGAACATCCTGATTGGAAAACGCTTCAAGCGTAACCTCTCGCACTTGCTTTAAGAGTTGAGTAAATGTTGGATTATCCGCCAATTGAGAGCGTAATACAATTGTATTAGCAAAGAATCCAATCATCCCCTCAGTCTCCAAGCGTGTCCGATTAGCAATTGGAGAACCAACTAGGATATCTGTTTCGCCCGAATATCGACTAAGCAATACGTTAAACGCTGACAGCAAAGCCATATAAAGAGTCACACCTTGACGCTTGCAAAGAACATGTAATTTCGTAACAAGCTCTTTCGGCATAACTAACGTGTCCCGCTGACCTGCACCACTAGCTACACTCGGACGAGTCCGGTCTAATGGTAATTGCAAAACAGGCAAATCTCCAGCCAACTGCTTTTTCCAATAGGCTAGTTGCTGATTCATCACTTTACCATCTAGCCATTTACGCTGCCATGCGGCAAAATCGGCATATTGTAGCTGCATTTCTGGTAAAGGTGACGGTTTTCCTTGGCTAAATGCTTCATATAAAACAGATAACTCATGTGTAAATATCTGTAAGGACCAACCATCCATAATAAGGTGATGCATGGTGTAATAAAAGACATAATTCTCATCATCTTTTTTGAATAATATGAACCGCACCAATGGACATTTCGTTAAATCAAACGGTCGATTAGCATCCTCATTGGCCATATCAATGATACGCTGATGGCGTTCTGAAGCCACAACGTCACCCATATCAATCACCGGAATGCGAATGGGCTGGAATGGATAACTGACCTGATAAGGTTTTCCGTCTTTTGAGATAAAGCTGGTGCGCAGAATTTCGTGTCGACGAATAATCTCATTGACTGCACGCTCCAGAGCATCAATGTTCAAATTCCCTTTGAGTGTATTTGCCACTGGGACATTATAGGTTGCACTTCCAGGCTCAAGCTGCTCAACAAACCAAACTCCCTGCTGTGTATACGAAAGGACAAGATCACTATCGCGTGACACCGGAACTAATGGAACTGATACAGATTGCTCTCCGGAAGCTATGATTTCGTCAATTTGTTTTCCCATTGCTTGGATCGTTGGATTTTCAAAGAACGTTCGCAAGGATATTTCGATATGAAACGTATGGTATATTCTCGATAACAACTGAGTAGCTAGTAGAGAATGGCCACCACTATTAAAAAAATCATCAATGATACTAATGCGATCAATTCCTACTATTTCTTTCCAAAATCCAGCTAAAATGAGCTCTGTTTCTGTAATAGGTTCAATAAGCGGTGTATTGCTTTCCTCTCGTTCTATCAAAGGAGCCGGCAATGCTTTTCGATCTACTTTCCCATTTGGAGTAACCGGCACATGATCCAAATAAATAAACGCAGCAGGGATCATATGCACTGGCAATTTCTTCTCTGCATAGCTGCGAAGCTCACTAGCGGAAAGTATCTCTTGATTATAGGTAGTAAAATAAGCAATCAGTTGCTTGTTGCTATTTTGATCTTCTCTCATGATTACTACTGCATCTCGAATTTCTGGATGCTGCCCCAAAACAGCTTCAATTTCACCTAATTCAATTCGAAATCCGCGGATTTTCACCTGATCATCCTGGCGTCCGATGTAGCTTAAAGTCCCATCTGGCAAGTACCGAACAATATCCCCAGTTTTATATAAACGATCCGTTGCGTTTGGCGAAAATATATTCTTTATGAAGCGTTCATTTGTGATCTCTGGTCGATGTAAATATCCTAGAGCAAGACCAGGCCCTCCCACATACAGCTCACCTGGAACTCCTATAGGGACGATTTGTAAATATTGATCGAGAACATAGACCTGAGTATTAGCAATAGGCTTCCCGATTGGAATTGATAAAGCATCAGCAGGGACTTGCGTAACATGATGGGTCGTAGTAAACGTTGTACATTCTGCTGGACCATAAACATTAATCAGCTTCTTCGGTTTACCTTTTTCTAAGGCTACTCTTACCCATTTCGCATCAGCCGCTTCTCCCCCGAATAAAACCGTAATATTTGTAAACATGTCAGGACTTTCCCCTGCATATTGGTTGAACAGGGCAGTCGTGCATAGCATCACGGTTATCCCATAACGTTGAATCTCTTTCTGGAAAGCATACGGAGATAGAACAACGTCCGGCGCAATAAGCACAAGCGTCGCACCATGCAGTAGCGTCCCCCATAGCTCAAAGGTAAATGCATCAAAGGATGTGTTATTAATCTGCGCTAAACGATCGCTAGGCTCCCATTCTATATAGGAATGATTTTTTACGAGACGAACAATCCCCTGATGTGTAACCCTTGTCCCTTTTGGGATACCTGTTGATCCGGAGGTATAGATAACATAGGCCATATTCATAGCAGTAGCGTTGCTATTAGGTGTTGATAGGCTTTCCTGATCAAGGTCCTGAGCGTCGCTATCTAGTAGTACTAGTGTCAGATCATCGTTTGAAAACTGTTGATAATGAGACTGTTTGGTAATCAGCACAGATAATTGAGAGTCCTTGATAATAAAGGAAATTCTCTCCTCAGGATAGGTAAGATCAATCGGTAGATACGCTGCTCCCGCTTTCAGTATTGCTAGGATGCCTATGATCATCTCTGGCGATCGTTCCATACTAATGCCCACAAGCGTGTCTGGCTGCACACCTAATCGTTGAAGTCGATGAGCCATCTGATTGGATTTCTCATGTAATTCTCGATAGGTAAGCTGACTTTTTCCGTCAATAATTGCGATTTGGTCTGGAGATCGTCTAACCTGCTCTTCAAATAACTCTTGAACAAGCGTTTGACTAGGAAATGGAATATTCGTCTCATTCCAAGTCGTAAGAAGTAGGTTACGTTCGGAATCATCTAGGAGAGAAACCTGCCCGATCGAAGTTTCCGGATGAACCATGATATCTCTTAGCAATGTAGTTAGATGCCCTGTAAAGCGTTTGATCGTTTCCTCTTCAAAGCGTTCCGCATCAAAAATGATGGTCCCTACTAAACCTACTTCGCGTTGGGAAATAGCAAGAGCAAGCTCTGTATCATTACTCCAGAATGGATCATCTATCTCACCCGTTACAAATAAGATCTGAAATGCAGACTGTCGATAGACCGAAAATTCCTGCTCAAAAGCGCTAGCGTCTACTGTACGTTGGACACGCTGAAGCAATTCATTGAAGCTTGGATTTCCAGAAAAGTCACTGTATATAGAGAGCGGAGAATCTTTGCTAGGATCATCCTGTCTGATCCATCCGCTTACAATGCCGTTCTCACCTGTATAACGGTGAAGAAGCAATTGCCAGACACTTAATAGCGTAACAAAAAGAGAGCTGCCAGCTGTTTCTGCTAGTTTTGTAAGTTGTTTGCTTTCCTCATTTGAGAGAGTAAATTCAATATTTCCCCATTTGTTTGGGGCATGATGTAAAAGAGAATGCTCCAATGGTAGCTGTAAGGTAGGAACACCCGTCAGTAACCCATTCCAATGCGTGAGAAGTTGATCCATTGCTTGCAGTGAATCCCCTGTTTTACTGGTAATCAAGTGTAAAACAACAAACAAACGATTCACTAGCTGTCCAACACCCTCATCACTGTAGAGAGCTGGGTGATAATCTAATTGGAGAATCAGACCCTTATCTTGTTTTTTAAAATGAAACACCATATCAGCAGGAATAGACTCTACACTTGCTTGATCATGTATGCTATCTAGCAGAACGATGGTTCCAAAGATCGGTCTGCTTTTTTCCTCATTTGGCATCCCCAATAAGCTAGCAATTACATGATGCGGCAGACTTTGATGTTTCACTGCATTGGCTATCGTAGCTTTTAAGGTAGGAAGCACCTGTTTCCAGGTTAGGGAACGATCTAAGGAACTGCGAATCGGCAAGACATTGGAAAAAGCCTGCTGACCACCCTCTTTTTGTTGAAAAACAGGCATTCCGACAATAATATCGGAACGCTGTTGGTATGTAGACAAAAGATACTTTATCCCCGCAAGCAAAAACATGTATATGCCGTAGTCTGAGTTGTTACTCATGCGCATAATGCTTTCCACTATCGCAGGTGGAATTGGATAGCTGACGGAATTCATATCCTCTACTTTATTGGCAAGAGGGCGTGTTTCAACGGGGAAACCACTAAAATCAGCGACACCCTCCAAGTTCTGAAGCCAGTAGGTGCGTTCTTGCTCAAATTGTCCGCTTGCAAGTAAAATGTTATGCAAAAAATTGGTGCTCATTGGAATCCCCCTTTCTACATGCTATGTTTATTCCAATAGTTGTCCTACCTTTAAATCCTCTGCTTTTTTCACAAAATAATGCCCCATCGAAATATCAAAAACAGCCATCCCCATAGGATTAAACATAATAGCCTGATCTTCACGATAACTAGACATGGCATTATGACAAACCACATCAATAATCGATTTTGTGTCTTCTTTTTGCAACCCACATTGCAAATGCATAGACTCTATATCCGTTTTTTCCCGACATACCTCTTCCCAGTTGTCTACAATAATTGAACCTTTTACATGCGGGAAAATCTCTGTAGTAAAGTCTCGTAACGAAACATTAAGTAGAAGTGAGCCTGCTTTTGGTGCTGCATCAATGTATGGTGCTTTAGAGACTGTGCATGTCATGAAGATATCCGAATGTTGATAGGCTTGTTTCCAGTCCTTAGCGATGATAATCTTCTCTTTCACAGATGGATCAATCGACGTGATGTTAATTGGATTGAGATCATATAAGTAAATATTTTTTATTCGATCCCCTAGTAATGAAGTGACCATCTTAAAGTGATATTGACCGATCGGACCCCAGCCGATAATGCCAACCGTGATATCTTTTTGCTTGCGAACACCATCATAATGTTTCAAGATCATTCCACTGACAGAAGCAGTACGAATTACGCTAAGCAATGCTGTGTTAACAATGGCTTCTGGAACCCCATTCGTTGCGTTATTTAGAATAGTGACGCTGTGCGCTCGTGGAATACCTTGATGAATATTATTTGGAAAGCTAGCAATCCATTTAATCCCCGCTTGATTAATCGTACCTCCTACAAAAGCCGGCATAGCAATAATTCGATTTTGCTCTTGTCCATAGCGTAAATAAGGTTTTATTGGTTGGGAAAAGTCATCTTGCTGTAAGCATTTCACTGCCTGTTCAATAACAGAAGTCGTTTCATCCCAGTTAATTCCGATGCTCAGCAAGTCCTTTTCATGTAGATATCTCATTCGGTAATCTCCTCTCCCTTTTTACATCTTGCTTGTTTCGAAACCGCTCAAGATCTCCCTCGTTGATTCTTGCAAGATCGCGCAGCCTTTTTGTAATTCATCCCATTCAATGGTTAATGGAGGCAGAAGCTTAACCACGGTATCATTGCGACCTACACACTCGATGATTAAACCGCGCTCGTAGCAGCGTTTTGCTATCTTTTTCGCAGTGTTTACATCTGAACCACTAGCTTTAGCCACATCCACACCCCAAATTAATCCCATTCCACGAACTTCAATCTGGTCGTGCAGGCTAGCAATCTGTTCATGTAAGAATTGCTTTACATACCCTTCTTTACGTAGGACCTCTGCTTCCAATTGTTCTTGCTCTCTGTAATGCAAGGCGGCCTCGGCAGCAACAAAGGCTAGTTGATTACCGCGGAATGTTCCATTATGTTCTGCTGGTTGCCAGATATCTAATTCTGGTTTAAACAACAAAAGAGACATTGGTAGACCATAACCGCTGATAGATTTGGAAAGTACGACAATATCCGGAACAATGGCCGCTCTTTCAAATGAGAAGAAGGAGCATGCTCGACCGCATCCAATCTGAACCTCGTCGCAAATCAACAGCACATCATGCTTGTCACACAATTGGCGTAATCTTTGAAGCCACTGGATAGGGGCAACGTTAATCCCCCCTTCTGCCTGAATCGTCTCGCAAATGATTGCCGCTGGTTTCGCAATGCCCGAATGGCTATCGCTAAGCATTTTGTCCATATACTCAATCGTATCGAACGAAAAATCAGTAGGGTACGGCATAAATGTGACTTGAGGCAAATCAACACCTGCCGCCTGCCGATTGTAGCTATTGGCGGTAACAGACAAAGCACCTAAAGACATACCATGAAAGCCACCTGTAAAAGCAAAAATACCTGCGCGTTGCTTTGTCTTACGGGCAATCTTTAGTCCCGCTTCTACCGCATTTGCTCCCGTAGGACCACAAAACATGACTTTATACTCCAAGTTTCTGGGACGAAGAATCAACTCATTAAAGGTCTGCAAAAAACTTTCCTTGGCAGAGGTATGCATATCTAGACCATGAGCAAGCCCATCCGCTTCTAAATAATCGATGAGCTTTTTTTTAATAAAATCATTATTATGCCCGTAGTTGAGGGCCCCAGCTCCTGCAAAGAAGTCTATGAACTTTGCTCCTGATCTGGTATACATCGTTGCGTTTTTTCCTTTTATAAATACATCTGGAAATGATCTGCAATAAGAACGGACATTAGACTCTAGTTGTTCGAATATGGAAGTTGATTGCGTAAGCATAGAGATTCTCCTCTAGTTTGTTTTATAAGTTAGAAATTAAAATCAAAATCTCCCATGATGCTTGATACCTGTGCTTCTTTCCATTCCTTCAGCTGATTTTGGGACAAAAGCTGTACGTCAGGAATGCGCAAACCACTCTTGCTGATTTCATACAAGATATTCAAATAATAGTCAGCTAGCTTACTTATCGTTTCTATTTTGAACAGATTCGTATTGAACTCGAATCTAAAATCCAGTTGTTCTGTGTCAGCTCCGCCTACCAAGCTTAAATCATACAAACTGACGCCATCGTTATTAGCAGGCATTGATTCATGCCATTTAAACATCGTAGAAAAGATCAGATTTCGTTGACTACGCTTGGCATTAACCTGGGCGACAATAGCATCAAATGGGTAACGACTGTGTGTAGTGGCGGCCATTCTCGTTTTTTCTACCTTGGCAAATAATGCTTCGATTGTATCTGTTTCTTCTATCTTCACACGCATACAGAAGATATTCGTTAGTGCTCCCACTATTTCATTGCTATCTAAATGACCTTGGTGACGAGCCGTCATCCCTATGATGATATCTGTATCAAGAGTAAGCTTGTGTAGCAGAAGATAATAGGCTGACAATAGATAGGTTTCCATTGGAATATCTAATCGTTTGATTGCTTCTTGAATGGATGTGTAGATCTTTTTATCCGTTACCTGAAAAGGAAAAAAGCTTCCTTGATAGCTTGGAGTCTTAGGACGTTGAAAATCTGTTGCTAGGTTTAATTGAGGAAGTGGATTCCGTAATTCCTGTTGCCAGTATGCCTGGTCTAGTTGAAACCCTTCACTCTTTTCCCAGCTAAGCTGATCGCGTATCCAGGAGATATAGCTACCCTCTGGTGAAAGCACGATTTGCTTCTTTTCTTTTAGATCGTGATAGACCTGAAGAATCTCACTTGCAATATACTCAGAACTCGATTGATCTGCAATCAGTGAATGGATAATCAGAGCAAAGAGCGTTTTCTTTTCCGGTAAACGATATAAAATCGGACGCCATGTTGACTTTGAAAGCTCGCAAGCTCGAATTCTAGCTTCTTTCAGCTTTCTTCTAGCTAATTGATGTGCATCTGCCTCATAGGAGAGGTCCTCATATTCTGGCTCTACACGCAAAGCTGGCAAAATAACTTGTTTGGGTAGTCCATTCTCTTCACGGAAAATTGTCCGCAGAGCCTCATGCTGTTGGGTAACTACGTCAATCGCCTTTTGCAACAACTCAATGTCAACAGATGCAGAAAGCTCTTGTTCAATCAATAGGGTAAGTTCAGTCATCAAAGGATTGTAGGATTGAAGGAAGTAGATATGACGTTGCATACCCGTCAGCTCCATTCCTTCCTCTGACTCCGGCACCAAATTCGATGCTTCTGTAGCTTGCTCAGAGCTGGTGCTTTCTTTCGTACCCTCTTCTTGAGAAGAAAGATGTGCCGCAAGTGAAAAAATCGTTACGTTTTGGAATATTTCACTTATCCCAATATTCTTATTCAGATACTTTTGAACCGAATTGACGATCTTGACGGCAATAATAGAATCTCCACCGAGACTAAAGAAGTCATCGTAGATATTTATTTCGTCGAGTCCTAATTCCAAGCAAAAGACCTGCGCTACTAATCGCTCATTGGTAGAATAGCTCTCACTAGCATTACGCCCTAGCAACGTAATGTCTGGTAAGCCTTGAGATGCTACTGCTCCTTGTCTTCTATCTTTTAATCTCTCCATTTTTTCCAACTTGGTTTTAATTGGGTTTGCGAGATGAAATGATAGAGCATCCAAATGTTCAGAAGTGTTATCATAATTGATTTCTGCTATGGTTACTCTTTTCAACTGCTTATGCAAAACCTGCTGAAATGCTTGGATAGCATGATGAGTTGACAATGACTTAAAGAATCCTACATCATGATTAGCTCCGTATTCTACCGCCATCCCTACTTCTTTCCATGCCGCCCAATTGATAGTCAATGTTTTCCCCGTATGGCGATTACGATAGGAAGTAAATGCATCTAGGTAAGCATTGGCAGCCGCATAGTCCCCTTGTCCAACTCCTCCGTACAGGGAGTTAATTGAGGAAAACAGTACCATAAAATCAAGCTGATCATCTTTCGTCAGATAGTCTAATAACCAGGTACCCTTTACTTTTGGCGATAACACCGGTTGGCTACTAGCTTCCTCTTTACGCAGGATAAATCCCTCGCCAGCTACACCCGCACTATGGATGATGCCATTGATCGTCGTAAATTGTGACCGAACTTGAGCAAGTACAGCTTGTAATTCATCCTGATCACTGATATCGGCGCTTAGTACCGTGACATGACTTCCCAACGCTTCAATCTGGCGGATAGCTTTGATTTGTCGATATAATTTTGGCTGGGACTGTTCTTCTACTTGGTCCCAAAGCTCTCTACTTGGCAACGAAGAACGATTAATTAATACAAGATTGACAGAAGCCTGCGAAGCAAGATAATGAGCCATTTCGAGCCCAATTGCACCAAGACCACCTGTAAGTAAATAAACTCCATTTTCGCGAATTTCAATAGATTCGTCTGCAATATCATCTAAATTCCACTCGCAGAATTCCTCCACAAATCGTTGATCCTTACGGTGCATCACAAGATAATCCTTGTCTTTACTCCCTAGTTCAGCAAGGATGGTTTCTGCAGTAGTCCATTTGTCAATATCGATTGCTCTACACAATAGGTGCGGGTACTCCTGCGTTACCACTTTTCCCAATCCGAATAAGGTAGCGTGATGTGGCTGAATGTATTCCTGCTGTTCATCCAACTCGTATACATATGGAGCCACGAGCAAAATCTCTATTTCGTCATGAATGTTATGCTCTAAAAGAGCTTTCGTCAGGCGAACGAGACTCTCATAGCCTCTTTTCTGGGTTTCTTCCAAGTCCACAAGATCGTTGACATCCTGCTTTTCCACAACAGATAGCAAGTGCACGATTTGAGTAATGCCTCTTTCTTTTAGTAATCCGATTAAAGTCATATAGTCGGATTGAAGGCCGTTTATTTTATAACTGCGCTGGTCAAGCTCTTCAAACTCGGCTCCCCATTCAACCTGAATCCACGGCCTGTCCATGGAATCAAATGCTTGTCTCATTCGTTCACCAATGCTTGTCTCATCTTTAAAGATAAGTACAGTCCCCATATCTTTGGAGCTCTCATCTGTAAGATTTATTTCCTTCTCAATCCAATTCAGGCCATAATAAAAGCTAGCATTTTTTGCTTTGTTTACTCCCAAATCCATTTGGTGTACACGTTTTATCGCATAATCTTCAATTTCTGCAAATACGACGCCCTCTTCATTTACTAGTGTCACATCAAAATTAATAATTTCCTTACTTTCAGACTGATCAGGCTTTAGTCTGAGATGACTGTAAAATCTGCTTGGCATTGTGTTGTACACTTTACAAATACGGTAGGTAAACGGCAGATAAAAATCCTGACTAACTGTGTTAATCGCTAAGTTAACAGCATTATCCATCAGAGAAGGATGGAAATGATACAAATCTTTATCTGCTGCAAAGCGTTCTGGCAGACTAAAGTGTGCGAGTACTTCACCATCACCAACATATACCTGCTGCACATTATTCCAGCGAGGTCCTGTAATGATAGCCCCTGAACCAGAGAAATCCTCTTCGTATTGAATAAACTCTTTGCGCTCGATGCTGCATCTGTTTTTTATTTCTTCAAGTTGTAACAGCGGAGCATGATCATCTAAGCCAACTATTACTTTCCCTTGGGCGTGTCGCACCCACTCTCCGTTGTAACGACTGGCAATGATAAAGTCATAAGCTTGTCCATTTTCTTTTAAAATGGTCTGGACCTTATGAGACTCTCCTTTTTCGCAAATGAATGGCGCAAGGAACACAATATCTTCTACTTTCACTTGTCTAGTTGGTATTTGTTGATAGCAGGCTTCAAGTAGCATTTCAAGATACGTAGTTCCCGGCACAACAAATTTATCATTGACGATATGTTCATGTAGCACCCAGTGTTTATCTACATGAAAATCAGTTGCATAAATAATAGTATCAATCGATTCTGCTTCTAATCGATCTAGTAGAGGCAAATCAAGCTCTTTTTCTGCTCTTTTTATAAGCGGGTAAGAATTTACGGCTTCTGGCTTCACCCAGCACCGCTTACGATTAAATGGATATACGGGAAGACTTATCTTATGAGCATGTTCCTTCTGCACCAGTCTTTCCCAATCCACCTCTGCTCCACGGACGTATAATTGGCTCAACTGATGAAGAAGCACTTCGGAAGACTCTGCCTTAACAAGCTGACTAATTAAAGCATTTGCCTGTTCGCTCAATTGTCTGATATCTGCTTCCGTAATCTCTTTTTCACTACGATTGGGTTTCTGATCATGTATGATCTTAAATGAATTTGAATAGCAGCCGATCCGCTCTTCCGTAGCAAATAATTCCGTTTTACATAAGGAAAGCTTTTCTATTAAATCAGTACGATCACGCACTACCAGCGCCAATCGTGATTCATAATGTCCTCTGCCTGTATTAGACGTATAGGCAAGATCAGTTATACTTACCTTTTCATTTTTCTTAATATACTGAATGTATGCATCCACTAGCTGACGCAGTCCATCCTCAGTTTTTGCGGAGAGGGATAAAATGTGTGGCTTAGATGCTTGATCTGATAATGGAGGACGCAGCTTAGGCGCAGGCGCTTCCTCCAAGACGATATGGCAGTTGGTACCACTCAAGCCAAATGAACTGATTCCACAACGACGCGGATGCCCATTCGATTCCCATTCCCTTAGACAGTCGTTCACATAGACCGGTGAACTGTCGAACGGGATTTTTTGATTGGGATATTGGAAATTAACTGTAGGAGGAAGTTCCTTGTGTTTTAGCGATAAAATACTTTTGATTAAACCAGCAATTCCTGCTGCATGGTCGAGATGCCCAAAGTTCGTTTTTATCGAACCGATACCGCAAAATTGCTGCTGATTTGTATACTTTGCAAAAGCTCGCTGAATCCCCTTGATTTCAATAGGGTCTCCTAGTGAGGTTCCGGTCCCATGTGCCTCAATATATTGAATAGTCGACGGCTCTATATCTGCATTTTTCCAAGCCCTGACAATCACGTCTTCCTGTGCTAGTGAATTAGGCGCCGTTATTCCAATTGAATGACCATCCTGGTTGAAAGCACTGCCTTTGACTACGGCATAAATATGGTCTTTATCTTGTATAGCTTTATCAAGGGCCTTTAGCATTACAACGCCAACACCCTCCCCAAAGCCAGTTCCATCTGATCGATTATCAAAGGTTTTCGCCCGTCCATTTTGTGAAGAAATGCCGATCCCTGAATTAAAGTCTCCGTCTAAGGGAAGCATGATAATTTTGACTCCCCCTGCAAGAGCCATATCACATTCACCATTAATGATCGCCTGACACGCCAAATGAACAGCAACCAAAGAAGAAGAACAAGCTGTGTCCACTACCATACTTGGCCCGTGCAAATCGAGCGTGTAGGCAATTCTGCTCGCAATGATAGACTTTATGTTACCGGGAATGGCTGCCCCAGACAGAGATGGAGCAACATTTTTAATATATTGCTTATAGTCCTCCCCTGAGTCTGCATCTGCACTATATCCAACAAAAACACCCGTTCTGGTTCCCGTAATTTTTTGACCGCCATAACCAGCATCTTCAATTGCTGAGAATGCTTCTTCTAAAAATAGACGTTGATTAGGGTCCATTAAACTAGCTTCTTTAGGTGAAATCGAGAATAACTGGTAATCGAACTGATCAATTTCTTCTAAATAGGCAGCATGTAAATACCGCTTTTGGATATGCGGCTGAACATGGTTAATAAATCGATCAATATCCTTTTGTCGTGACTCTGGGATCGTACGAATACAATCGTTGCCATTACGTAATGTCTCCCAAAACTCCTCCAAATTTTGCGTTTCACCGAAGCGTCCAGAGATTCCGATGATCGCAATGTCATTTTTTTTCACACTTCTCATTTGAACAACCGTGCGCTCGTCTTTTTGGGTTAAATTCACCCCGGTTAAATCCAGTAATTTTTTCTTCACTTATCTCCCCTCTTTTCCAGCTCGATTAGATAGTTGCTTGATGCTCATTTTCTAGCATGAGAGAAAGTAGCTTGAGATACCCATAAATGAGTTCTTCGACTTTTCCATGGTTTAATTTGTTTTGATCATATCGACATTCAAAAGCAATCATTTTTGGCTCGATTTGCAATTTAAATATGAGATCAAACAAGCGATTAAATTCGTTTGACTGAGAAGAATATTCGGTAAATAGCGGCCATATTTGTTCATTTTTTTTACTTGTATAGCTCTTTTCTAATGACTGTATAGAATATAGAGAAAGGGGATTTGGCTGTATTCGCGCTTCTCTTACATGTCTAAATAAGTCGCCAAAATCTTCAATGCTGTTCATATTTACGTGAATAGCTATGGTTCTATGATCCGTTGTCTGCAACTGAAGGGTGACATCAGTCAGTTCGCCGATTTCAGCATACAAATACAGATTCATTGCAAGTAAAATATCAGCTATCTCGACACTGTACCGATCTGCTACCATATGTAGGCCAGCAACCATTTCTTCCTGAAAAGCAAACGTGAATAGCGTACTGTTATGACCTTCAGTTGCATTAAAATATTCTGAAGGGAGCTGGATGGCCGGAATTTGAATCAATGGTAGATTCTCTACTGTCCTCGATTCAATATAGCTGGCTAACTTCGCAATTGTAGAGTAGGAAAAAACATCTCCAATATCTATTTTCCCCGCATATTTTTTATCTACTTGGGCATGCATCTGAACTAGCAGAATGGAATTTCCGCCTAAATCGAAAAAGCTTTCATGTAAACCAATGACATCCCGTTTCAATACATTTTTCCAGATCTCCACTAACTCCCGCTCAACCTCTGTATGCGAAGACTGAACAAGCACTTCACTTGATCGTACACCTTCGCTCAGTTTAGGTAATTGCTTTCGATCGATCTTCCCGTTAGCTGTAAGCGGAAGCTCCTTTAGAAAAACAAAGTGTGCTGGAACCATATATTCTGGTAATTCCTGACGAAGTAGCTGACGAAGTTCATGCGGATTTACATCATGCTGCCCTACGTAATAAGCGGTTAGATTCTGCGAAACGCCAACCTCCTCCACGATCACGACTGCTTCGTGAACCGCTGGGTGTTTTACTAAGCAATTCTCAATCTCGCCAAGCTCTACGCGGAAGCCCCTAATCTTGATTTGATGGTCGATTCTACCTTTAAACTCAATTGTTCCGTCTGGAAGCCATCTTGCTAAATCACCAGTCCGATACATCATTCGATCTGTTTGGAATGGATTTATCACAAACTTTTCGGAAGTCTGTTCCTCTCGATTCAGATAACCTTTTGATAAGCCGTCACCTGCTAAACACAATTCGCCTGTCATACCGATTGGCTGTAAGCTATTGTGCTGATTGAGAATGTAGGCTTGTGTATTCGCTATTGGTTTTCCGATTGTAATAGCAGTTGTATTTGTCACATCCTGTATTAGCGACCAGATCGTTGTTTCTGTAGGACCGTACATATTAAATATCTTGGCTTGTGTACGTTCTTTCAGTTGAGCTAATAGGGAAGGGAGAAGAGCTTCTCCTCCTATCAGGATTTGTTCTAATTGGCTAAAGCAATCTGCCTCACTGTATAAAAGCAATTGCAGTCGAGAAGGTGTGAGTTGCAAGGAATTGATATTTTGGACCTTGATCAGCTCATTTAATAATTTTGGATCACGCTGCTGTGCTTCTGTTGCAACAACTACACGCATTCCTTGAGTGAGTGGCACTAACGTCTCTACTACAAAAATATCAAAGGAAATGGTAGTAAGAGCCAGGATTGATTTTCCTTCAGTAAAAGCAAGTTTCTCAGTGATTCCTTGGATAAAATTATGAACCGCTCTATGAGGAATCATGACTCCTTTTGGCTGCCCAGTTGATCCGGAAGTGTAAATCACATACGCTAAATCCTCTGACCCAGCAGTATCTGCTTTCCACAAGGACTCTTCTTCATACGCTACCGTCTCGTCAAGATAAATGTATTCCTGCCCCATTTGGTTATCTGAGACTAAATGCCGTTGGGTAAGAATCAATGTAGCGCCACTATCTGTAAGCATGTATTTCACACGCTCCTCAGGATAGGTCGGATCAATTGGTAAATATGCTCCTCCGGCTTTAAGAATCGCAAGTAAGCCGATCATCATATCCAATGAACGTTCGGTCATTAACCCAACAATCGTATTGGGGCCTACTCCTTTATCAATCAAACTGCAAGCGACTCTCTTGGCTTGTTCATCCAATTCACGATATGTTAGCTGCGCTCCTTCACATACGACCGCTATCTGATCCGGTGTTTTTTTGGCTTGTAGCGCAATTAATTCATGAATAGTCTTACTACGATCATATGAAAGCATGGTGTCATTGAATCGCTCAAGCAGCTCATTCTCTTCTGCTAGAGTCGTAATCTTGAGCTGGCTAAGCTTGATTTCTGGATTCGCTATGACTTGTTCTATCAATTCCTCGATATGACCAAAGATTCTTTTGATAAAGTCGTAGCTATGTACATTCGCGTTGTAGCCCATCCGAATGATCAAGGACTCTCCCGTGATGACCATTATGCTAAAGTCATAATTGGTTTGTTCCAATAACTCAAGATGAGTGATTGCTTGAGCAAGCCCCCTCGTACCTGACTCAATGCTTGATTCACTCATATCAATTGGTGATTTTTGAAAAATAGAAACATGGTCAATGATGCCTTGACTCATCTTTGTACCTACTGGCATCTCATAGAGCGGGAAAAAATCATACATCTTTGCTCTAGTTGAGCTTTCCTGAGCCATTTGTACAAGCTGTGCAAACGTTTCTACCCGGTCTGTCCTAATGCGCACAGGAACTGTATTAATAAATAATCCGACCATCTGATTAATACCTGCTACTTCGGCATTTCGGCCAGACACAACAGATCCAAACACTACATCGTCTACATTGTTATATCGTTGGAGAACCAGTCCCCATATTGCTTCCCATACCGTGCTTAATGTAGCATTATTTTGCCGTGCAAGCTTAGTAAGCTGTTGTGTTTTTTTAATATCGATCTCAAATTCCGCTTCTTTTGCCTCATATCCAGTAGCATTCGTTTTATTGATCAAACTTGGCATTACGGCCAACTGATCATAGCCTTCCAGATAACCTCCCCAGTATTCCTTGGCCTGCTCATTATCCTGCTTTTCTAACCATTGAATAAATTGCTGATAGGAATGGACCGGTTCCAGCTTTAGCGTTTTATGGAACGCAAAAGAATCGTAAATTTGTAGAAATTCATGGAACATAATACCAAGTGACCAGCCATCCATAATTAAATGATGGTAGCTCCAAACCACTTTAAAGCACTCTTTTGATGTCTGGAATATAGCAATACGAATAAGGACTTCTTTAGATAAATGAAATCCCTGTGTTTTGTCTTTCTTCAAATAATCTTGTACATATTCCTCCTGATCACGCACTCTGGAAATATCCTCAAAATGAATGCTCGTCAATTCCCGCTTTTTAAGCACCAGTTGCATTGGCTTTTTTACTTTTTCATATACAAAGGCTGTTCGTAAAATATCATGTCGTTCAATTAATACATTGACGCTTTTTAAAAACAGATCAATTTCTACATGACCTTCAATTGAAAAAGTCAAGCTCTGAAAGTAGGCACCAGAATCTTTATGTACAATGGAGTGAAATAAAATGCCTTCTTGTAAGGGAGTCAGCGGATAAATTTTGGTTACTTCTGGTTTTTTTTCCAAGTGAAAAGCTCCTTTTTCTTCCCATAGTAAAGGTGACGGTTCAATCAATTTTCAAATCAGTAATTCTGAAACTCAGGAAGCAAATAGCCCGTCCCTGTTTCGTCTAGAATTTCATCAAAGCGTTTTTTCTGTTCCTCAGTTGGAGTTTTTTTGGTTACAAATACCGATGTCAGCATATCAAGGGCTTCACGCATTTGTTTTACGGTTGGTTCTACGCCTGTCTCTTCCAGCTCATTTTGTAGCTTTTGAATCCGTCGATATGGCTCAATCACACCTTGTTGATACGCTTCAGCATCCATATTTCGATTTGGTGTTGCAACAGCAACAGCTAAGCATTTTGTAATTACACTAGGAATAAAGGCTTGATAATCCGTCGGGAATCCCATCATTTCTTTCACGCCAACAACATCCTGTGCTACATCATATGAATAGGCAAGTACATCAGGATATTCCTTTTTCATTAAATTGCGCAAGACCTTATTCGGTCCAAACTCGATTACTTTCCGAATGCCCTTTTGGTATAAAAACTGCATAGTGGCAAGCCATTGAACCGGTGCCGTCACTTGTGTAGTCAAATTTTCTACAATTTGATCACTGCTTGTGTATGGCTGTCCATCGACATTCGCAATGACAGAATAACGCATAGGCTGATAGCTATTTTGTTGAAGCTCCGTCTGTAAAGAGGAAGCAACTGATTGCATTAGTGGACTATGAAACGGGGCGCTAACACGCAAGAATATGACTGTAGCCCCCATCTGTTCCAGTTTTTTTGCTGCCTTTTCAATCGCTTGGCGATGACCGGAAATAACTACTTGACGTGAGGAATTAATGTTAGAAAGATGCGCAAAGTTCTCCTCATCTGAATATTCACAACAAACCTTTTCAATGTCAGCCTTGTCTATTCCCGAAACAGATGCCATCGCTCCAGTTCCTTGAGCCGTTATTTCCTGCATAAGTAGACCGCGCTTGTGAACGAAACGAACTGCCTGTGAAAAATTCATTGCTCCAGCGCAAACAAGTGCGGAATATTCACCTAAGCTATGTCCAGCGACAAAATGAGGCTTGACACCTATCTCCTGCATATAAACACGCCAAAGAGCAATACTTGTAGCTAAAATAGCTGGTTGAGCATTAGCCGTTTTGGTCAGCTCCTCAAGATCGCCTTCGATGCATAGTTTACGTAAATCAAATCCTACGATCTGCTCGGCCTCTTCAAAGGTCCTTCTAGCAATGGCGTAATGATCGCATAATTCTTTTCCCATATTGACATATTGTGAGCCTTGTCCAGAAAACACAAATGCTAAATCTCTCATGTATTCATCACTCCCCCATTACGTATTTTGGTTTACTAGTCATAAATAACGCCCCCAAAATAGATGCTTGATGATAGATAATCGTGATAGGACGTTTTATATCGTTATGATTGGTGTAGGCAGAATTTTTCTACCCACTCTTTGTTATAAATCGTATCCACATAAGATAAACCGCTATCAGGACAAATAAAGACTACATTCGGCGGTGTTTGAAATGTCTTGTCAGCAAAATAATGCTTGATAGCATAATAGGAGCTGCCCGATGAGCCACCTACAAATAAAGCGTGCTTTTCTAGCAGTTCGTGACACCCTTGGATTGCTCGATACTCAGGTACATGAATCACCTCGTCGATCATAGCCTCCTTCAGTATTTCTGGGACCATGCTAGATCCAATCCCTGGAATAAAGCGTTTTTTCGGACTATTTCCAAATATCACCGAACCCTCTGTATCTACTGCAATAACCTTAACGGATGGAAACTTTTCTTTTAATCTGCGGGACACACCAGCAATGGTTCCACACGAGCTAACACCGATAAACACATAATCCAGATGTTCAAAGGAGTCGGCAATTTCCCTGCCTAATCCATGATAATGAGCCAGGAAGCTATCCCGGTTTGCATACTGATTTGTCCAAAATGAATCTTTGATTGTACGTAGAAGTTCATTTACTTTTCTTATTCGATTTAATAAATAACCACCAGTCTCGTCTCGCTCGGTTACTTTTATCACCTTGGTAGCGGTGACACGTAAAACCTTTTCATATATCTCATTAATATTATTATCAACAATAGGTATAAAGGGAATTTCGAGCTTTTTACATAAATAGGCTAATGCGATGCCAAAATTTCCGGAAGTAGATTCAATTACAGTAGTCGTAGAGGTTATTTCGCCTCTCTCAATTGCAGATTTTAATATGTAATAAGCCGGCCGAACTTTCACACTTCCACTATAATTCTGAAATTCCAGCTTGGTATACAGGTTCATCGTATCGTTTTTCAAATGTAAAAGAGGTGTATCACCAATAAATGACTGTAGCTCGTCTAGTTTTGATAGCATAAATTACCTCTCCCTTTGGTATTCGTATTGCCTCAATGCAACACTTCGCTTGCATTCCTTTTCATAAAAGTGCATGCTGATTAAGCTATCACCTTCAATCAAACAAAATAAAGTGCTCTAGCTACTTTCTGTTAGAAGCGAATAATCAAAAAGTGAATTGTGAGTAAATTCAAAACAAACAGCAAATAGTATTCACATTCCTGCTATGAAATAAAATGACTTTTTAAGATAATCTTTACTATAAAAGCATATTATTGAAAAATTTTTTCCATATTTTTAATATACCTAAACTTTCCAGCGATGTCTATATGACGAAAAGCTAAAATTTACTATATTCACTTTTTTTCAAAAAGGTAATTCTTTTATTATTATGGAAAAATAGGCCATTATTGAATTTTAAGAATATATTATAAATAAATGCTTCCTTATATTTTATAAATAAAATTTTTCCTCCAGCGTTTTTTTATCTAATAAAGAAATTATTAATTTTTGTTAATAAAGCGCACCATCTCTTCATGAGATCAGCGCGCTTTATCGTTACTTGTTTAAATAGACAGTCCGCCATTCACCTCTAAGACCGTCCCGTTTACATAATCTGCATCCTCTGAGGCTAAGAATAGGTATGCTTTTGCAATATCAGATGGCTTCCCTAGACGATGGAGAGGAATTTGGGCAACCAAATTTGACAGTACCTTCTCAGGTACCTTTAGAGCCATTGAAGTTTCAATAAAGCCCGGAGCAACCGCATTGACCGTTATTCCCTTTCTACCTAGCTCCTTGGCCCACGTTTTTGTCATCCCAATTACTCCTGCTTTAGATGCAGCATAGTTGGTTTGGCCAATATTACCAGCACAGCCGACAATAGATGATGTATTAATAATTTTACCCGAACCTTTCTCAATCAGATGCGAAATAACTGCTTTTGTGCAGTAGAAAACCCCATTCAGGTTAACATCAATAACCCGTTGCCATTGCTCTACCGTCATTTTTGCTACCATAGCATCCTGCGTAATCCCCGCATTGTTAATCAAAATGTCCACTGTGGAAAATGCTTCGATTACACTTTGAACCAGCTTCTCGACACTCTCCATGTTGGAGACATCTACCTGTACATACCTAACATGCTCAAAACCAGCCTGCTGGCACTCCTCCAATAGGGTGATTCCCGCGCTTTGATTATAATCAGCGATGACCACCTTTGCACCTTCCGCTAAAAACAGCTTCACGGTCTCTTTTCCTATACCATTGGCTCCTCCTGTTACGATCACTACTTTTCCTTGTAGCTTCTGCGTATTAATCTGACTCATAGCAACTATTTCTCCTCTCTATCAGCTATTTGGAGTATATTCACTCGAAAAACCAACATGCACCATTATTTTTTAGTCCGATGGAACGAATTTTTGAAGCCGTTGCAGCAGCCCATCCGCAATCCACAGTGCTCCTGAAGAATCAATCCCTACTCCCTGCGGAGAGAAAAAATGTCCGTCTGCTCCACTAAAATGCCCCCATTCCTCAAGAAAATTTCCCTCTTGATCGTACATTTCCATTCGATTGTTCGAGGTATCCGTGACATAAACACGATCCTGTTTATCTATGGCAATACCGATTGGGAGAAACAAATCCCCTTTTCCTTCCTTCCAATTTCCCAATGGGTCTGTTGCACCTGCGCCACCATTTGTTCCCCATTTAGCTAGAAACCGACCGCTATTATCAAACTTCTGAATACGATGATTATTCCGATCCACCACATATATGTTGTCTTTTGAATCAATGGCTAATTGCATTGGCTGGTTAAACTGGCCGTCTTTTGTTCCCTTTTGGCCCCATTCTGTCATGTAAATGAAAAACGGATTAAATTTTTGAATCCGATGATTAAGTGTATCTGCCACAAAGATGTTTCCTTTACTATCAACTGCTACTCCTGCTGGAAATTGAAAAAAACCGCTGAGATAGCCCATCGAACCATAGGTAGCTACAAAAACACCCGTATAGGTAAATTTCTGAATGCGATGATTCACAGAGTCAGCAACATAAACAAATCCGTAAGCATCTATAGCAACCTGACGTGGAACGATAAATTGACCAGGCAAACTGCCAAAAGCATTGGGGCCACCATTTCCGAAATTATTGCCCCATTTTCCAACCAGCACTCCACTGGAATTATACTTTAGAATCCTATGATTAAATGAATCAGCCACAAAGATATTGCCGCTTTTGTCAATTTCCACATCGAAAGGACCCGCATACTGCTTTTTGTCACCACGAGAGTTTCCGATAGAACCATCTAGCACAGCACTCAAAACGGAATCTTTATAGACAACAATCCGATTATTCCCCGTATCTGTTACGTAGAATTTCCCACCCCCATCAGGCAACACCTGGTTTGGATAGATTAAAATCGGAAATAGTCCCACAGTATACAAAAAGCGATCCTGCTGATCAAATTTCATGATCCGATTGTTAAAGGTATCTGCCACGTAGAATGCACCTGATAAAGGATCGAAATTGATGCCTCTCGGAAAATTAAATTGGTAGGGTCCAAGACCAGATTCACCTTTTCCAATCTGTCTTTGGAACTTGCCTTTATCATTAAATACCTGTATTCGATTATTAAATGTATCAGCTATGTATACCTCATCAGTTGGACTAATTGCAATTCCTTGTGGGAGAGCAAGCTCCCCTTGTCCTTTTCCGTATGTGCCAATCGTTAGTAGATACGTCCCAGCCTGATCAAACTTTTGAATACGATGATTATATTCATCAGTAACATAATAGTTATTCTTGCTGTCAACCGCTAGCTCTCGTGGAAAACCAAACTCTCCTTCCCCTTTCCCACGGGTTCCCCAGCTTTTTAAAAAATGGAATTGATGATCAAACTTTTGTATCCGATAATTCCCCGTATCTGCTACTAGAATATTCCCCTCCTTATCAATAGCGACTCCGAACGGCATGTTGAACTTTCCTGGCTTGTCACCAAGACCACCAAAGGTCTCTAGTACCTTACCAGACTTATTCATTTTCACAATCCGATGATTCCCCATATCAGCCACATATATATTGCCAGTAAGATCCTTTGCCATAGCGACTGGCGTACGAAACATCGAAGGATCGTCTGCTTCATTTCCCCAAGCTTCTGAATACGTAAAGCTTGAGGCAAACACAGGTGACCCCACAAGGAAAATTAGGGAAAACGAACAGATTATGGCGAGTAGGTTGGTTACAAAAAGTGTATGAATCCTTGATCGCTTATGACAAAAAGGGCGATTTTCCAAGCTTTTCATATTAGCAATCCTCCCCCATCGATTCAAGAACGGTAGCTGCCCAGGTATATCCCGTACCAGCACTTACTGCTACGACAATGTCTCCCTTATGCAACAGATGCTTCTCCTGTGCAAAATGCAAACCAATGCATGGGTCTAATGCTGACATATGTCCATGATGATCTAAATAAATCGCCTGATCCTCAGCTAGGCCTAGACGTTGTAATAACCCTCTAAACATGGAACGCTTGGTATGCAGTGGTAAAAGTAGCTTTATATCCTGAATGGTTTTTTCGCTCTTTTGTAGTGCTAATTCAATCACTTTCACAAAAGCAGGAACGGATATGGGATCAAGACGCTCCTTCATGCCAGAAGGGTTCGTCACGTCAATATAATGAAGACGCTTCTCCACCGTATCGTGGCTTGCTGGATTTTTACTGCCACCCCCAGGTACCTTGACATCATCGTGAAATGATCCATCAGTTATCACAGCTGATTGTAAAATGCGACTCTTAGAAGCTCCGCGTGTAACTAATGCAGCAGTTCCACCATCAGCGAAGTTAAACATGAACCGGGATCGCGGATTGTCGTAATCAATAATGTGCGATTCTTTACACCCAGCAACGAGCAGAATATTGCGAATACTATTATCAGCCGTTAGCATATCCTTTGCCACCTTTAAAGCGATAGGAAAGCAGGAGCTGACATTCATAATTTCAAAAGCATATGCGTTTGTAGCCCCTAGCTCATGCTGAATTTTAGCTGCACACGACCACACGTAATAATCCTTGTGCGGGCTACCAAAATAGATAATGACATCAAGCTCTTCTGGACGAATTTTCTTTCCTACAAATGATGTAGCAGCCGCTACCGCCAGATCAGATGCGTGAAGCGTATCATCCGCTACATGTTTTTCATAAAGTCCAAACTTTTCTATGATAACGGATGCAGGAATACCTGTTTTTTGAGCGAGCATGTCTGCTGTTTCGATGTGAGGAGGGAAATAAACACCCGTTTCCTCAATCCCAATACTAACACTTGCTATGTCACTCTGTTTTCTATTCATATCTTCTCCCCTTCTCCTGGCACCACCATAGTAGCTATCCCAGTAAGAACTACTTTGCCATGTTGATTCGTACATTCTGTTACTAAAGTTAACGTTTTTCGTGCTTCATTAAACTCTTTTACAGTAGCAGTGGCTGTGATGGTATCTCCAATAAACACAGGAGCCTTAAATTGCAAGGTCTGATCCTTATAAACTGACCCTTTACCTGGCAAATGCATCCCTAGTAGACGGGATAATAGGCTAGCTGTTAGTAGTCCATGGGAAATTCTCTGTCCAAACCGCGTATCACCTGCATATTCCTTATCAACATGGATGGGATTGTAATCGCCGCTTAATCCAAACATCACGAAATCTGTTTCTGTCATGGTTCGGCTAAATGAGGCACTCTGTCCAATCTTAAAACTCATTGTTGCAGTCACCTTCCTTATCAATGATTTGATCCTATCCTTTGCAAAGCAGTTTTATTGATCTTACCTGTCGCATTTCGAGGCAATTCAGTCAAAAAGACAAAGTATTTAGGTATTTTATATTTTGCGATTTTCATTTGACACGCTTGCCGAATTATTTCCTCTGTAAGCGTAGCACCTTCTTTTATGACTACAAAAGCCTTTGCTACCTCACCCCATTTCTCATCTGCTACACCAACCACAGCCACTTCAGCTACTTCCGGTAATGAGCCAATCGCTTGCTCTACCTCTAAAGGATAAATATTTTCGCCACCGGATATAATCATTTCCTTGCGACGTCCAGCAATATAGAGAAAGCCTTCTTCATCCCTTCTCGCTAAATCACCTGTATAAAACCAACCATTACGCATTGCCTTTGCCGTCTCGTTGGGTAAATTCCAATACTCCTTCATCACGTGAGGACCCTTTATTGCCAGTTCGCCCACTTCCCCATTTGGTACCTCCTGATCATGCTCATCCACTAGCCTAATTTCACAAAAAAGGACAGGCTTGCCAATAGAGCCAACCTTATGGCGTGCGTCCTCAGCTGAAAGCATACAAACAGTGGGGGATGTCTCGGTTAGACCAAAACCCTGTCCAAAAGGAAGCCCTCGATCCTGATAATACAAAATCAGCTCATGTGGGCAAGGGGCGCCTCCATTATAAAACCAGCGGACGGAGCTCAGGTCTGTAGTGGAAAATAATTGACTTCTTCTAAGTGCATCATGAATAGCTGGAACCCCCATGACGATTGTCACTTGATACTGTTGGATCATTTCTAAGGCTTTGTCTGGATGAAATCTGCCCACAATAACAATGCTTCCTCCTGCAAACAATGTTGGAAAAGCAAACAGTCCAATTCCTCCGATATGAAATAAGGGTAGTAATACAATGGAACGATCACTCGAAGTAATATCTAAAGAGGTCAAATTATGGAGCGCATTCCAAAACATATTTTCTTGTGTTAATACTGCTCCTTTGGGGCGTCCTGTGGTGCCAGAGGTATAGCAAATTAGATAGGGGTCTTTAGCATTCATCTTTTCATATATGAGAGGTTCACTTGACAACAGATTGATAGCGTTTTCAAAATCAGCTTCAATAGCAGTGGCTACTCGATCTCGTGCTTCTTCACCGGAAACATGTTTCTTGTGATCCATCCAAATAATCTGTATCAAACTCACCTTCGTTTCCAGTTGATCGATGATAGGCTGAAATTCATGTTGTGTAAACAATACTTTGGTCCCACTATCCTCTAGCTGATAGGTGAGTTCATTCGCAGTCAATCTTATATTCAGCGGAACCGCAATACCGCCCAGCTTAGCAATAGCAAACAATAATAAAACATAGGACAGACTATTTTGTGCTAAAATCCCTACTCGGACTCCAGCATCTACCCCACATTCCTGTTGGAGAAACCGAGCGAACTGATTCATCTTTTGCCCCATTTCCTTATAGGTAAGCTGTTGCTCTTCTGTAATGATGGCTATTCGATTAGGCGTATTCTGTGCTCGCTGGTCGATCCAGTAAGCAATCCCTTGCATAGACATCCTCCTTTCCTAATTACTTGTTCTCAGTTTTTTTCCCCATACCTTGCAGAATAAAACTCATCGCTGTTTCAAATACCTCTACCGGCACCTCTTGATTTTCCCAATAAACCCATCTCATGCCTAAAAACTGTCCAATTGACATCAGACAATAAGCTAGTGTCTCCTTATCTAGTGAGCGAAAAGCCTTCTCCTCCATTGCAGCCTCCAAGCTTTTGATAAAGCCACTCGCCAGCTTATCATAGTACCAGCGATACAACGCCTCATCTACTAACACGGCTTGTTGTACGATCCCATATAGGTTCCGATGTTCTTTTACCCACCGAAAAAATGCTTGGAAGCCAAGTCGTAAAGCTTCTTCATGGGAATGAGCTTTTATCACCTCTAGCTTAATTTGGGAACGTAAATCACGGCTTAGTTGTCTAATTAGCTCTTCATAAATTGCTTTTTTGGAAGAAAAGTAATTATAAAAAGTGCCTTGGGCTACTTGGGCCTCTTGGGTAATCATAACGATGGACGCTTCATAATACCCATTTGCCCCAAAGACCTGCTCGGCTGCTGTCAATAATTTTTGTCTGGTTTCTTGCCCTTTTTTTGTCATGTGTGTCGTGGCTGTTTGCCCTAGTTCTCGCTCTATTTCTGACACCTGAATCACCTCTCAGTTTTTATTATAATTAATTTTCTGATTTTTTCAATATTTTTATCCTTTAAAAAGAAAAAGGACAGAGTGCAGATTATTCTGACTCACTCCATCCCTTTCCTGCGCGAATTAGCTTATTGGTTTGAGCTTATCTACATCAACGATTTTTTCTTTGATTAAAGCAGCTATTGCCTTATAGTGAGCATCTCCATTCTTTACAAAGGAGACTTGGTAACATATGTCATTTTCTACCCAGAAATAAGAGATGATATCCGGCTCACTTGAAGAGCTCATTTCCTCATCAATTTTATATGGCTCCGTTTTTAGTACTTCCCGGCCTTCTATGATTACCGGTATAACTTTAACAACGAATTTCTTGCCATCTATCCGCTCGAAAGGAGCATCCCGCTCTTTTTCATATTCGTATACATTTTTTTGTCCTTGATTTGTTTGTAAGAAAACCCTGAAATTCCGTCTGTTTTTTTGTTTATTTGTACTAAATAAAGCTCAGGATATGGGGGAACTCGGAATCGCTCATCTCTTTACATACTTCCCGAGGGCAATATACCAATAAGCTAATAAAAAATCCCCTCCCAAGCGAAAATTAACGCAATCAGGAAGGGAAGTTCATGTGCAGCCCCATGATGTTCAACTTACATGACTAGACATTTTGGATGGAGGATTTCATTCTCAGAGTCCTCTAGCTGTGCTTTTTTTGAAGAATGATATTTTCTGGTCAGTTCTGTAAAGTTTTCAACTAATTGCTGGCCAAATTCAGTACAAATTGACTCCGGGTGAAACTGTACTCCCCAAATGGGCCGTTCTGTATGGCGCAATCCCATAATGATACCATCACTTGTCCACGCCGTTTTCTCAAGGCATTCAGGGAGTCTATCCTCAACTATTAGAGAATGATAACGAACCACCTGAAAGCCTTGTGGAATTCCACTAAATAACGCTGAATGATTATGCCATATGTTGCTTAATCTCCCATGCATCGCCTCTGGTGCATGAATGATTTTTGCACCAAATATATGACCAATTCCCTGATGCCCAAGACAGACCCCTAAAATGGGAACTTCAGCTTTAAGCAAAGCGTCTCTACAAATCCCAAAATCCTTTACATTTGCCGGGGTTCCTGGTCCAGGTGAAATGACAATGTTATCAAACGACAGGTTCTGTAATTCCGACCATGTAAATTGATCGTTACGAACGACTGTTGGCAACACTCCACTTGTAGACGCGAAAAGTTGATAAAGATTGAACGTATAGGAATCATAGTTGTCAATTAATAAGGTCTTCACAGTCTTTACTCCTCTCCACTGCAAAAGGGCATCCTCACATTATACTGGGATTATTTTTTCGAAAATGTATGGTTTCAGGAAACATGCTGTATCAATCATACGTGAATTTAGGCGATCAATAAATCTTTTTAGGATAAGTAATTCCATCCAGATGCCCTTGATGCGTTTACAAGACTTTTAGACTCCTCAAAAATAATTTTGCAATTGCTATCAATTTTATGTAACTATCAAAGGGAGGAAATTTCCTACACACAATACTTACGTGATTAACATATACAAGGAGATGTGTATTTTGTCTAACATTCCACCTCATTCAATTGTCCCTCAGGGAATATCTTACAAAAAGACAGATACATGCCCAACTGTCAAGGTTATCAGCCGAAAAGTAACGATGTATGTAGAACCAGAAAGAGTCTTTCTTCATTTATTCGCAAAAGAAACATATACATACTGGTTAGATAGCAATCGTGTAGACTCAAATTTGTCACGTTTTTCATTTATGGGAACAAACGATGGTCCATTAAGCCGGGTTATTTCCTATGAAACAGCGACCAAGCAGATCAAAATAAAAGATTCTACGGGCCAAACTGAAGTCACTGAGAGCATTTTTGATTATTTAGACCGCGAATTATATAGCATGCAACAAGAATCTACTGAATTGCCTTTTGATTTTAACGGAGGGTTCGTTGGTTACTTTGGCTATGAATTAAAAGCAGAATGCGGTGCTTCCCTACACCACACCGCAGCAACCCCTGACGCAATGTTTATCTATGCCGATCGACTGCTTGCTTTTGATCATCAGGAAAAGTGTATCTATTTGGTTAGCATTGTACCCATTCATGATCCTGCTTCAGCTGACCTGTGGTTTGAAAGTATGGAACAAAAACTCAAAAACCTTCCCCTACAGCCAGCTTTAGAAATTCCCAATACAGGTGATGTCAAGCAACCGCTTTCCTTTCACTTAAGTCAATCGCACTCACAATATGTAGATAGCATAGAGGCATGCAAGCAATATATTTTAGACGGTGAAACATATGAAATTTGTTTAACGAACCGAATTCATACGCGGGAGAATTTCGATCCAATGTTGACGTACCGAATTCTACGCGAGATTAATCCAGCTCCTTACTCTGCTTTTTTCAAGTTTCACGACCTAAGTATCCTATGTTCATCTCCAGAGAGGTTCCTAAAAATCGATCAAAATCGATTGGTTGAGGCCAAGCCTATAAAAGGTACCATAGCACGCGCCTCTGATTCCGAGGAGGATATGCGTCTTGCAGAACAATTACGCAGCAGTGAGAAGGATCGGGCCGAAAATCTCATGATTGTTGACCTGTTGCGCAATGATTTAGGCCTAGTATGTGAAACGGGAAGCATTCGTGTTCCCAAATTAATGGCTATTGAATCCTATCAAACGGTACACCAAATGGTATCTACAATTCAAGGAACACTCAGACCTGAGCTGTCAGCAATCGATTGCATACGTGCTGCATTTCCTGGAGGTTCAATGACCGGGGCTCCGAAATTGCGCACATTGACATTCATCGATGAATTGGAAACCAACGCTCGGGGCATCTATTCTGGTGCTATTGGATTTCTAGGGTTAAACGGAACAATTGACCTCAACATTGTCATACGAACCATTGTAATGTCCCCACAAACAACGACAATAGGTGTAGGAGGCGCCATTATAAGTCTCTCTGATCCAGAACAGGAGTTTGAAGAAATTTTGTTAAAAGGACATGCTTTGATCAAAGCACTAACCATTTCACGTTATGGCAAATTTGACGATCAGCTATGGACATTACATGAGACGAAGGCCTAAGTGCGCATATAACCCAAAGATCAGTACTTAGAACATGAATGATAACGACAGCTCTAATGTATTTACTTTTTTACCATTTAGTTATCAGCTCTCTATCATCGTACCTTTTTGATGGCGAGACTGTTGTGAAAATGACAGTAACTCTCCTTCAAAAAGGTCCTCTCGTCTTCTCGCCTCTCTGACTGTAGACAGTAATAAACCAGAACAATACTTCTCTCTACTCTATGTATATCCGTCCTAAAAAGCTTGCAGAGACTGGTTGTTTATGTAGTTCCCTCGCCCAAACAGATAATTGACCAATATGATGAATTTCATGAGCAATAACATGGTGTAAAATTTCTCTTACTGTAAACCTTCCTTGATCCCATGGAACTATTACTATGGTGTTTAGTAAAACATGTACATCTGTCTTCAAAAATCCCTCATGTACTCTACAACATGTATCAGAGAGGGATTTCACTTTTTCTATGGTATGATAGTCCTCACATTGCAAAGCAACATCCTGTTCTCCCCGGATGGCCAGAATCCAACTATATTCCACATCAATCATATGTAAAAGCGTATTTAGTATATTGTCTACGCCCCCAACTTGGTTCATCATCAGCTCTTCTGTAGTCAGTTGCTTGCACCATTCTAACCATTCATCTCTAACCTGCCAATTATACTGAAAAAATGCAAACATGAAAATCACTCCTTCACTAGAATGGAAATACAGATGTATCACGTCACCAAAACCAAACAAACGTTCCTTTACTATAAAATGAGTATTCACACAAAACAAACAAATAATTGTCAATTTTCATTACTAACCGAACATATTTTACTGAATCTTCAAAATAAAAACCGGATTATTTTTTTGTATTGCTGTAATATGTTTTTACACTACAAAAATTGCATTTTCTACATTTTAGAGGTGATGATTTGGAGAGTATATATGAGAAAATGAGAAGCATTCGCTTACAAAAGGGATTAACGCTTAAAGATCTGAGCGAAAAGTCAGGTTTCTCGATCAGTTTTTTATCACAAGTAGAGAGAGGCAACAGTTCGCTCGCTATTACCTCCCTTCAAAAAATTGCAGAGAGTTTACAGGTTCCGATTACTTATTTTTTTGAATCTCAAAAAGCTAACAAATATGCCACACGCGTTAAAGATCGACATCCGTTTCGAATAGAAGGATCTCCTAGTATCTATACCCGATTAGGTGGAGATTTTCCTGAGAGAACGATGGAGCCCCTGCTAACGATATTGCCTCCCGGTCAAACCCGCCATGTCAGTTTTCACCATGCTGGAGAAGAATTTTACTACGTCCTAGAAGGAACCATGACCATTTGTGTTGACGAAACAGAGTATATCCTCAAAAAAGGCGACGCAATCCACTTCCCTTCCACATTAGAACACACTTGGTTCAATCCATCAGATAACGAAGAGACCCATGTCCTATCAGTCCTAACCCCAGTTATTTTTAAAAGCTAACACCCTACAATCATGTAAATCCAGCTTGTCATGTTTATCACAATTCAAGAAAGAATGGTGATCTGATGAAATCAAGAATAGAGCATCTCTACCTCTATATGGAAAAAGAGGCAATCGACGTACTATTGATAACCCTTCCTAAAATTTCAGTAGGAAGCACAGAGCTGGACATTGTTGCTGAATTAGAATTTCAGACGAAAAAGCTAGGAGCCCAAGGACCGTCATTCTCCACCATCGTACTTGGCGGACAACGAACCGGACTGCCTCATGGCGACCCAACTAAGCACGCTATTCAGGAAGGAGAATTACTGCTAATTGATGCTGGGGTTTTTGTAGGTGGTTATGTTTCTGATTTAACAAGAACCTTTGCTGTTGGAAAAATAAATCATGTACTTACAGACATGTATGACACAGTCTTACGAGCTAATCTGCGAGCTATTGAAACTGTTCGTCCCTCTGTTCCTATCGCTAATGTTGATCTCGCAGCCCGTGAGATCATTGAAAATAAAGGATATGGAGAATATTTTATTAATCGTGTGGGTCATGGCATCGGATTAGAAATTCATGAATATCCTTCTGTTCACAGTAATGCCCAAGGTACTCTCCAAGAGGGGATGGTTTTTACAATCGAACCAGGAATCTATATTCCACGACTAGGCGGAGTGCGCATTGAGGATGATGTACTTGTTACAGCAAGCGGAGCTGAAGTGTTAACTACTTTCCCTAAGGAACTTATAACCCTTGAATGTTAGGAAAAGCTTAGCTCAGCACCCCCGCTTAATTCTCCTTCAGCAAAAAGGAGGTAGCATTGAATAGATCAATCGTTATTGACGTCAAATAAAAAGGATAGAGCATAGCCATTCATCAGCTCGCTCTATCCTTTTACAACCCCTAATCTATTAGCTTAGCTAGATACGATTAGTGAGTTTTGCACTTGTCATATAGGCCTTTTTCTTTTAATACGGAAATTAATAGCTCACCCATTACTGCTGGAGTCTCTGCTACCTTAATACCGCATTCGTTCATGACACGAATTTTTTCATCTGCTGTTCCTTTACCACCTGAGATGATAGCACCAGCATGTCCCATACGTTTTCCTGGAGGTGCTGTGCGACCACCGATAAAGCCTACTACTGGTTTAGTTGCATGCTCTTTTACCCAAAGAGCCGCTTCCTCTTCAGCTGTACCACCGATCTCACCGATCATAATGATCGCATATGTTTCCGGGTCTTCATTGAAAGCTTTTAGCACATCGATAAAGTTCGTGCCATTTACCGGGTCTCCACCAATTCCGACTGCTGTCGATTGACCGATACCTTCAACAGTTAATTGATGTACCGCTTCATATGTTAAAGTACCAGAACGGGATACGATTCCTACATGGCCTTTTTTATGAATGTAGCCAGGCATAATACCGATTTTGCACTCATCTGGAGTAATAACGCCTGGGCAGTTTGGACCTACTAGGCGAGTTTTCTTGCCTTCCATGTAGCGTTTTACTTTAACCATATCAAGAACTGGGATATGCTCAGTGATGCAAATAACCAAATCTAATTCAGCGTCAACTGCTTCTAGGATCGCATCTGCCGCAAAGCGGGCTGGTACATAAATAACGGATGCTGTTGCACCAGTGCTCTCAACTGCTTCTGACAAGGTGTTGAATACAGGTACGCCTTCTACCTCTGTACCACCTTTACCAGGAGTTACCCCACCTACGATTTTTGTTCCGTATTCCAACATTTGTTTTGTATGGAACAATGCTGTTGAACCTGTAATACCTTGGACGATTACCTTTGTATCTTTATTAATAAATACGCTCACTTATTTTTTCCCCCTAACCATTAACCCACGAGTGATACAATCTTTTGAGCGCCGTCTGCCATTGAATCAGCAGAGGTAATGTTTAAACCAGAGTCTTTTAGGATCTGTTTGCCCAATTCAACATTTGTACCTTCTAGACGAACAACCAATGGTACTTCAAGGCTTAGTTGTTTCGCCGCTTCAACTACACCAGTAGCAATAATGTCACACTTCATGATTCCACCAAAGATATTAACGAAGATTCCTTTTACATTTTTATCAGACAAAATGATTTTAAAGGCTTCCGTTACTTTCTCAGCAGTAGCACCGCCCCCTACATCTAGGAAGTTGGCAGGATCTCCACCAAAGTGTTTGATAATATCCATCGTAGCCATTGCTAGACCTGCACCATTTACCATGCAACCGATATTACCATCTAGGGAAATATAGCTTAGATCATATTTGGATGCTTCGATCTCTTTTGGATCTTCTTCTTCCAAATCTCTATAATCCATGATGTCTTTATGGCGGTATAGTGCATTGGAGTCAAAATTCAATTTTGCATCCAATGCCATTACGTTTCCATCACCTGTGACAACTAATGGATTGATTTCAGCGATAGAGCAATCTTTCTCAACAAAGGCAGTGTATAAAGCAGTCATAAACGCTGCAGCTTTATTGATCAGCTCTGTAGGAATATTGATGTTAAATGCTAGGCGTCTAGCTTGGAATGGTGTTAAACCAACTACCGGATCAATATATTCCTTAAAGATTTTTTCAGGCGTTGCGGCTGCTACCTCTTCGATCTCTGTGCCGCCTTCCTCGGAGCCCATCAAAACCACACGAGAAGTAGCTCTATCTAAAACTAGACCTAAATAATATTCTTTTTTAATATCGCAGCCTTCTTCAATTAAAAGGCGCTTAACTTCTTTACCCTCTGGACCTGTTTGATGAGTGACCAACGTTTTGCCCAGAATTTCGCTTGCGTAAGCTTTTACTTCATCTAGAGACTTCGCTACTTTTACGCCACCAGCTTTACCGCGTCCACCTGCGTGGATTTGAGCTTTTACTACACATACTTTTGTACCTAGTTCTTTTGCTGCTGCTACGGCCTCTTCAACTGTGAATGCTACTTTCCCGTTTGGAACAGTAACCCCATATTGTCGCAGAACCTCTTTTCCTTGATACTCATGAATGTTCATCGATTATCCTCCTGTTACCTGGTAGGAACCATTGTAATTCAACTATCTTGTACTGCTTCTTTATAATAAGGGCCTGCCCCTTCCTCCCACTTGCTTCACCGCGCTTAGGCAAAGAAGAGGCAGACCGTACTCACACCTAGATATTAGCCTTCAAGCAATAGTGACTCTGGATCTTCCAATAGATTTTTCACTGTTACTAAGAAGCCTACTGCTTCTCGACCGTCAACAATTCTGTGATCGTAGGAAAGTGCGATATACATCATCGGTCTGTTCTCCATACGGTCTTGATCAATCGCTACTGGACGAGTCTGGATTGTATGCATCCCCAGAATACCTACCTGTGGAGCATTTAGAATTGGGGTAGACAATAGTGAACCGAATACGCCACCGTTTGTAATCGTAAACGTTCCGCCTTGCAAGTCAGACAAGGCTAGTTTGTTTTCTCTTGCTTTTACAGCTAGATCGCCAATTCCTTTTTCAATTTCAGCAAAGCTCATACGATCTGCATCGCGAACGACTGGAACTACCAAGCCTTCTGGAGCAGACACAGCGATACCGATATCATAGAATTTTTTCATTACGATTTCATCGCCTTGAATCTCAGCGTTTAGAAGTGGGTATTTTTTCAACGCACCAATAACAGCTTTTGTAAAGAAGGACATAAAGCCAAGCTTTACATTATTTTTCTTTTCAAACGCATCTTTACGTTTGTTGCGTAGTGCCATGATCGCTGTCATATCTACTTCATTAAAAGTAGTAAGCATCGCTGCAGTTTGTTGTACCTCTACTAAGCGTTTTGCGATCGTCTGACGGCGGCGAGACATTCTTTGACGCTCAACTGGTTTAGCAGGGTTAACCTCTTCGGCCTGCGGTGCTGCTTTTGGAGCAGAAGCTGCTTGTTTTGGTGTAGCTACTTGCTGACTTGGGTCAAAAGTAGAAACATCTTGTTTGCGAACGCGACCTAACGGGTCCATTGTAGCCACTTCATTAAGATCAATGCCACGTTCTCTAGCATGCTTTCTAGCTGCTGGAGAAGCTACTACAGATTGTTTACTTTCTTCTTGAGTAACAGCCGGTTGCGCTTTTACTTCTGGCGCAGGTTGTGAAGTTGGCTTTGGTTTGCTTTCCGCTTTTGGTGTTGATGCTGCCCCAGCTTCATCAATAACTGCGATGGTTTCACCCACTTTAACGGTGTCACCCTCTTCTTTTAATACTTGCGTTAACACACCTTCATTTTCAGCGATAATTTCCACGTTTACTTTATCGGTTTCCAATTCAAGTAGGATATCCCCCATGGCTACTGCTTCACCTTGCTGTTTTAGCCATTTACCTACTGTTCCCTCTGAAATGGATTCTGCTAATTCTGGTACTTTTACCTCTGCCATCTCTATCACACCCTTACCAAGTTTCTAGTAACACTCTGTGCAAGAATACGTTGTTGTTCTTTTTTATGAGCAACTGGATCTCCTTCTGACGGACTTGAGCGTCTCATGCGTCCGTTGTAGGATACATTTACTCCTTTTGGTGCTAGTGCTTTTAAACGTGGTTCAACAAAAGTCCATGCTCCCATGTTTCTTGGTTCTTCCTGTGTCCAGACAATTTCACGCAGGTTTTTGTATTTACGAATAATCTCGTTGATTTTTTCTGTTGGGAACGGATATAGTTCCTCAACTCGAACAATTTGCAACCAATCAAATTTTCCGACGTCCGCTACCTGATCGGACAAATCAACAGCCATTCTTCCTGTGCAGAATACGAGGCGCTCTACGGCTTCAGGTTTTTGTCCCAAATCTGGCTGCTCGATAACCGTTTTAAACTCCCCATTGGTAAATTCATCAATAGCTGATCCCGCAGAAGGATTACGTAGCAAGCTCTTCGGTGACATAATCACCAATGGTCTTACTTCGTCTTTGTTTAACATGGCAGCCTGTCTTCTTAAGATATGGAAATACTGAGCAGAAGAAGAAAGATTAGCTACTGTCCAGTTGTTTTCCGCTGAAAGCTGTAAGAAACGTTCCAGTCTCGCACTGGAGTGTTCTGGTCCCTGACCTTCATATCCATGTGGTAGTAGCATCACAAGACCTGATTTCTGACCCCATTTTGCACGACCTGCTGAAATATATTGGTCAAATATTACTTGTGCCGTATTGGCGAAATCCCCGAACTGTGCTTCCCACATGACGAGCGTTTCAGGAGCAAAAACATTATAACCATATTCGAATCCGAGTACGGCGTATTCAGACAATGGACTGTTGCGCACCTCAAAAGAAGCTTTTGCTCGTGGCAATCTGTGCAATGGAGAATACGTTTCACCCGTCTTAGAATCATGCAGTACTAGGTTGCGGTGAGAGAACGTACCACGCTCAGAATCTTGACCGCTTAAACGGATAGGTGTTCCGTCTTCTAATATAGTAGAGAATGCCAGAACTTCTGCATGTGCCCAATCAATCTTCGAGTTATCTGTGAAGACCTGCTGACGACGGGATAAGATTTTTTCTAGTTTATCAAAGACATGGAAACCCTCAGGCCATTTTAATAAATCCGCGTTAATCTCTGTCAGCTTTTTCAAATCAACAGAAGTTTTAACCTTTGGATAACCAATTTTGACCGCATCTGGAAGATCGGGAATCAAGCCAGAGTCATCATGTGCTTTGTTTACTTTCTCATAAGCTTTTACAAATGCTTGTTTAACCGTTTCTTCGATCGCTTCAATTTGCTCTTTTGACAGCTCGTTTCTTTCGGTTAAACGATCTTTGTAAATTTGAGTAATCGTTGGATGTTTACGAACCACGATGTAGGTCATTGGATTTGTCGCCATTGGTTCATCCATTTCGTTATGGCCAAGACGTCTATAACCTATTAGGTCAATTAGTACATCTTTATAAAATTTACTACGATATTCGAAGGCTAATTTTGCGGCGGCAATGCATGCTTCAGGATCATCTGCATTCACATGAATAATGGGAATCCCGTATCCTTTGGCAAGATCGCTCGCATATCTGGTGGATCTGGAATCTTCACTTTCCGTGGTGAAACCAACACGGTTGTTAGCGATGATGTGTACGGTTCCTCCTGTTTTATAGCCTTTGATACCGGAGTAGTTCAGCGTCTCTGCAACTACACCTTGACCTGGGAAGGCAGCGTCACCGTGAACAAGAATAGACATCGCTTTGTATTCATCCTGTTTTGGATAGCCCGCTTGAGAGCGATCATCCTGAGCTGCTCTTGTGTAGCCCTGTACGATAGAACCTGACACTTCCAAGTGACTTGGATTGTGCGCCATCGTGATGCGTGTGGTTTTATCGCCATTCTTAATCTCTTTAACTGCTCCAAAGTGATACTTAACATCACCTGTCCAGCCGACATGAGCTTCTTGGGCCTTGTCCAGCTTTTCTTTTGGTGAATGCTGGAATTGACTAAAAATATCTTCGTAAGGTTTGCCCAGCACGTGAGTTAGTACGTTTAAACGACCACGATGTGCCATTGAGATAGTTACATCGCTTGTTCCCGCTTGAACGGAGTGCTCCACGAGCTCATCAATGACAGGTACTAGGACATCCAAACCTTCTACGGAGAAGCGTTTGGCCCCTACAAACTGCTTGTGTAGAAACTTTTCAAAACCTTCTACCTCATTCAATCTTTTTAAAAGATCAGTCTTTTTCTGCAAAGAGAGTTCCTTCGTTACTTCGCCAGACTCAATCATACTTTGAATCCAAGCTTTTTCTTCTGCCTCATCCACATGTTGAATTTCAAAGGCAATATTGCTAGTGTACGTTCCTTTCAAATACTGGATCGCTTCCCAGCCATTAGCGAAACGTTCCGGCTGATGCTTGCAAATGAATTCAGCTGGAATATCTCGAAGATCAGCCTCGGTCAAACCATATTGATCCAGATTTAACAAATCCGCTTGTGGAGCTTGAGCTTCCAAAGGATACAGATTAGCACCTAAGTGTCCAAACCCACGGATGGTATCTGCCAACTGAAGAGCAGCAACGAATTTCTTCATTTTTGCAAATGGTAGCGTTCTTGGTGTGGAGCTTTCAGGTGTCATTTCCTGACCATGAAGATCATTTTCTGGAAGGACCGGCGATCCCCAATTATCAAACAATTTTCGTAAGTCTGCAGGTACTTCTTCCGGATTTTCCATATAGATCTCATACTGCTCAAACACATAACCAAGATTCGGTCCATAAAATTCTGCCCAAGGGCTAGCTGGCAGTTTGTTATTCATACTCATTTGTAACCCTCCTACAGTCTTGTTGTGATCATGACCTGCACGAAATTGAGGTTTGTTGATCTCCTTTTATTTCAATTAAACTCCCAATTGGATGAAAATACCTAATCGAAGCGGTTTCAAATAGAAGGAGATCAATCCCATTAAACAATTTAAACCTTTTGCGTCCTAAAGTAAACCCATCCACTGCCAATAAGTCATACTAAATGCAATTATGAGAATAAAGCCCGCTATTGTAAGAGGTACACCCGACTTCACAAAGTCGCTGGTCGTAAAGGAACCTGTACCGTAAGCAAGCATATTTTGCGGTGCACTTACTGGTAAAAGGAAGCCAAAACTAATGACAAATTGCTGGATTAAGACCATACCAGGCTTGTTAAACGTAGGCTCCATTGCGGTTACCAATGCAATAACAATTGGAATAAACGCAGATGCCAAGCTTGTTGCACTAGCAAACCCGAGGTGAATCAAAATGTTAAATAATGTTAATATGATAATAACAGTAATTACTGGCATAGCAGTTAAACCCATTGATTCAAACAATCCTTTGGAAATCCACTGAGCTCCCTCTGTTTTTAATAAGAGGTTCCCTAGAGACATTCCGACCGCAAATACAATTAGCGTTCCCCATCCTACTTTTTGCTCTACCTGCTTCCAAGTATACACCCCAATGACAGGGCATAAAAGGATGGCAACAGCCGCAAGTGTAATTGTAGTGGAATCCAATGCATGCAAGACTCCCTCAGTAGACCAAAGGAACAATAGAAGCAAGGAAACTATCATTAAACGCCACTCTTTTGGGGTTAGCTTCCCTAGCTCAGCCAATTGTTTTTTGATTAACTCTCGGCCGTTTGGTATTTCACTAAGCTCTGGTTTGATTAATTTTGTCATCACAAAATATAGAATGACAGACATGATAACAGCCCATGGAGCTGCATAAATGAACCATTCTCCCCAGGAAATATGGTAATTGAAAGCGGTTTCCATGAATCCCAAGGCAACCATATTCTGCGCTGCAGCCGTTTTAATCCCAATGTTCCATATGGAAATGGATTGGACGGTTGTAATCATCAGCAAGGCAGAAAGACGGCTATTCTTTTCAAGACCAAAAGCAGCTACCATTCCCATTAGGATTGGAATAATAGCACCTGCTCTAGCTGTTGCACTAGGCACAAACAAAGCAAGTACAATGCTTACAAGAATAGTTCCGAGTACGATATTGTTTGATTTGGACCCTACTTTTGATAGTACCAATAGAGCAATACGCTTATGCAATCCGGTAATTTCCATCGCTACAGCAAGGAACAATGCACCGGCCACTAACGCAACTGCTGAATTACTAAAACCTCCCAGCGCCATAGTAAGCGCTTTCTTTGTTGTGTACACGACATTTGGGTCTTCAACTGTTGGCGAAAATCCGATTAAAACAGCAATAAGCCCAACGATTAAAGCCGCACTAACCGGATATGTAACCGCTTCCGTAACCCATAAAATAACGGCGAATGCAAGGATTGCTAGTGTTCTTTGACCAGCAAGTGGTAAGCTTTCTGGTGTTGGGAGTAACAGAATAATAACCAGTACAGCTAGTGCGATGCTTAACGAGATGATATTCTTTCGACTAAAGCTCACTATAATACCCCCCTTGTCTAGTTATAGTGTAACCAAGTTGTTACACTATAAATTATAACGAATAAAAGAATAGACAGGATGGTTTTATAATTTACTTTATTGTTTTATTATTTACTAAATTTAATTATATATGAATTATACGGTATTTCCATACCTGTAAATAAATAAAAGGCCGTCGAATTTACTCGACAACCTAATTATCAACTCAAATTTATTTTTGTAATGTTATTAATGTGTATTTCACACATTTTCGATTTATTTTTGAGTTGCCCAATCTGCTGGATAAGTTACATACATAAAGCGAGCAAACTCAGGCACAGAGAATTGGATTTTAGTTCCTTTTGGAATTAAAATGATTTCTCCAGCTTTTGCACTAACTTTGCGGCCATCAATGATGATTTCCAAGTACCCTTCTATTACATAATCAATTTCATCATAATTAAGGGTCCAATCAAAGGTTGTCTCTTTCATTTCCATAATTCCACAACCTAAGCGTGGGCTTTCTTCTAATGAAAATAGATCCTTGCAATATACGATATCTTCTTTATTGCCAGTATCCAAACGGTCTGTTTCTGCTACACGTACAACTTGCAAAGGTATAGAGGTAACACCACTACTATCCCGATGTTTTGGGAATTCTTCAGGAGCTGATGCTGTGCTAGCTCCTACTTTTTCAGTAATGATTTTACGGACAATTTCTTCAATGGCTTTAATATCTAAGTTTTCCATTTTACGCAACCTCCGTTTTCTTATCTTTATCTTTTTTTCCTTCAATCATCTTTTTAGAAATGAAGATCGCTACAAAGATTGCTGTAATACCACCGACTAGTTTACCTACAATCATCGGGAAGATCATATCTTTTGCAACACCTGCTGTGAATCCTAAATGGTCACCAAGAACAAATCCTGCTGATACAGCGAAGGCAACGTTAATAATTTTACCTCTATCATCCATATCTTTCATCATTCCAAACATCGGAATGTTATTAGCAAGAGTAGCAACCATACCTGCTGCTGCAACTTCGTTCATTCCAAGTACTTTACCCAATTTAAGCAATGGCTTCTTAAACACCTTTGTAATAACAAATACCATACAGAACGCTCCTGCTAAGACAATGGAAATGTCTCCAACAATCTTAATACCTTCTGAGATAGGAGCTAGTCCTGGAATAATAGTCAGACCCACTAGTTGTTCAATGATGCCAGCTGCTAATGCAAGCGTTGCCACAATAACGATGAATTGGCCAAAGATTGTAAAGCCTTTGATCATTCCATTCGGGAATTTCACTAATCCTAGTACAATAAGAGCCGCAAAAATGAGAATTGGCACTAGATTGGTTAAAATCATGCCAATTGAATAACCAGCAACTAGTCCACCAGCAATACACCCAATCGGAATTGTAATAATTCCTGATAGAACACCTGTTGCTAAGAACTTGTGATCTTCTTTACGAATAATACCTAGAGCAACTGGAATCGTAAAAACGATCGTTGGCCCTAACATAGCACCTAAAATAACCCCTGCAAACATTCCTGCTTCTGGATCTTTCGCTAGTTCTTGCGCTAATGCAAAGCCACCCATATCATTTGCTAAAATCGTAGTAGCAAACATTGCTGGGTCTGCTCCTAGTGCATTAAATACAGGTACAACAATAGGACTAAGCACTTTGGCTAATACAGGAGACAAAGAGATAATACCTACCATGGCTAGTGTTAAGGAACCCATTGCCATAATACCCTCTTCGAATTGTTGACTTAAGCCAAATTTATTCCCAATACACTTATCAATCGCACCCAAAACCATAAAAATGACCATTAAGTAAATAATGATTTCATTTATTCCCATACATGACTTCCTCCGCTCTTACCGAAACTGTTTTTTGATCTCTTCACTTGGTGATGGCATAACGGTATAATGAACGATTCGCTTCTGATCGATGGATGAAACAGCTATATCCATCGCTTGTTCAACATCGCTTACACTTCCAGTAATGACAGCAAGTAGCTTGCCTCCGATACCCATACCTAGGTTGATTCTTTTCAAGAAGGTATGGGCACCTTTTAAGGCAAGGTTTATCGCGTAAATACCAGATGAGACGTTGGATGTTTCGAAAATTCCAATGGCATTTATAGGCTCAGTTGAGTAGCTTTTTTTCAAACCATTAACGATGTCGTTATGAACACCATTTAGAATAAATTCACTCACAAGAAAATCCTTTGAGACCTTTTTGGCAATCTCCATGGACTCTTGTACATTTGCAGTATCACCACTAACAATGATCAGAAATTTACCCGGGCAAATGGAACGCATATGATGGATATCCACAGTGGATTTTTTTAGCATGAAGTCAGCCGTCTCATATCCCTTACTTATACTTCTTAATTCTAGGATGCCAATAGAACTACTCATCGTTCATCTCCAGAGAATCTACAATACCCACGATAACTGCATCAATAGGTACGTTTTGATCTTTCATGGAGCTTCTTGCTGCGCTGCCTTTCGTTACGAGAACGGTGTCGCCTATGCCCGCACCGGCATGATCCGCCGCAACAAAGCATTCCTTGGAAGTATTTTCATCATATGAATGTGGTTTAACTACTAGAAACGTTAAACCATTTAGCTTTTCATCTTTTCGCGTAGCCCAAAGACTGCCGACAACTTCTCCAACAATCATACGTTCACCCCGTTATTTTCTCCGTACTTGTATCTGCTGCATTTTGATATAATCTTTTGCCAGTGGTGTAATAATGCTGTTTTTGTTCACGATGATTTGATTCACGCGACGCAGATGAAATTTCTTTAAATCAGACTCTGTAATCAGCTTCTTAGAAAGAACTTCCTGAATTACTTCTTCTCGTTCAATCTCGATCTCTTGCTTAGTACTTACAACCTCTGGGTTATGTTCCTTGTCATCCATTTTGAGTAAGTCAGATACTTGAACCATTTGAATGCCAAAACTTTTGATTTTCTCTTCAAACGCCTCGTATTGCTTAAACAACACCGGGTTTGCCGTCTGTTTATATTTTTTATAAACCATGGAATTTTCTAAAGCGACTACTTTTTTACCTTTTAAAAGCATGGTTAAAATAAAACGTTCACGACTTCCCGCACTGATGCCATTTGCCAAATTTCCCAGTAGCTGTATGCAAATAGTCGGGATGATAACGAGATCGCAATCCCTCGCCTGCTCATCGTAATATTGAAAATCGTAGCGTGATTCGATTTGTGCTTCAATTTCAGGGTGTGCTTGGTTGTCCATAATGATTGCTTTTTGCCGCTTGATTGGCTGTTCCTGCAAAAGCTTCATACCTTGGAGCTTTTTATATACCTCGTTTGTAACCGCTTCGACTAAAGCTTCTATGTTCATTTTTTCACACTCCTAGGTACTTTTCTTCAAAATTTTCCCCATAGTACCTTTCGTAAATCCACACGCATTCGCTTCATCATAGTCAATATGCATGAATGTTGCATAAGAAGGACTTACACGAATCATTACATCATCGAAAATCAATGGTCTGTTGCTGAACACCTTAACTTGAACCGTTTCGCCATTGACAACATTATGTTTTTTCGCATCTTCAGGAGTCATATGAATATGGCGTTTTGCTACGATTAACCCTCTTTGCAATTGAACCATATTTGTCGCTGAGGCGATTACAATTCCTGGTGTTCCTTCTAGCTGTCCGCTCTCTTTGATAATTCCTTTTACACCTAGTGCAACAGAATCTGTTAAAGCAATCTCTACTTGCGTCTCTTTACGTTCAGGTCCAAGTACAACTACATTATGCAATGCACCTTTAGGACCAATTAGCGTAACCCGTTCCTTGCAAGCATATTGTCCAGGCTGAGACAAATCTTTCATCTTTGTCAGCTCATAGCCTGGGCCAAACAAAGTGTCAATGTCAGCTCTGCTCAAGTGAACATGTTTCCCAGATGCTTCAATAGGAACACACATTTCTTCATTAACACGTTTTACTACTTCATCTACAATGCTTTCAATCAGATCGTTTTTCATAGTTCTCTCCTCAAGCTTTGTATTTATCTAGACGAACGCGGAACATCAATATCCAAAATAAGGAGGAAAGGCGATTCAACGCTTGAATGATGTCTTCACGTTCCACACTTCCATGCTCTTGTTTAAATGCTTGATAAGCCAACAATTCCGTTTCTCTAGTGAAAGTACGCAATGAATTTAAGGCAATGACCATCTCACCCATTTCATAGCTCGGTTTAAAATGATCTAATCCGAAGTATTTCTTGGGATGATGCGATTGCTCTCTTATTTCATCAGATGTCATATCTAGCAATTGGATATTCGTTAGCCTCTCACCAAGAACTTCACAGCGCACAATATTTCGTACAAATAGAAGCACTTCTTCCAAGTCAACTGCCAGCTTTGGCAAACCTGCTCTTACTCCAGTGATTTGAGCTTCGAGAATGTTAGCTTCTAATGAATCTAGTTTTCCACGAAAAATGATGCGAGGATGGTCTTTATAGACAAGGAGATTTCCATATAAATGAGTCATATGCTCTGGCTTACTTTCAAGATATCCACCATAGATCGTTTCATAACGCATAGATGGCTTACTTGAAATTTCTGTTGGTGGCACAGGAGCATTCTGTTGTTGGGTTGCATTCTCATCATAGTAGCGAAGCTCTATCTGATGATCTGTTAAAAAACTTTTAGCAGAAGGCGTGAGAATGACGCCTTTTTTCACTTCAAAAACCTTGCTATCTTTAGCTTCTTGATTTTTAAAGTGTTTTCGCAAATCGCTTTCTGTGATAAGAGCCATATGTTCACATCCCTCGTCGGAAAAACTTCTCACAATGACTAGCCAAGAAGCTTACCTGACCCCAATATGGTAGATAGGGAGATGGATGCAAAAAGTTCTGCATCCATCCGACTATAATTATTCAGCTGTTTTAGGCAAGATTGCATCTACTTCAGTATGTGGTCTTGGAATTACATGTACAGATAGCAATTCTCCAACGCGTTCTGCTGCTGCTGCTCCAGCGTCTGTAGCCGCTTTAACTGCACCTACGTCTCCACGTACCATAACTGTTACTAGACCTGCACCGATTTGTTCTTTACCAATCAATGTAACGTTTGCTGCTTTTACCATTGCATCTGCTGCTTCAATAGCTCCAACTAGTCCTTTAGTTTCTACCATTCCCAATGCGTTTGCGTTTGCCATAATAAAATTCCTCCTAGAATCTTGTTAGATTTATGATTTTTAGAAAAGTACATATGATGTGCAACATGTTTATAAGTAAACTTGAACTAGCCAAGTTTATAGCGTAACGGGGTCTTACATTTCAGCTAAGATGCGTTTCACAATTAAGCTGATCAATTCTTCTTTATTAGTAGCTTCAAGAGTAGGTTCTTTTACTTCAGTTGCTCTTGTTCCTACAATATCTTCCAATTCCTTCAAACCATAACCTACGCGACGAATGTTAAGTAGGTTTAATGGACCAACGTTATCGGAAGTTGAGCTTCCTCCAACCGCTCCACAACCCAATGTTAATGCTGGGAATAGAGCTGTGCTTGCACCGATACCGCCTAGAGTACCTGGTGTATTAACAAGGATACGGGATACAGGCTGTTTCAAAGCGAATTCACGAACGATAGCTTCATTGTTTGTATGAACCATCATTGTGTGTCCAGCACCTTCGTTATTTAAGATCTCAACGCAACGATCTAATGCTGTTCTCCAGTTGTCTTCTGTGTAGAAAGCAAGGATTGGAGCCAATTTTTCACGAGAGTATGGAACTTTGCTTCCAACTTCTGTTTCTTCAGCGATTAGAACTCTAGTTGATTCTGGAACTTCTAGGTTAGCTAATTTCGCGATATGCTGAACGCTTTTTCCTACGATTTGAGGATTCATTGTGCCATTTGCACGCATGATGAATTTTCCAAGTTTTTGGCTCTCTTCTTTAGACAAGAAGTAAGCTCCTTGTTTTTTGAACTCTGCTACAATTGTCTCTTTGTTATCTCTTTCGACAACTACAGATTGTTCAGAAGCGCAAATCGTTCCGTTATCAAACGTTTTAGAATCCATGATACGTTTTACTGCTAAAGAAATGTTAGCACTTCTTTCAATGAATGCTGGTCCATTACCAGGTCCAACACCAATTGCTGGTGTACCAGAAGAGTAAGCTGCTTTTACCATAGCTGTACCGCCAGTGGCAAGGATCATAGCTGTATCATTGTGTTTCATCAATTGATCTGTTCCTTGGATAGTTGGTACAGTCATGCAGCTAATCGCGCCATCTGGGCAGCCTGCTTTTTTAGCAGCTTCACTGATGATTTTTACGGTTTCCAAGATACAACGTAGTGCATTTGGATGTGGGGAAAATACAATACTATTTCCCGCTTTAAGAGCGATCATTGCTTTATAGATAACGGTAGAAGTAGGATTTGTTGATGGAATAAGACCAGCTACAACACCTACAGGTACACCGATCTCCATTGTTTTCTTCTCTTTATCTTCATTCAAGATACCTACAGTTTTTAGGTCTTTAATCTCTTCATAAACATGCTTGGAAGCAAATGCGTTTTTAACAACTTTATCTTGCCAACGACCAAAGCCTGTTTCTTCGTTTGCCATTTTAGCTAACTTCTCACGATTCTCATAAGCAGCATCCGCAATTGCTTTTACAATGGAATCAATTTGAGCTTGTGTCATGGAAGCTAGTTTGGCTTGAGCTTCTTTTGCTTTTTTGATTAAAGTACGTACCTCTTGAATGGACATTAAGTCTTTATCTAGAACTTCCATTTTCTACTCCTTCTCTCCCTCATGTTGTTGGATCGCTTGGATAAGCTGATCCTTTTTGGCATACTTTACTTGCCCTTTTGTAATGTTTGTTAATTTTAACTTGTAAGCTATTTTTCTTAACTCCGCTAGTTTCATATCTTCTAGGCGTTTATCTTTCTTTTTGCTAGAAGAAACAAGGGAGGTAGCTTCTTCTAGTAGTTGCTCTTGGATTACCGCATGATGTAGATCTTGTTCTTCCGCTTGGGCATGATCCTTTGGCGTAACAGAGACTTCTTCAAGGTGATCAACAACAGGTGATGTCTCTGATACTTTTCCTCCAGTAATCACTTCAAGTGGAGTACTTTTGATGTCTTTTTCAGGTAATTCCTTAGGCGTAACCTTAGGTGCTTGTTTTGATGTTTGTTTTGGCAAATCAACAGCTACGATTTTAGCTGTTTCTTCATGTGGTCTTGCGATGACAAGACTATTAAAGAGACAGTTTAGTTGTCTGGCAGCAGCACTTCCCGCATCAACAGCAGCTTGTACCGCTCCGACATCGCCTTTGACTTTAACTGTAATCAAACCATCTTTTTTTAATCTTTCAAGACCAATCAATGTTACGTTTGCGGCTTTGAGAGCAGCGTCAGCAGCTTCCATTGCTCCCAAGAGTCCTTTTGTCTCTACAAGTCCTAATGCTTGATTTTTCATGGATTATCCCTTAGTAACTGGTAGGGTTGTCAGCCACAAATTGAACGGCTGCTGCAAATGCATCACATGCTGCTCTGCATGCAGATTGACTACCCGTTAGTAAAGCACCACCAAAGTTGGTTTCAGATGGAGGTCCAAAGAAAGCTCCAATGCTCACATCGGCTGCTTTGAGCGCTGCATCAAGTGCGTACATTGCTTCGAGAGGAGGGGCAATCAAATAGGCAATCGCTTCGCCCTCATTTATATTAGCTACTTGAGACAAATAGCTACCTGTACGGGAAACACAATGTGCGAAATACGTAATGGAGTTATCGTCATTAGCACCTACGAAATGTGCTGAGTCTTCGATATAGGTGATAGCAGCGCTAAGTCCACTTTTCACTTCCGCTGGGCTTGGACCTGCAATAATTCCAATTACCTCACCGGCTAATTTGGTAGATGCATTAGCTGATCCTGCATACATACTTTTTGCATAAACAACATCTACATCAGCTGCTTTGGTTGCTTCGTCCAATGCTGTATATGTCACATCATCAATATCAACTGTGATGATTCCCAAGCTTTTGTGATGTGGTTTTAATTCTAGCTTCTCAGCCATATCAGGACTCACGTTGGAGATCAACTTGGTTCCTAATACTTTTGCGTAGATAGGCTCGTTTCTCATCAGACTTCCTCCCTCTCCTACAATTTCAAATCGATACCAGAAGCTTTTTTCTCAATCATGGTTTTGATTAGCTCTGCAATATGAGCCCCAGCTTCTACTGCTGGTGTACCACCTTGGTGAATATTAGAGATAACTGTTCTTTTTGCTTCTGGCATACCAACTGTTGGCTTATAAGCAACATAAGCACTCATTGATTCTGCTGTAACTAGACCAGGTCTCTCCCCTACTAGCAGACATACAACATCTGCTCCGGTAATATCACCGATGACATCCATGGACGGTACACGGCAATGTTTTACGAATAAAATATTGCCCAATTCGATTCCATACATTTTTAAACCTTGAGTAATGGATGGTAAAATGTCTCGAAGATTAGCTTCAATTGCAGCAGAGCTTAATCCATCCCCTACAACCAATTGAACTTTCGCAAATTGTGTTGTGTTCTGTTTTACATATTGGATGGTTTCTGAAGATAGCTGACGGCCTAAATCTGGTCGAGTGATATATTCGTCTTTGTCTTTGCAAAGCGTTGCAATCGATACCAAATTCATTTCTTTTACAAATTCTTCAGGTACATAGGAGAAAACTGCATCCTGTGCCGCTGCATGGTCCGCACGAAAACGTAAGGAGGTAGATGTTTTGTAACGCGGGCCTGCTCTCCAAATCCCTAAACGAGCAGGAGTTCTTTCTTTCATTTTCAGATACCCTTCTCTATCCTCAGGGTCTGGAATTAAAAGCTGCCCTTTAATGTCGATCTCTGTGATGTCGTCTAGGCATTCATCACTGATCATAGATTCCTCTTGAAGTTGTTGAGCACTTGCTGCAATTGCTTGAGTAACCATTTCCTGTGATACTACTTCCTGTGTAGCTGCTGCCTCTTTTGGGCTGTCCATCATTTGAGATAGAATGCTTTCAATCATGGATTTTAGTTCTTTTTCGTTCACTGTTGTTTCCTCCTTTCTCTACTTTAAGAACACAGAAGCGTCTCCGGCTTTTTTCGTAAGTTTTCCATTTTCAATGAAGCCCATTTTTTCCATCCATTGTTCGAATTCTTTAATTGGAGTTAAGCCTAACAGCTCACGCAATGTTGCTGTATCATGGTATCCAGTCGTTTGATAGTTCAACATTACGTCGTCACCATGCGGGATACCCATGAAGAAGTTACATCCAGCAGCCGACAATAATACTGCTAAGTTTTCAATATCATTTTGGTCCGCTTTCATATGGTTGGTGTAACAAGCATCGCATCCCATTGGAATACCTGTTAATTTACCCATGAAGTGATCCTCAAGACCTGCGCGAATAACCTGTTTTGAGTTGTAGAGATATTCAGGTCCGATGAAGCCAACAACTGTATTTACAAGGAATGGACTAAACTTCTTAGCAAAACCATAGCAACGTGCTTCCATTGTTACTTGGTCCACTCCATGATGAGCTTCAGAAGACAATTCGGAACCTTGTCCAGTTTCAAAATACATTACGTTTGGACCAGTAGCTGTACCTTCATGCAAAGCTAGGTGTTGTGCTTCTGCAATTGTTGCCGCATTAAAACCAAATGCTTCGTTTCCTTTTTCAGAACCAGCGATTGATTGGAAAATCAAATCTGTAGGAGCACCCTGACGAATAGCATCCATTTGTGTCGTTACGTGAGCTAATACGCAAGTTTGGGTAGGAATTTCCCATTTTTGCTTGAACTCTTCAAATCTTTTTAAGACACGAGCAACGCTTTCAGTGGAGTCATCTACCGGGTTCAAACCAAGTACCGCATCACCAATACCGTAGGTTAAGCCTTCCATCAAGGATGCTGTAATACCGTCTGGATCATCAGTTGGATGGTTAGGCTGTAGACGAGCAGATAGCGTTCCTGCGCGACCAATTGTTGTATTCGCATGAGCAGTAATGCGGATCTTTTTTGCTCCGTAAATCAAGTCAAGGTTGGACATGATTTTTGCTACTGCTGCGATCATCTCAGAAGTCAAACCTCTGGAAATGCGTTTGATGTCAGATTCTTTTGTGTTCTCATTTAGAATCCACTCGCGCAATTCTTCAACTGTCCAGTTTTTAATTTCAGCGTAAATTTTTTCGTTCACTTGATCCTGAATGATACGTGTTACTTCATCCTTTTCATAAGGAACAACTGGATTGTTACGCAAATCTGCTAATGTTAGTTGGGCTAGAACAACCTTAGCAGCAACGCGTTCTTCAGCAGAAGTAGCAGCAACACCGGCTAATGTATCCCCAGATTTTACTTCATTCGCTTTTGCTAGAACTTCGATGATGGATGAAAATTGATACATCCGACCAAATAATTTCGTCTTTAAGATCACAAAAGCTCCTCCTCTCATTTGTACATCTCTTAGTTGAATACGAGTGTTTTGATCACTACAGGTAATACTTTTCCATCGGCAATTGGTTTCCCAATGTCAATGTAATCGCCATTGTCTACCTGAATACTATCGATGCACACAACATCTTTTTTGTAGTCGAGTAGTGCATACAGGGTTTGTCCTAGTACCTTCGCCATGTCATGGTGAACAATCACTATGAATGGATACTCTCTTTCAAGTAGCTCAGCCATCCCCTTTTGTATTCCTTTAGCGTATATCTGAATTTCGGGGAAGCTAGGATTCTTTTTCCCTTCAATGGCAATCGCTACTTTTTGTAGATCATTATCTACTTTGAACCACTCTAATTTTTCACGAATGGCCTGTGCTAGCTTCTCTTCGTCTCCCGATTCGTCCGCGTTCGAAACTTTTAGAATCGGTACGTTTTTAATCGGAAACGATTCATCTGTATAAGTGATCGTACTACCACTTATTTCAGTAGTATGAGAACCAGCACCAACAACTGTTGCGCGAATTGTCTCTACAGAATGAAAGACTTTCATTTGTGTCATCAGTGGAGAAGCAGCAATCGCTCTTCCTAGCAAAATGCCGATATCTCCGTAATGGAACACATCCTTCTCTTCATGCTGATAGATATAATCGGCTACGCCACCTGAAAAGGAAATGCATGAAATCGGTTTGTCTAGTTTTAAACCTCTATGAGTGAGAATCGTTTCATAGAAATCACTTTTTTCTTTTAGACCCACACTTTCTTCTAGTAGCCAAACCATTTCTTGGATGATTGGTTGCAACTTCTCTGGTGTAGCGGTTTGTCCTAGCTGTATGTCGTATCCTCTTTTTTGAATCAACATGTTGATTTTAGGTGCGATATAAATGATTTCATGAGTCACGGGATTTACCTTGATCAATCGTCCACCAATATCTAAACAACCCGTATCCTGTGATTCTCCGTGGGCAAATACCGCTAAATTACTAGTACCGCCACCAATGTCAATGTTAACAATTGAAGTAGAATGCTCCTTCGAATACGTATGTGCCCCTGCTCCTTTAGCAGCAATTAGGCTTTCAAGATCAGGACCAGCTGTTGCAACTACGAAATCACCAGCAAAGCCGCTTAAGGTAAGTAATACCTCGTTTGCATTCTCTTTTCGTGCCGTCTCACCGGTTATAATCACGGCGCCAGTTTGAATCTCTTCTTTTTTAATGCCAGCTTTTTCATACTGCTCCTGTACAAACAGCTTAATTTGTTGAACATCAATTCTGTTTGCAGAAAGCAATGGTGTGAAGCAAATATCACTTCGGTATACCACTTCTTTATCGGTGATGACGATACGTGGAACAGAAAACGTTGAGGCCAAGTTTTGAATATATAGCTTTGAAAACACTATTTGGGTTGTTGATGTTCCCATATCGATACCTACGCTTAGCAATTCCTCTTTCATTTTGTCACCCCCTATAGCTAGTAGAAAAAAGAAAAGAGGCTTAAAGTTACATACATCCCCATCTACCAGGAATATATAACCTTAAGCCTCTTTGCTTATTTCATACTACGTCTTTGTAGTATCATTATTAAATTTTGAAAGAAAAAGTAACAGATGTTCCATTTTCGCTAGAAGCAATTTTCATGCTCCCTTTTAGTTTATCCTTAACATAGCTTGTTACAATAGATAAACCTAGGCTTTCTTGTGAACATTTATCAACCCTGAAACCTTTTCCATTATCAACCACTTCAAGGGTAGCATACTTCCCTTCGACACAAAGGGAAACCCTTACAATTCCCTCCTCACAATCGGAGAAAGCATGCTCGTAGCAATTCTGTAGCAACTCATTGATTATAAGAGCTATAGCAACTGTGCGATTACTATCTATACAAATTTTTTGATTGGCTTCAATACGTATATCAATCTTCTTACAATTAACAAAGCAACGTTGAATATTAGCTGCGATTAGCTCAATAACCTCAAGCAAATCTACGTTAGCTTCTATTTGTGTAGAGAGCAGTTCATGCGTGGCAGCGATAGCTAATACTCTGCTAACGCTCTCATTCAGACATTTCTTTGCTTCTTCACTCTCACATTGTCTAGATTGAATACGCAGTAAGGAAGCTACGGTTTGCAAATTATTTTTAACACGATGGTGAATCTCACGAATAGCCACGGATTTTGAGATAATTTCAGCTTCCTTATCTTTAATTTCCGTTACGTCATGCAAAATAACGACTAAACGTAAATCACGCTCATCAATCAACAATCTTTTTACCTGAAAGAAATACTTAGCAACATGTACATCTTTCTGGAATTGAGTCAGTTGGGTTTCATCAAATTCTCTCATTACCTCGACAAACAAGGTTTGATCTAGCGAGAGATTATCGTAATGTAAACCCTGTATATCTTCTAAATACCCCAGATTTTTATATTGTCTATCCGCTTTGCTATTCTTGAGTTTTAAAAAACCATCTTTATCAAAGATTAAAATAGCGTCATCTAGCTGATTGATAACGGATTCATTAAACCGGATCATAGCTGTTACGGTAGATGCTATATCTTCGTACTGGGAATCATTTTTCGTTACTTTAAAGTTCGCATTGACGTCTTCGCTTACATCTTTTTCATAGATAAGCACAGCGATGACTTTTCCATCTAAATGAATGGGATATACCGTCTGTCGAACCAATTGATTCTCTTGGGTTTTTGCAACAAGACCCACTGACATAACCCCAGTCTCTAGCGTCCGGAGTACACCAGGCTCGTTCTCTCTTAAAGCAACCTCGCCAACCACTGGACATTGATAGAGAGATTGTGCAATCCCATGAGTTTGGTGGTAGACAACAATCGCTTCGTTCGTCACTTTTGAAAGGACATCGATAAAAAGGTCCCTTCCCTCCTGCAAATCAAATAATTCGTTTGAATGAGCTACTTCAATGATTTTCTGAATTTCAGCATCAGATAAATGAGTATGTTTTTTACACAATTGTGTAATTGTCTCTTTAATCATAGGAAATCACGATTGTGGTAGCGATTTCAATCATAGGACATCGTTTATCCATACTCAATTTACGAATCGTCTGATATGCTTCTTCTTCAGAAAAACCATTTTCTTTCATCAAAATACCTTTTGCCTTCTCAATTGCAATTCGTTCTTCTAGCTTTTGAGAGACTTTTGTATAGTTTTTTTCTAGCTTGCGAAATTCTTTTCCCTTGGCGATGGTTACTTCCACCATCGGAATGAAAGACTTTTCATCAAGTGGTTTTACTAGATAACCCAAAGCACCAATACTGGAAGCCTTTTCGATACTTTCTTTATCACTAAAGGCTGTCAGCAAAACGACGCCACCAGCTAATTGCTCTGAAAGGATTCTTTTTCCCGCTTTTAATCCATCTAGGATAGGCATCTGAATGTCCATAATCACTAGATCAGGCAAATGCTTTTTACATAACTCAATGGCTTCAAAACCGTCTGAAGCTTCCCCTACCACATTGTAGTTCGCTTCTTTTAAAATCTCACGAATATCCATTCTTGTAATAGGCTCATCATCGACTACTACAATTTTTCCATTCATGGGTACCACACCTCATTGTCTAAGCAAAATAAATACTTCCCAAAACTTATTCATCATCACTTAAATAGCTTTGCAGCTCTTCTAAACCAATGTTTTCAGTAGAAGAAATCTCAAAAATGGTTGAAGCTCCAGCCGCTAGCAAATATTCTCGGGCTTTTTTCACATCCTCCGTATTTTTGGCAATGTCTACTTTTGTAATGATACCAATAACTGGCTTTGCAAATACAGAACCAAAAGAAGGTGGAAAATAACAATCTTCATTTGTGCAATCTTGCACAAGGCCTATGACATCCGCATCGACACTTGTTACAAGCAACATTCTATATAAACCTCTATTTTCTATACATTCCCCAGGTGTGTCAATGGCTTGATCGAAGGTTTCTATGGCTTGTGTTTTCTTATAGGCGATCACATGTCCGTGAAGTCGCTGGCATAAAGTGGTCTTCCCACATCCTGTATTACCGGTTAGAATAATTTTTTTCATAACTACGTTCTCGTTATCTTCGTAGCTGAAAATCCTAAAATATTCTGTAAGCCAAGCAACACTTCATTTAGCGCGGATTCCACAGAGGATACATCACCTGTAATCACCACTGATCCACTAAAACGATCCACAAAGCCGATTAGCACTCCAGCAGCTTTTGTTGCTATGTCAGCAGCGATAATCGAAGCTTCACTTGGGGTAATGGTCAAAATACCAATTGCATCCTTCGTATCGCTACCTAATCCTAGCTTTTTATAAATATCTGCATTCGGATTAGCTATGATATGAGCTAGTGTGACTTGTTTACCTGGTACATACTCCTGAATGACACGTTGTTTCTCGTTGTTTTGGCTCATAAATCTCATCCCATCTGCTTGAAAAAACATTAAAAACACATAAAGGCCCCTTAAAAAATACACTCGGCAATTTTTAAGGAGCCTCTTCGCTCTCAACTGAAATTCTTAACACGTCATTGTGTTAATTTCACTATATTTGAACTTGTAAACGATGTCAATACTTCATTAGACTAATTTCGACAAAATATTCGCTACTGAAACATTTTGTTCAAAATTCCAATAACATCTTCTTCCGTTGGCACACGTGGATTTGTTTTTGTACATCCATCCTTAAGCGCGCCTTCTGCAATCGCATTTCTCATTTCTTCCAGTTGCTTATACTCTATGCCACAATCCCGCAAATTCGTTGGCATTTTCAATTGTTTTTGCAATTGCTTGATTGCATTAATTAAGCTGCGCACTCCACTTCTCGTATTGCTTGCTGGAAGACCTAAGGTTTTAGCAATAGCTACGTATCTCTTAGCGGTCGCCTGATTTTCACTCTGACCATATCCTGTTCCACAATTCGCATTGAATTCGATGACATGTGGAAGCAGTAAGGAATTCATGCGACCATGAGGAATGTGGAACTTAGCTCCAGCTACATGGGCAATTCCGTGATTGAGGCCTAGTGATGTAACATTAAAGGCCATTCCTGCAAGGCATGAAGCATTGTGCATTTTTTCACGTGCCTCTAAATCATTACCATCCTTGTATGCTCTTACTAAATATTCAAAGACAAGCTTCATCGCCTTTTCCGCAAGAGCATCAGAAATATCATTTGCTTTTATAGACACAAACGCCTCGATAGCATGCGTCAAAACATCCATTCCCGTATCGGCTGTAATAAAATCAGGGACGCTTTTTACTAGCTCTGGGTCTAAAATAGCTTCTTCTGGCGTCATATCATTCGACACTAGAGGGTACTTAATATTTTTTTGCTGATCACTAATAACAGAAAATGCGGTTACCTCTGATCCTGTTCCACTTGTTGTCGGAATGGCAATGAAAGGAAGGTCTTTTTGATTCGACACTTGTTTCGCAAAATATTTCATTGCTTTCGCTGCATCGATAGCTGAGCCTCCTCCTAGTGCAACAATCGTATCCGTTTCAAACTCACTGAGGGCTTTCATTCCACTTACAACAACCTCGATTGGCGGGTCTGGAACGATATCACTAAAAACCAAGTGCTTATTACTCGCGTCAATCTGGTCAATGACATGCTGAATCATTCCCGATTGAACCATAAAAGGGTCTGTGACAATAAAAATGCGTTTTTCTTTCAGATCCTGCAGGCGATGTAGTGCGCCTTGTCCCATGTAAATATCTGTTTTAAAACTAACCTTATCCATGCTGACACCTCCATTTGGAATAAAAAAAGAGGCTTTTTAGAAGGGAGCATACCCTTTAAAAGCCTCTTTGCTATCTACATAAGTAACACGTCTTTGTGTAACCTGTATTCTGTTTTCTACCAATACTGTACTACTATATTTACCATATAGTCAACTATGTATTGATTGTTATTTTTAAAAACACTATACACGTCTTTGTGTATAAAAACCTTTTGCATCAAAGGTTTGATATGATTCGGCAAGCACTGCATTGTGCCTGTTCAGTTGTCAAGACTTAGCAAAATGTTGATTTATCAATTTGTACAACAATGGAAGTAAAAGAGGTGTGAGTACGAAATAAAAAACGAAATTCCCAATTGCATGCATCGTATCATAGGGGACTCCTGCTAGATAATAAGCAAGAAAATAAGTTGAATCGTAAAGCGGTACCTGACAAAGAGAGTTAACAAACCCGTAAAGCATTCCTGTAAATCCGGCGTATATGGCCATCACAAACAAGGAAAGCTTTGGAAACACAGGACGTATAAATATACCGGTTACCACGACAATTATACAGTATGCAATGATCTGCGGGATAATCCAAATCCCGATCCCTAGGACCATATTTGACAAAATCATCACAATTATCGCAAGCAACAAACCATATCGAAGTCCCATCAGAATTGTCATAAGAATGACAAATGTTGTCACGGGCTGTACGTTAGGTATGGACGACAGTGCAATCCGACCAGCAACAGACAAGGCAGCTAAGATAGCTAGCAACGTTATGCCTCTTACACTGGATAGGGATGCTTTGTGTATTTGATGGTTAGGAGGCATGTAAATCCCACTTAATGACATCGCCATCTTTGACTTTAAGATCCTTGGCTCCTGTAACCGCTGGTGCTCCGTTCACTTCGTATAACCAATACTTTTTCTCTGCTGGATTTTGCTTCACATCCTCAATTGACGTGATAAATCCATTATCGTCTTCCACTTTAAAATTGGTTTTCATCAACTCATACAAGGTTTGATCCCCTTTGAATTGAATTGTTTTTTCAGCAATTTTGGTTTTGCCCTGATCGCTTGAAACTTCCACAACGATCTTGTTTTCAACCTTTTCTTCTGCTGATGTGTTTTGCGCTACTTCATTATTTGAACAACCCACTACACTTACCAGCGCAAGTGCAATAAGTAAGGCGATTTGACAAACTCTTCTTACCATTTCCGCTCCTTTCTCCATAAAAAAAGTCTAGTGAGGCGGGAACATCACTAGACTTGGACTAACCACTTTCGCCTCGAAATGGTTAGCCTTTCAGTAGTTTTTAGGTAAAAGACCTGACTTAAGACCGGAAAACAGTCTATCACAGTGGCGGGACCGCGTTGGATTTGCACCAAACTTCCATTACCTAAAACTATTATTATTTACATGAATGAGATGTGACCCATTTGAAAATATTATAGCACAAGAAATGGACTTGACAATCATGCTGTTGTGACAAAATATAGTTGTATTCTTCCATATTTTAAGACAGGTGACGTAAAATTCCCCGAGCAATATGAACGCCGCATGCTCCTGCTTGCGCAAGTCCTCGCGTTAAACCTGCTCCATCGCCGCCTGCATATAAACCACTAATTTCTGTTTCAAAGTGCGGATTCAAATATGGACGTGCTGAATAGAATTTCGCTTCTACTCCATAAAACAGCGTGTGTTCACTTGCAATACCCGGCGTAACATGATCGAGTGCCTCTACCATTTCAATTAAGCTTTTCATTGTATTATATGGTAATACTAGGCCGAGATCACCTGGTACGGCTTCTTTTAACGTTGGCTCAATAAATCCCTCTTTCAGTCGTTTTTCTGTCGAACGCCGCCCACGTTTTATATCGCCAAAGCGCTGTACAATCACGGAGCCGTTAGAAAGATCATTCGCTCGTCTTGATACCTCTTTCGCGTATTCGTTTGGCTTATCAAATGGTTCTGTAAAGACATGAGACACAAGCAGAGCAAAGTTCGTGTTAGGGGACCCCAGCTTCTCATCCTTGTATGCATGCCCGTTAGCCGCCATTACACCGCTGTGATTTTCTACAACAACATGACCGCTTGGATTGGAACAAAAGCTTCGCACAATTTGATCCGTAGAAGATTTGAACAAGAACTTCCCTTCATATAGATGCTTATTGATTTCTTCCATGACTACATTGGTCGTTTCTACACGAACCCCCACATCTACTTGATTGTTACTCAATCGTAGGCCCTGTTTTTTCAAAATCTCACCGAACCATTGCGAGCCGTCTCGGCCAGGAGCAATAACGATTTTGTTCGCTCGGTACTCCTGACCCTTTTTACAGGTAATTCCGCGAATTTCTTTACCACCTTCCGTTTGCTCAACAATGATATCTTCCACTTCCTGCTTAAAAAGCATTGTAATTTTTGATTCTAGCTCTTCGCAGATACTCTTCAAAATCTCCAAGTTTTGTTCCGTACCTAAATGACGGACATTTGCACGCAGTAGTTTCAGTCCAACTGCTTGCCCCTTACGTTCTATATCACGGACAGCCTCCGTGGTTGGATCGGTTATATTGGGAGTTGCTCCGTGTTTTAAATTAATATCATCAACATATTTAATCAGCTCAAGCACTTCAGAAGGTGCTAAATAATCGGTCATCCAGCCACCGAATTCTGTCGTGATGTTAAATTTTCCATCTGAATAAGCTCCTGCTCCACCAAATCCGTTGGTAATTGAGCAGGCTGGCAAGCAACCACTAAAATCCTTTCGACCTGCTGGAGGCGGACATTTACTAATTTTTTTCTCAAGGATGGGACAGCGACGCGAGTAAATATTATGTCCTTTTTCAATCAACAGGATCTGTAAATCAGGTTTTTTATGGATCAATTCATATGCCGTAAAAATTCCTGCTGGACCAGCTCCGACAATGATAACATCATAATTCATAGATGTTGCCCCCTTGAAAATGTTAGGAAATTACAAGCCTTATTGATTATAACATTCCTTTTTAAATAATCAAGAAACAATCCGAACGTTTTTATTATATATTTATTTTTTGTTCGTATTATTCATTTGTAATTGTTCTTGGGAAAAAGTTCAATAAAACGATATTTCCTTCTTAATCCTTTCATTTCTAGATTGATATATAAGACAGAAAATTAGTACAATGATTAAAAAGACGAAAAAGGAGAGAACCTACTCGTGCATGCTGAACCAATTCTTACTTTAAACAAGGTAAGCTGGAAACGCGGTGATACACCTATTCTTAAAGAAATAAGCTGGAACATTCATTCTCAAGAGCATTGGTGTCTACTCGGTCTAAATGGATCAGGTAAATCAACCATCCTCCAGCTTCTAAACGGCTATATATGGCCTACTTCTGGAGAAATTGAGGTTCTTGGGAAAAAGTTCGGTACCTATGACTTGCGACAGTTACGCAAAGAAATCGGCCTTGTCAGTAGTTCTCTGCAACAACAGCTTCGAGGTGGCGATACCGCGCTAGAGATTGTATTATCTGGTAAACACGCTTCTTTAAGCCTTTACGAGCCAAAGCTTCAAGAAGAGATAGAGCAGGCAAAAGCTCTATTAGAACAATTTGGTTGTACTCATTTAGAGCATCGTCCCTATCAGGTTTTGTCACAAGGCGAACGTCAGCGTATTTTATTAGCCCGTGCCCTAATGGCATCCCCACGATTGTTGATTTTAGATGAGCCTACAACGGGTCTTGATTTTATAGCACGTGAACAATTATTACTGTACATTGAAACAATAGCGAAACAGCCTAATTCTCCTACCATTATCTACGTCACCCATCATATAGAAGAAATTTTGCCTTGTTTTACTCATACGCTCTTACTCAAGAATGGGAGCATTTTTGATTCTGGTCAGACACAAGACATGCTTGGTCCAGAGCTTTTATCCCGTTTCTTTGGGATCGAGATTCAGCTTGAACACGCTATGGGCCGACATTGGTTGTTTTGTAAAGAGCCTGTCGGCAAGCGTCCCTGATGAGCTTTATCTATCAAAAAGAAAATTTTATAGGTAAAAACAAAAAGATATCCATATAAGTAAGCAGAACGATAATAGAAGGACAAAAACAAAGGACTGATTTTATGATGTGCGGGATTAAAAACAAAGCATAAACAAAGAGACTTACTGCTTCCCATGCACCGGCAAACTATTATGAACAGAATAGAACAGGATTTGTTGAAGGATTCGAATATTTTGTCCGTGTTTTATAGAGGGTCAATTGGCAACCAAAATACCGATCTGTACTCTGACATTGATCTTGGTATCGAGCGGAAGATATGCAGCCCTCCATCTGGTTACAAGCTGAGAATTTGGAGTGGGTCGATGAGATTTTACATCTGATTCTTTAAACATATTCCATATAGGGCAGCTATTTGCTGCTCTTCTTTGCATTGGGAGAAAGAGAATTCTTTTTACTTGGTTTGTTTTTTCTAAAAAATTTTTTGATTGCTGGTTAAATGATACTCCTCCATCAAAGAATAACTACTGATGTGGAAAAAAGCATTGAACCACTGGGTGAAGCTTGTTACAATGAGTCCTTGTAACAACTTCATACACTCTTCGCGGTTCGAGATCTCCCGCGTTATCAAAACTAGGAGGATACATGTTTAATTTATGGTTTGGGATTGGCTTTGTGCTAGTCAATTTTGTCTTATTCTTATTATGCTATCGTTTTTTTGGCAAAGTAGGCTTATATGCTTGGATTGGATTTGCTACCGTGCTGGCCAACATTCAAGTAGTGAAAATCGTTGAGCTGTTTGGTTTTGCCATGACGCTTGGAAATACGATGTATGCAACTATCTATCTATGCAGTGACCTGCTCAATGAAAAATATGGGCAAGAGCAAGCGAAAAAAGCTGTCTGGTTTGGCTTCTTCACGCTTATTGCCACAACCATTATCATGCAGATGGCCCTTAGATTTGTACCTCATCCAGATGGGCTGGCGAAGCAGGATGCCTTGGCCATGATTTTTGGCATTATGCCTAGACTGGTAATTGCTAGTTTAACGTCATATTTTATTAGTCAGTTTTTAGATGTCCGTATCTATACTTTCTTAAAGAAGATATGTCCGAAACCAAATCAATTATGGATTCGAAATAACGGAAGCACTTTAATTAGCCAATTAGTTGATACCGTACTCTTCTGCACCATTGCTTTTTTAGGAGTATTACCTATGGATACTTGGTTTGACATTTTACTCACAACCTATTTAATTAAATTCGTAGTTTCGGCTGCTTCTACACCGATTATATATATAGCGCGTAATTTTACGTTTACCAAAGAAAGCTAAGTATTCATTACTAGCTATCCTCTGAAAATCAAAAGTCCGTTTGTACATGAAAATCCATGTTGCAGGCGGACTTTTGATTTAGTTCATATAATGTTATAATTTTCTGATAAAACAAGGAGGTATTAGTATGCTTGGCTTTTATAACCGTTTATCTTCAGAAGTATATGATTTGGATAAACCAATTGGTCATTCCTTTGGTGATGTAGAATTTTATAAACAACGATTACTCCTACATAAAGGAAAAATCCTTGAACCTGCTGTAGGTACAGGTCGGATACTTATTCCACTCTTGGAAAGTGGTTTACAGGTAGAAGGATATGATAGCTCCCCAGAAATGCTTCGAATCTGTCAGAATAACTGCCAAAAAAAGGGACTATCTCCAACCCTGTTTGAAGCAACGATGGAAACTTATGCATCACCTACCCTGTATCAGGCCATTATTATACCCGCTGGAACATTTTTATTGATTCATGAGAGAGAAGCATCCATTAAAGCCTTACAAAACTTTTATCACAGTCTGGAAAACGGCGGAAAATTAATCATTGATCTTTTTTTACAAACAGAGTTCAGCTTTGGAACGATCTCAACAAGAACATGGACATGTGATAACGCTGATGTGATCACATATCAAGATACTTTGGTTGAAGTAGATTATATTAATCAATATAGTATTTCTTACGGCCGATATGAAAAGTGGCGTAATGGAACTCTAGTAGAAACTGAGCTAGAACGTTTTCCCCTACGTTGGTACGGCGTAGAGGAATTTAGAATGATTCTTGAAAAAATTGGATTTCAGCAGATTATCATTTCCGCTGATTATCAGTTTCAGGCATATCCAACCAACACAACGAAAATCATTACCTTTGAAGCGATTGCTAACAAGGCGGGAAAAGCTGACAAGAATGTTAAAACTGATGCTATCAGCTATGACATGTAACACTTCGTTATTAGGAAAGCGACCGTTCGAATTCTCCCTATCGGACGGTTCTTTGCCTTTACCGTTTCGGCAAGAGGATATGAATCGACCTCATATTTTTCACAATTGATACTATCCTTTTTGTATAATCCGTATCCTGAAAGATCGTTTTATATCCTAGCAACAAAACGATGATAATAACGAAAAAACCCCACTTTTTCATACACAGCTTCCCCTTTCATCCTATAGGATAGGGACAACTGTTTAAAAAATAAGCAGGGTAAATCTAAAATAATTCTTAATTTATTCGGCTAGTCTTTAAAATCTTGGGTCTTTTGATGAAACTTCTGCGGTAAACGCACTTTAAAACATGTTTGGATCACATTACTCTCCACAGAAATAACACCATGATGCTGCTCTACAAGATTCTTCGCAATGAATAACCCCAGACCTGTGCTTCCTCCCTGATGGGTTCGTGCCTGGTCACCTGTGTAGAACATTTCAAAGATGTGCGGCAGCTCTTCTGAAGGAATGCAATTTCCATAATTGACTATCTCTACTACCACATCCTCGACATCCAGATAACAACTAATATCTACAAATTGACCATCATTTCCATAACGAATGGCATTGGTCAAGAGATTTTCAAACACCCGCGCAAGCAGTTCCCCATCTCCCCAAATATTTAGCTGCGGCGTTACGTTCAGTCTAGCTTCCAGCTGGTTTTTCTCAAAGGCTGGGTATAGTTCTTCTTTTAATTGCACGAGAAGTTCACTTAAATCGATTGGCTTCTTCTCAATGGGAAGCATTCCATAATTCATTCTCGCGATTTCAAATAATTCATCGATCAGCTTTTCTAAACGTTGAGACTTGGTAAAAGCAACGGCCATATAATGTCTGACTTGTTCTGGGGTCAAATGATCGTCTTGTAGAATGAAATCTAAATACCCTATAACAGAAGTCAGCGGAGTGCGCAAATCATGGGCTAAATTCAATACTAACTGATCCTTGCTATTTTCTGCGAAATCTCCTCTTTCGACCGCTTTTTGCAACTTCTCACTCGCCAAATTAATATCTTTTGCAATATCTCCAAACTCATCATTCGAAGGAATATGAACCCTATTTGTGAAATTACCATTGGCAAGATGATGAATGCCATTGGATATCTGTTGAAAGTAAGTGGCATAAGGCTTGGTCAAAAGAAAGAAAAACAGAATAGCAAGAGGGATAAAAATAAGCAGAAAAAAATTGATATCCCCTATATCTCTGATGAAATAGCGAATCGTAGTTAGTGGGTTTTCGAACTTGACCTGAAAACGATAATAAAGCTGAAGAGCTTTATAGAGTATGTAGGTAATCGTACCAGACAAGAGCATACTAAGACCCAATAACAGAATCATTTTAGAACGAAAGCTTCGTATCATTTTATCCATTGAACGAATACCCTACTCCCCAGACGGTTTTTATTAGTTTGTTTCGATTTTTATCTTCTCCAAGTTTTTTCCGTAAGGTACGAATATGGACCATGACGGTATTCCCTCCCTCAAAGTATGCCTCGCCCCATACCTGTTGAAAAAGGTTTTCGGCACTATACACCTTCTTGGGATGACGAGCTAGCAAATACAAAATATCAAATTCCTTTGGCGTCAGCTCAATGGTTTTGCCGTAAAGGCTTACGGTTCGCTCCTCTGGATAAATGATTAAGCCCCCCGCCTCCACAACAGGTCTGTTCGTCGCAGCTAGTTGATTTAACTGCATGGAGCGCCTGAGCTGAGCATTTATTCGAGCAACCAGTTCCATAGGGTTAAATGGTTTGGTCATATAATCATCTGCACCCATTACTAATCCTGAGATTTTATCTAAGTCGGAGTTTTTTGCACTTAAGAAAATAATCGGCATTGGATACTGTTCCCGAATAAGTCTGGTTACTTCATACCCATTCAGCTTTGGCATCATAATATCCAAAATCGCCAGATCAATAGAATGGTTCTGAACCGCATGAATTGCTTCTTGCCCATCAGACACTTTCATGCAATGGTATCCCTCTTTTTTTACATGTAACGCAATCAGCTCTGCAATCTCCGCTTCATCATCAGCTATCAAAATAGTGATACGCTTCATTGTATTCACCCTCTAAATAAAGTTAAAAACACTGTCATTATAGCAGGTTTCCGCTTATCAATGCTGCCTCGTTTATAGGAGCAAAAAGAGACTGAAAGGGATATACCCAATCAGTCTATCATTCATTATTTTATACGAATAACGTAGCCGAATCAAAGGGATCATTCGGAAAAAATTGCGCACCGAAATCAACTATAACCTATAACCACTCAGCTAATGCAGCTTTTACAGCTTGCACATCTTCTATTCTTGTCAAACCAGTCGCTTTATCCACGATAGACGTATAGATATGGGGAATCACTTCTCTAGCACCATTTTCGATACAAATGCGCACCGTTTCTGCCATATTTTCAATCGTAATTCCGCCTGTAGGCTCAAAAATGGTAATACCTGCTTCCACAGCAGCCTTTACCATGGCAGTTAACTCATCTAATCGGTTATTCAATGGATAAAATTTGACAGAAGGGATACCCATGTCCGCGATTAATGCCGCCGCCGCTTCACATGAGATGGCTTCCTCATACCTCTGACTCACAGGCCCTGTGGTTACATACACCTTCCCTACGGTTCCGCTTGGGGTAATCACCGCATTGACAATGGTATTTGCCCCACCTTCAGCCTCCAATAGTCCAATCGTGTAGCCAGCTGCTGGAAATACTTGATTCACATGCGGTGGGATCGTTTGCTTGGCTACCTCAGCTACTTTTTTCCACTGAGTGGGGTCAGCCGCTCCTAAGCCTACTGACACTGGAATCCCTGCTTTTTGATACTCCCTTACCTTTTCAACTGCCAATTCCACACTTGAAAATGACTTGACCATAAGACCAATTAATACCTGCCCATTCAATATTTCCATGATATCCTTTGCATTCTCAGGGTCTCTGACTAATAAATTGACGCGTACTTTTACATGGCTACTCATCATTTTCCTCCTTCTATGCTTGCTAATATCTCACGTAAACGCTGAGCTATCAGATTTTCTTGTTGGGGAAGCAAGGGTCTTGGGTCAATATAGATGATTCCTACATTGGCATAATGATCCCTTGTATAAATAGAGGGATTTCCTTCTTTCAATTTTTGCGCTAGCTCTAAAGCCGTCATACCAGATATGGCTGGATCGATCGTAAGTTGTGCCCGGTAAATTTCGCGGCCAGCCTCATCCTGAACAATGCGTCCTGTGATTCCTGGTACACCCTTTATCTGCTCCAAAAATGATTGCATGCGCCCCTTTTGTTCCTCGCCCGTATCACGCTTATTGGCGTAGCGCTCCAGTGCCACTGTTAAACCAATCAACGCTTCCTTCCCGACCTTCATTGCACGACCTATTCCTTTATATTGAGCATGGCACGCGTCAATGAAGTGCTGTTTGCCGCAAATAAAACCCGAGGTTGGTCCCTCGATGGCTTTACCACCACTATAAATGACCAAGTCCACGCCCATCTGAACATACTTGCGCAAATCTTCTTCAGCAGCTGCATCCACAACCACAGGGAGCTGATGACGATGTCCGATCTCTAGCATGGTCTGAAGAGATTGCATCCCCTTCTGTACGGCATGGTGGGACTTGATATAAAAGAGCGCAGCCGTTTTCTCGCTAATCGCACCCTCTATATGCTCGGCCTCCACAAAATTGGCATGACCTACCTCAATTACGTGGGCTCCTCCTAAAGCCATCATCTGTGGGACAGCTCCACCAAAATGTACAGAATGCCCCTTCTGTATAATCACTTCATTCGGAACACCTTGTAAAAATGGAATTTTCTCTAGTTTCGAAAGATTGCTTCCTGCAATAATGGCCGCAGTAGCAATTGCTATTCCTGCCGAAGCTCCGAGTGTTGGACAGCCTCCTTCTGCACCGGTTGTTTTTGCGATACGTTTCCCAACCCAAGTTAACAGCTCCTGCATATCTACATAATCCATCGAAGCTTCTGAAATAGCACGAGCCACTTCGGTATGAACAGCACTTGCACCTAGCGCCGTCATCTTTCCACTCGCATTAATGACGGCTTGAAGACCTAGCTGTTGATAGATTGACATGTTTTTCTCAGCCTTTCTGTTTCTAGCGTATGTGTAAAAAGATACAGGAATCTAAGTACACGCAAGACAACTTTCCATAAACACCTCTTTTATGCTGGAATCGGAAAAATTCCACCCATAATCATTGCCCCAATGATTGCCCCACCTGCAATGGGCTTTTTAAACGCATAGAACAGAGCCGCACCAATTGTCGCGCCAATGCCCACTGGTATTGAGGCCATAATCGCTGTGATAACAATTAACGGTCCCAAATACCGACCAGCAGCATTTCCCGCCCCCATCATGACATCTGCCCCAAAGGTTGAGGTAGAACCAGCTATAGTATAGCGCCGAATGAAAATAATAATGATCCCAATCAAGAAACCTAGACCAGCACCTACTAACAACGCGAGTGGAAACGATTCTATGGGAGCCACGATTCCGGCTCCTAGCAACAGGGCAGGTACTCCAATCCCGATGCCCGTTTGTAGAGCACCGCCGATATCCAAAATCCCTACTAGGGGGCCTTCTAAGACACGGGCAAACAAGAAGCTAGCGCCAAATGCCGCTGCAGCACCATAGCTTCCGCCTTTGATCCCTGCCTCTAACATCGCTACAATAGCAATATCATTAAATGCTCCTACATGATGCACATAATACATATGTGTACCAGCAAAAATCCCCTAGCATAAGCAGGCAACAAAGATAGGAAAAGCCCATTCAGACATCCAAAAGCCTTGTTTTTCTAACGATTGGTCCATATCATTTCACCTCTGATCCAAATAATTTGTGTACATCAATGAGCCATTGGGGAATATCCACCTGAATACTATGCAGAAACGCTACATCGAAACCACGGAAGAAACCACTTAATGTGTATAAAAGCACTACCGCAAGCACCAAGGTTTTCGTAATACGGTTCCAGCCGCTATCGTCCACACCTTTACCGATGAGAATACCAAGAACAATACCAGGGACAGCATTCCCCATGATTAAATGAGCCAATCCACCTAGTACCGTCCCCCATAAACCAGTACGCTTACCAGCATCCATTGCAGCCATCCAGAAAACGATTGGCATGATTGGGTTAATCAGCCAGTTTGCAGCCGGGACCAATACCTTAGTTGCTACTAACTGCATGGAAGATGGTATGGACGAGGCGGTAGAATTTAATAAAGTCACCACGACAACCCCTACAAACGCTCCTACAAATGCCATTTTTTTCGGATTATGTAACGTTTCGGAAACATTCCGATTTTTCCATAACAGACCAGCCGCTGCCCAGTTTGGGATAATGCGATGATCAACGTCCTGAGTCAACGCACCTGCACCTACAACAGACGCCCATGCATTAAATAAAAATCCCAAACCGAATGAAAAGTGAGATATTGGATCTCCTTCACATGCATTTAATTCACCAAAGGTACGAAAAGCACCCATCCCTTGCACATTGGGAGCGTGAAACATACGAGCTGCACCTGCTCCAACTCCAAACCCAACGAGTGCACCAATAATGATTGATTTCACAATAATGACCAAGGTGATACCCATCCGCTACTCCCTCTTTTCTGTGCTTACGTGTTAGGATTCTTCGCTAGTTTGATCTGCCTGCTAGAAGTTGATTGCATTTCTTCCGTAAACGGTATTTTGGACAGCTCAATTACACGTAAACGGACCAAAATACGCACTTCAATCGTGTATTTCGTTCTAGTACGCGGAAACAAAATCCCTAGAAAGCGCTCTTTATAGGAAAATTGCGTTGCCTTCAATACCTCAACATCCATCGGTTCAATTCGTAAAATGAGATCAGGAATTTCGCGAGCCATCTTGCTTTTAATTTGACTAAACACAAATTGAAAGGCAGCTTCTTTAGAATCACCGCTCCCGCTTAACGTCAACGTGTAATCAAGCTCTTTATACATTCCCTGCTTCCTCCTATCCTTTCATTTTTTTAAACTCTTCTGTCATCCGTCTCCCCAATTCCTCCGTATCCATAAACCCAAAGCCAATCACTTTTTTCCCTTCACGCAAGGCCGTAATGCCCGCATCTATGGAGCGTAAGCCAAATTCAATCTCATAGCCATATTTCGTTTTAGCTGTAACAGCGCCAGCTCCACCGCTTCCACAAAAAGATAGTCCAAAATCGGCATGCTCCTTATGCATGTAATCTCCGACCTTCATATCTGCTCCGACTCCCGGAATAAGGATAGGTAGGCCTCCAGCCGCTTTAATCCCTTTCGCAATATTCTGTCCTTTTCCTAGACGATCTCCAATAACCACCTTAATTTCACCCATTACAATTCCCTCCTATTTCGTCTCTTCTAATAAAGCCTTTGCTGTTTCTAAATGAACTTGCAGAAGAAAGATTTCAATTGGTTCGATCAAAAAACCATATTGCACCCCATAAGCATCCAAAACCTTTTGCGAGATTTGCTGTAACCTTACATCTCCTTCTTCCATCAAAGATAAATCCATTGCAGCTAGTCTCTCCTTATGTTGCACGCGTCTCATAAAGGCCAGCAGATGAACTCCCATCGCAATCCAGCGTTCCTCGTTAATCGTCAGCAGAATCTGGTTCGTCAACTGCTGTATGTCCTCAAGCAGCTTGGTTAACTCGGACACCTCTGTATCTTGTATGGGAGATAATTTAGCTACTTCCTCCACGATGCTTATCATCATACGCATTTCAATACCTTTCCTGATTTAATAGTGAGCTCTGGCTGCAAATAACTTGATGTGGTAAGGGTAGCTTGCTCAGAATCAGTTAGTTCCAAGGGCCCTTTTTTCATTCTCAACAGACTAATGTCAGCTCGTGTCCCTTCTGTTAAGGTGCCGATTTCATGCTCTTTTCGTAAAATCCTAGCTGGATGACATGTGCTCATCTCTACCACTTCATCGAGAGAAACACCTAACGCTAGTAATTTGTTCATTGTCATTGCTAAGCTGTGTACAGGCCCATCTATGTTCTGCCGATAAATGTCTGTACTAATGGTGTATGGCTTAATCCCAAATTCCAGCGCACGTCTCATCGTGGCAAAGCTAAAGCTAGAGGTACCATGACCGACATCAAAGATTACACCACGCTTCAATGCCCGTTCTGCTTCTGGAAGCAAGCTACCCTCCTCTGTAAAAATACCGCCTTTTTTCCCATGAAACGCATGTGTAACAACATCCCCAGCTTCTAATAATTCCAATACGTCATGTAGAGCTGGAGGTGCATTTCCTATGTGAACCATCACTGGTACCTCTAGTTCTCTTGCCACCTGTTTAGCTATATATAGGGGCTTACTTCCGTTTTCTTGTACCACAGAAGCGCTCATTCTTGCTTTAATACCACAGATACGCGAATCATTTTTCATCAAATGAGCTGTTTCTACTGGTGCCAATTGAGATAAATCAGCTAACTCTGAAAGTCCTCCACAGAGCCCTAATCGTGAAATATTGATCCAAGCAAGCACTTCCGTCTCACTGCTCGTAGCGGCTTTTTCCAGAAAAATAGGATAGGTTTCCACGCCGGCACTCCCAGCATCCACCACTGTTGTCACACCCTGCTGTACACCAATCCGATCCGTTTGAATGCCCAGCGGTGTGTAATCTGTGAATATATGCACATGCAAGTCTATTAATCCAGGCGTCACAATCAATTCCTTCGCATCAATCACCATTTTAGAGGCTGGAAGAGGCATATGATCATCTGCTTCCCAAACCCTTTGAATGTTGTTCCCTCGAATCCCAATATGAAAACGACCGTTTCGGCTGTTAGCTGGATCTATCACAAGACCATTACAAAGAAGTACATCGTAGTCCATTTTTATGTTAGCCCCTCTCTTCTGTGAAATATCGCATGATGGCAGTAAGCTCGCTGGTTGGCACTGTAAGATGCTCCTGCTCAAAAAATTGGATTAGCTCCTGCCGATAGGCCTTCATGTGACGAGATTCTTGTAATCCGCTTGTCTCATAGTTTAGATAAGAGCTGCCATGCGACAGGCGATTTACCATTAGTAGAACGTGTAGAAGCAAGCCTTGCTGCCTCTTTTCAGGTAACAGATGAGCAAATCGACTCGTTACTTTCATTCCAATCTCAAAACCTTGCAGGATAATGTCCTGTGTCATATGTTCCATTTCCTGAGCCATGGCAGATGAAGTATTTTTCACAAGTAGACTAGAATTTGTTCGCTCTCTGCTTGAGAACGGATCAGTACTGGAATCTACTGCACTTGAGAGCCGCTTAGCTGTATGTGACTTCATTTTTATTGCCTTCCATTCTCCTGCTTGGGAGGCTTCCTCCAGTTGCTTTGCCTTTACCACGTTTAAAACAGATTGTAGCTTTTCTCGATCCTGTTTCGTGGGCAGGGCATTTATTTGCACAACAGGTACTTTCGCCTGTAAGGGGATTACACTAACGATAAGGTCAACAGAGCGCCTTTGTAGGAAGCTATCAACCTCCAAGCTAGAGCAAAGGCCTACCACTTGTAATGTTTTGATTTCTTTTTCTAAATGGGTTTGGAGAAATCTTGCTACTCCTCGTCCCGTTCCACAAACAAGTAAGGTCCGCACTTGCCTATGACCTGCCAATCTTTCTTGAGCAGCTTGAAAATGAAGGACAATGTAGGCGATATCAGAATTAGAAAGTAGAATTTGATACTTTGCAAACTTTTCTAAGCAAATTTGCTTCAATACTGTAAATAAGGAAGGATATGTCCGGATGATATCATCAGTCAGTGGATTCGGGTCCAAAACACCATTTCTGTATTTCACAATTCGATCTGACAGATGCGCAAATAAATGCTCCATTAGGCCTGGATCTTCTCGAAATCGAATCTCGCATTTGTTCGTTACCGCTTGAATAAGTTCCTCAGTCAGTGCATAAATCTCTGCTTGCTCGGAGGAATCAACCGTATCCTCATAGGCATGTGGGTCCACGATCATCCCGATGGTCGGCATACAAATAAAGGCTATTTCCTTCTCAGTGATCGGAAGCGACAGTTGTTCAGACAAGACTTGCAGTTCATTTTTGAAATAGGCAAAAATAGAAAACTGATGAATAGCTGAAATCTCTAGCGTATCTAGCTGGTTGCTGTATCCGCTACGCAAGCGTTGCACGACGATCCCTATCCGTATCAATAGGCTTATAAGAACTCGGTCTGACAGATGAATCCGTAGTTCTTTCCCTATACGAAGAACGATACGGTTTAATGCTTCTTTTAATCGGTATGCTTCCTCTTCTCTTATTTTCAATCTCTGAAAAATTGGCATGATGAGAGCCATGCTATCCTGTTCTTGTGAAATGCTCTGTACTAGCTGAAACATTTGAGCGCCGTCTAGTAAATCCAGCATTAATTGCTCTAGTGCTAGCCTACGCTGAAGTTCAGTACCAACCATTCGTAAGCCAACACGTAGCTTTCGCTCAAGATGTAATTGCCAATAGCTACAGAAGCGCTCTACCTTTTCAAGGTCTGAAATGATCGTGTTGCGACTTACCAATAAGCTCTCCGTAAAATCCTTGATCCGCAAATATCGGACTTCACATAATAGCTCCAGGGCGATATAGCGGGCTCTTTCGTTTTGATGTAAAAAAATTTCATTTGCCCGGTGATTTTGTAACCAGTTGATTATTTGATTTTTGATCTGTCCTTCACATTCCAGCCAGATTCCCTTATTGGGTTGAGAGAGCAAAGGAATATTTCGTTCTTTTAGCCAAGCACGGATATGCTCCAAATCATATTTGACGGTTCGTTCACTAACTTGAAAGACCTGTGCTACTTCTTTTATTCGGAGTGGTTCTGGTGCTAACACCAACGTTTTAATAATTTCACGCGATCGCGAAGATAGCATGCCTTCCTCTCCTTCCCGTCTCACCAATGTTGTAAGCGCATCCATCACTTGTTGATTTCATTATATGTCTGTCTCCTCTTTTCTTAAAGTTCGATTCCTTTCCCTATCAGATGGTGCAAAATTCGATACTTCATAGACGAAACGATAAACGATTTGAACTTGCTGTTTTTATAAAAATATCAAATAAATAGCAACATTCGTTACAAAAAACTATTATTCATTAACAAAATATTTTTTTACAATTTCAAATTAAAAAAAGTATTGAAAAAAATCCACAAACAGGAAATAATAGGAATATAGTTGATATAAATATTAAAAAGGAGGCTGAAAAATGAAAAGATTTTTCTCATGGCTATCTACGCTTCTCGTTTTGGTAGCAATGCTTGTACCAAACACATCCTTTGCCGAGAACAGGAGCAACTCCTCGCCCTCAGATTCAAAGACGGCTGCTTCACCGTATAACAAACGGATTGTAGCGTATTATCCAGAGTGGGGGATTTATGCAGGACACAACAATTATACGCCTGCCAAAATTCCTTGGAGTAAAATTACCCATCTCAACTATGCCTTCGCAGACATTAACATGACAACGGGAACCATCGATTATTTTGACAAATATGCAGCGACAGAGGCCTTAATGGATGGAGCAACATGGGGTTCTCCTGATGCAGGTACGCTAGGTTCTATTCGCAAGCATAAGAAGCAATATCCACATGTTAAAACGATGATTTCCATCGGTGGCTGGTCTAGGTCTGCCGGATTCCATGACGTTGCTAAAACGCCAGAGGCAAGAGCCAAATTTTCCAAAAGTGTGGTCGATTTTATTCGTCAATGGCAATTCGATGGGGTAGATATCGACTGGGAATACCCCGGCTTTAAACGCGACCCTGATAAAGTAGACAATCCTAATGATCTTGGTACACCAAAAGCAGATGATACCGAAAAAGAAACCTTCACTCTTCTTTTAAAGGATCTTAGGGAAGCGCTTACAAAAGCCGGACAAGAAGATGGAAAATACTACGAGCTGACAGCAGCAGTAGGTTGCGGTTTAGACAAAATCGCCAAGACCGAGCCTGATAAATATGCCCAATACCTCGATTTCATCAATGTCATGACCTACGACATCCACGGCGCGTGGGAAAATAAAACTGGCCATCACTCCCCTCTTTTCCCAAATCCGAAAGAACCCTATGAAGAATTCGTCAAAGTGAATTACAATACGGCTCAAGCAATGAAAAACTTCGAAAAATTTGGTATCTCAAAGGACAAGCTAATTGTCGGCTCTCCTTTCTACTCGCGTGGATGGGGACAAGTGAAAAATGATGGTCCGATTCCTGAACTGCCTGGTTTGTTTGCTTCCACTGTTCCTGAAAGTGTAAAGGGAATTTGGGATGGTGGTCGAAACGCAGGCAACAATCCTTACTACCATATCAAAGAGGTGCTAGAAAAAGATCCTGCCTTTAAAAAGTATTACGACCCTGTTGCCAAAGCTCCTTATCTTTACAGCGAAAGTAAACAACAAATGTATACTTATGAGGATCCAACTTCCCTTCAAGAAAAAGTAAATTTTGTTAACCAAAATGGATATGGCGGCATCATTGTCTGGGAAGTGACAGGGGATCCAAAAGAAGAATTAATTCATGTAATCGCAAATGGCTTCAAATCTGGCACCACCCCTACAGAATATGGAGCTATTTCCTTAGAGGTTGCCAAGCAGTCCTACTCCTTCACACCTGAAATTACCTTTAATGGCGCTACCTATAACGTTGCTTTTGGGCAGAAAAAGCTAGTGGAGCAAGTGCCAACAGGTACTTACGCGATCACGGCAAAACCATTTGAGGATACCACCTACAAATACTCTCCAATCGTTAAACCAGCTACCGTTCATGTTGCCAAAGGGCAAACACATCCCGTCACAATCGAATACAAACAGGAGCCTAAAGGCCCTACCGATCCTGATCCAAGCAAAGTTCAAGCTAAGGTGGATTTTCAGATAACCTCACAGTGGGATAATGGGTACAATTTTAACCTGATTATAACCAACACAGGGAACACACCTATTACAAATTGGACCCTACAATTTGACTATACAGGTCAACTCACTTCTGTTTGGGATGCCACTCTCACTCCAGGTCAAAACAACTACACAGTTAAGCCTCCAAGCTGGGCAACGGAAATTGCACCCGGGAAATCCTATACAATCGGCGGTGCTGGTTCTGGGAAAGCCTCCGTTCCTACCAACTACAAAATAAATGGTTCACCAATTACAGGAACCTCATAGTCTCTCCTTAAAAATGAATGAACCTCAGTAGTAAACAGCATGATTGAAAAACGATTTACATTCGGTTTACTACTGACACTCAATACTATTTGTGCACAATAAAAAGAAGAGCCTGCGCTGTTCGTTTGCAGGCTCTTCTTTTTGCCGATCAAAAAACCTCCCATCCACTTTAAAGGCAGCTGGGAGGTATCGTTGACGATAACTGATCTAGAAATTATATGTAAGACCTCAAAAATGACATTGAAAAAATCCATTCATAATGATAGAATGGAAGGTGCTTCTGTAATTCACTTTTTAATAATCACAATCATATACTTAGATTTTATCATGTGAAGATTCACTTGTCAATCCCCTTCTGCACTTTTAATTCAAGTAAAAGGAGTGACTTATTTCGTTATGACAGATCAAAATTGGAAACAAGAGCAAATACGTGTTAATCAAGTCATTCATGAAATTGATCGCCGGTTAAAGCAATACGAGGCTGATGTACATGTGCTTCAATCTGATGTGGTTGAAATGCGCAAAACCTTTTGGGACGATGTGAGCGTGAATTTAGATGATCCTCATGAGGCCGTCGAAACCTATGCTAGCGTCAAGCAGCAAGCAGAAATATTATCCGAGCGGGAACGTACACATGTGCATACCCAAAACCAATTGCGTACCTTAACACGCTTACGCGAATCTCCATACTTTGGTCGAATTGATTTTGTTGATTATTCTTTGCAGAAAAAAGAGGCAGAGCGCATCTATATTGGTCTCGCATCTCTTCTTACCCAAACAGACGATGAGCTATTAATCTATGATTGGCGTGCCCCTATTGCCAGCCTTTACTACGATTATCCACCTGGAGAAGCCCAATATGATACACCAGACGGCATTGTGGTTGGATCACTTGAAGTAAAGCGACAATTTATCATTAAAACTGGTACGATCGAGGGGTTATTTGATACAGGTGTCACTATTGGAGATGAGCTGTTACAAGAGGTACTTGGCAAACAAGGAACCAATCAGATGAAGACCATCGTTTCCACCATTCAGCGTGAACAAAATCAGATCATACGTAATGAAAAAAGTCAGCTTTTAGTCGTACAAGGAGCGGCTGGGAGCGGAAAAACCTCCGCTGCTCTCCAACGTATCGCATACTTACTCTACCGCTATCGAGATCGTCTATGTGCAGATCAAATCGTTTTATTTTCACCAAATCAGATGTTTAATAGCTACATTTCTACCGTGCTGCCAGAGCTTGGCGAAGAGAATATGCAGCAAACAACCTTCCAGGATTTTTTGAGCAAGCATATTGGAAAAGCTTTTACAATAGAAGACCCCTTTTCTCAATTAGAATATGTTCAGACAGCTTCCAAGGAGTCAGATTATCAAGCAAGAGTAGAGGCCATTCGCTTCAAGGCTACCTCTGATTTTATACAGCTTATTGAATGCTACGTCCACCAATTAAGCAAGCAGGGTCTTGTGTTTCATGACATATCATTTCAAGGCAACGTGTTAATCACCCAAAAGCAAATGGCAGATAAATTCTATTCCTTTGATCCTTCTATATCCATCCCTTTGCGAATCAAACAGCTAGCTGACTGGTTACTTGCGCAAATAAAACTAGCAGCGCGCAAAGAGCAAACGAAATCTTGGGTAGAGGATGAGGTTGAGCTATTAGATAAGGATGATTTTCAAAAGGCCTATGACATGTTAGTAAAACAAAATCGCTTACGAGGAAATTCATTTGACGATCATGAGCAAGAGAAAAAAATACTAGGGCGCATGATTGTAAACAAACACTTTAAGCCATTGCGGGCTCGAATCAAACGACTTGGGTTCCTTGATCTTCCTTCCATCTACCAACAGTTGTTTACAACTGCTCTCAATACAGAAAGTGATACGATTACTCTTCCCAATCAATGGGAAAAAATTTGTTCCTTAACTCTAGAAAAGCTTAGTCATCGTGAGCTTTATTACGAAGACGCTACTCCTTATCTCTATCTGCAAGGCTTACTCAAAGGCTTCGGTATAAATACACGGGTTTTACATGTTTTCCTAGATGAAGCACAAGATTATTCACCCTTTCAGCTAGCCTTCTTTAGAAAAATGTTTCCTTTTAGTAAAATGACCTTACTTGGAGACTACAATCAAATGATCTTAGCTCATACAGCTCCCACTCACGAATGGACAGCATTTACGTCCACATTTTCTACTGCCACTAGCGAAATCATTCAACTGACTCGTAGCTACCGTTCCACTCGACAAATCGTTTTGTTTACACGTGAACTTGTTGAAGGTGGCCGAGATATTATTCCTTTCAATCGGGACGGCAGAAAACCTACCCTGACAATAGCAGGAAACATTACCAAGCTTACCCGTGATATCTCAAAACACCTTCAAGAATTACAGCAAGCGGGGCATCGTACCATTGCCGTCATTTGTAAAACGATGAAAGAAAGCAAGGAAGCATATGAGCTTCTACGAGCAGAGCTATCCGTACGGCTAGTGGAGCAAGACACAGCTAGCTTTGAGCCGGGCGTGCTTGTCGTTCCTGCCTCTCTTTCAAAAGGCGTTGAGTTTGATGCCGTCCTTATCTACAACGCCTCGGCAGATCAATATGGAAAAGAAAACGATCGAAAGCTACTGTATACAGCATGTACCCGGGCTATGCACGAATTGCATCTCTACTGCCTTCAGAACATAAGTCCATTTATTTCGTCAGTTTCTTCTGAGACGTATGAACTGCATCAGGAGTAGTATTCCTTTTTTTAGTCTACACAAAAATCCCGTTCCTCTAACTATGAGCTTCCATCATTTTTAGAGGAACGGGATAAATTTTTACCTTTTATCTAAAAGCTATAAGTATCTTACATAGTGGGTCTGTGAAACATAATGTGATAGATTAATTGACGCTCACTATCATTTATCTGAAGCATGGTATGTTGTTCATCTTTCCTCTGATCATTCTCCCAATCCCTACAGCTTTCCGGTTTTTCTTGGTTATTTTGTTGCACCTGTGCCGCCAACTGCTTTAAGCTAATCCCAACTCCAACCACAGGAATTGCGATAAACTGACAGGAATTAAAATACAAACGAACCATGGTATCATTTTCAATCAATTCCCATTTAGCCAAATGACGATGAATCGGAGGTGCCACCTCTTTTTCTGCATCCTCGGCAACATCAATGATCTGAATCTCCATAGCGCAAGCCACAAAATCAGGCAGTATTTTTTGCAAAAACGAACCAGCCTGCTTTTCTGCGTTCATCGTCACTTCTCCTTTCCAATCGTCCCTCAACTATCGGCGTTTATCAAGTGAATAGAGTAAGAAGGCTACCGGTACACAAATGATAGCCAGGCCGCTATATAGCAACACCTCCATATAACGCTGGGCATAAAACATATCGACGCACAGTTGCACAAACGTAATACTCGCCAACAAAAGCAAGCTCATGCAAACAACTCTCCATTGGCTAGATTTCATATGGCTTCACTCCTGTCGCATAAATGGCTCCACCTTCAATTTTGAGCTTAATTTCGGGTAAAGCACGTTTAGGTGGGCCAGCGATCGGATCTCCTGTTATAACGCTAAATTTACCATGATGGCACGGACATAATAATTCTTGTTGCTCCTTATTCCAAAACACAGGGCATTTCAAATGAGGACAGGAGTTCTGATAAGCTCTATATTCGTCCTTCCCTATACGTACTAGCAATGCTGGATCATGCTTGCTTGGATAAGCAAAATTGACTGCTTCGCCGATCCCGATCTGAGCTATATCCGCTATCTTTAGCAGGTTATCTTCCTGCTTAGGTGCAAGCCCAAGCAGCTCGCGGGCAGCCAGTGTTCCCCAGGGTAATGAGGCTACGGCAAATACTCCTACAGCTCCTGCCATCGTTTTCATGAATCCGCGCCGATCCAACTTACGTTCATTATCTCGATGAATATTATGTGTATAGTTATCATCCTGCTTTGGGACTATCATTTTTTGTTTATTTTCCATATCGTATGACACCCTCCCTTAGAATAGCTTCTGTTTTCCTTGTAAGATGCCAGGCAGACTGATCTTGACATTCGTTTCCCCTTCTAAGGCGCCAAGCATGCTGGCGGTCCATTTACCATTGGCCAGCTTTACCTGAGAATCCTTCTGGGCTAGCTCTTCTTCTGTTAGCCATTGCAATGTATTGGTAGGGCAAACAGAAGCACACATTGGAGGAATCCCGTCCTTTGATCGATCGTAGCAAAGATCGCATTTGTACATCAGGTTCTGTTCTTCATCAAATTTTGGGATACCATACGGACAAGCAATCGTACAGTTTTGACAGCCTATGCATTTTTCTACTAAAGCTGATAAAACCGCTCCATTATCGGCTATCTGAATCGCTTGAGCAGGACAACTTCTAGCACAAGCCGGATTAACACAGTGCAGGCACATTAGTGGAATCGTCTGACGACTGACAAACGGGTCGGTCTCCAACACATAGTTGCGATTGCGCATATCATGGCCACCACACTGCGTACAGGCTGCTAGACAGCTCCGGCACCCGATGCAATTTTCCATTTCAATATATAAAGTGTGCTTAGCCATGTTATTTCCCTCCCTTGTCTAGCTTGACGATCTCCGCTGCACATGCCTTAAATTCTGGCATCCGACTATAAGGATCAAGCGCTGGATTTGTCAGCAGGTTAATGCATTCGTCCTTTCCCCAATGGTAGGGTACAAAAACAGTATCAGGTCGAATCGCTTCAATAATTTTCACCTTGTACTTCGCTTGACCGCGGCGGGTTTTTAATACAACAACCTCATCATGCTTGATGCCATATGCCTCTGCTGTTTCAGGATGAACCTCTAGCAATGGATCGGGATACATTTCTTTCAAAAAAGGAATCCGGCGTGTCTGATTACCAGAAAGATAATGAAAGACTACACGCCCCGTCGTTAAGCGCAACGGATATTCCTCGCATGGCTCTTCTGCTGGCGGGCGATAAGGCAGAGCACAAATCTTCGCCTTGCCATCAGGATGATAAAATTGTTTATCTAAAAACAAATGCGGCTGTCCTTGATCCTCATCTGATGTACAGGGCCAAAAAACGCCATTATTTTGTTCAATTTTTTCATACGTAATGCCCGAATAATCTGCAACAGCGCCCCGAGACAGCTCCGTTAGCTCAGTAAATATATCGCGTGGAGATTGTAAATGTCCAAAATATTCTCCCCGTCCCATTCGTTTGGCAATTTCAATTTGAATCCACCAATCAGGCTTAGATTCCGCATACCAGTTTTGAGCTTGGTTGTGACGAATTACACGTCCTTCAAGATTTGTGGTCGTGCCTTCATCCTCTGCCCATGTTGTAGTTGGTAAAATCACATCTGCATATTCAGCCGATTCCGATAAATAAAAATCCACACAAACCATAAAATCAAGTTGCTTAAGTGCTGACCGTACATGATTCTGGTTAGGCGCACTTACCGCGGGATTCGAACATAACAAATAGAGAGAACGGATGGTTTTATCTAGCATCAGTTGGAACATTTCGTAGGCAGATACCCCTTTTTTCGGCATCTCACAAACAGGTACCCCCCAGCGCTCTGCTACTAGCTTTACATCCTCGGGATTATCCATTTTACGATAGCCCGGTAATTGGTCCGCTTTCTGTCCGTGTTCACGTCCACCTTGTCCGTTACCTTGGCCTGTTAATGTTGCTACCCCTGATTTGGGACGTCCAATTTTTCCTGTTACTAACGCCATATTTGTATAAGCTGATACATTATCTGTTCCTTTCGATTGCTGTTCCACACCCCGACAGAACATAACGATCGCATTTGGAGCCTTCCCATATATCTCGGCAGCACGAATGATTTTCTGGATGTCACATCCTGTAATCTCACTCACATATTCTGGTGTAAAGTCCTTTACCAATTCCTTTGTTTCCTCAAAACCATTTGTGTGGTTTTTCACAAATTCTTCATCGACATACCCTTTTTCAATCAACAGATGAACAATTCCATTTGCTAAGGCTAAATCGGTCCCCGGACGAATATCTAAATGAATATCGGCTCGTCGTGCTAACGGTGTTTCACGTGGATCGACGACAATTAGGTACCCCCCTCGATTCTGAACCTCCCAAATACGAAACATGCTCGTGGGATGGCACTCCGCAGCATTTGATCCCGTGATAAACAAACAATCCGTCTGATGAATATCTGTCCATGGAACCGTGGAGCCTCGATCAATTCCCAGGCTACGATTTAAGCCTGCTGCCGCTGATGACATGCAAAAGCGACCATTGTAGTCAATATAGCGTGTTTGTAAAGCAATCCGAGCAAATTTCCCGGTTAAATAACATTTTTCATTGGTCATCGAAACCCCAGAATAAACAGACAGGGTATCCTTTCCATACTTCTCTTGCAGTTCCTGATACTTTCGGACAATAAGGTCTAAAGCTTCGTCCCAGCTAGCTTCTCGAAAGCCTTCTGATGTTCCTTTTAACGCTGCATTATCACGAATTAACGGACGTTTGATCCGATCAGGATGATTCACCTGCTGATAAGCTGTTGTTCCTTTAGGACACAGCTTGCCTAGATTAACGGGAAAATCATAGCGAGGTTCTACCCCGATGATCTTGTTAGAGGCAATGTCCACTCGCAATTTCATGCCACATTGCATACCGCAGTAGCTACAGTGAGTATCAACAAGCCTTTCACCTGGATGAATTTTGTTGGGAATCTGTTTTTGAAATTTATCCGTTGGCATGCTGGTTGCCCTCCTCCTTCAAAGTTTGATGTGTTGGTTTACCTGTAAAACGGAACATCCGATATTTGCGGCGACATGGAAGGCAAAGCTCTGCTAAGTGAAAGCCCTCCTGCATTTCAAATGCCATTTGATTTTTTTGTAGCACCTCGATAACATCGTTCGATTGCTCTACGGAGACGAATTCTGCACCGCATAGCTTACAGGTTTTCATCGATTGTTCACTGTAATGAAGTCGATAATTGCGTGCAAACACACTCATTGGACGGAATGGCACATGCGCAAGCTTACCAAACGGCAGATAAATTAATGTAATAATAACAAAGAACTGATGAATCATTTTTAATACAGGATGACCAAAGCCTGCCAAAAAGACATTAGATGCGGTTAAGAATAGACCTGTGATACTGATAGCCATTAATAAATATAGCGGTAAAAAATCATAAACAAAGCTTTGTTCTGCACGTGCTTGCATATCCTTATACCGTCGATACAAGGCCATTGAAACACCAGCAATCACCATAAAGGCGCTAATGTTTAAAGCATTATAAAAACAATAAGCTAAGATTCCATCTGCCTGAATCGTCATTAAATCAATTCCCATAAATACAACCGTGTACATTCCGTTTATCGGCATCGTAAAATACATCCAGCCAAAAACAAGCGGGAAGGTTACGAAAGCGGCAAGCATACAGCCCCATCCTATCAGGATATGCTGCGTCCAACGATACCAATGGCGATTCCAGATGAAGCGATACGTTACCAGTTGTTCGGTAGCTGTTTTAGGGCTATTTTTACGAAAAAGTAATTTTATCCCCTTTTTAATGATAAGCTTAGTAGGTGGACGTTCTGCCCACGCGCCAAATCGATATAAAAATCCGCCAATAAACACGATTGTGCCAACCATATACCCGTATAAGGCTAAATCCATATGTGTAAATGATCTTGAGCCTACATATGATAAGAAAAACAGCACCAAGATTATGCAAAAGGCTCTCTTGGCAAATTTGGATGCAAAAGCACGATCCATGATCTACTACCCCCCTGTAATTTTTCGTTTGTTTTGCCCTATTTTTTCTTTTTTAGGTGATGATCGATTGTCATTGTACTTAATTCAATTCTTGCTCATTGTGATGAGCATCACTTATTCCTGCACAAATTTTTAACATTGTGAAATAGTGCCTTTCATTTCTAGTTATTCATCGCTATAATAAAACGCAAGAAAACGTCAATTTGCATGGAGGTCTCGTTGTGGGCAATCAAGGATTTACATTCATTCAACAAGTCTCCCCTGACTTTACCCAGCATCTAAAAGAGATTTCTATTTCTAAAAAATTTGCTGCTGGCTCCGTGCTTTTTATGGATGGAGACAAGGCTGATCATTTATACCTGATTGAATCCGGACAATTGAAACTGACAAAGACGACGACGGACGGAAAAGAATTAACTCTGCAAGTCTTCAGCGATGGCGAACTAGTAGGGGTACCCGGATTGTTCGAAGAGAGCTTAAGCTACAACACTACCGCCAGCATGTTGCAAGCGGGTGAAGTCAACATTATCCCCCGCCAATCCTTAGAACGCCTTCTCTTGAAAAATGGGATGTTCTGTGCTGAGTTTTTGCGGTGGATGGGTATCATGAATCGCCGTATCCAATCCAAATTCCGTGATTTGTTGTTAAATGGCAAAATCGGAGCACTATACTCCACGCTTATCCGGCTGAGTAACAGCTACGGAGAGCCACATGAAAAAGGGATTTACATTACGCTTGCTCTTACTAATCGAGATTTGGCTCAATTTATTGGGCTAACCAGAGAAAGCGTAAACCGCATGCTGTCCGATTTAAAGAAACAAGATGTCATCGAGCAAAATTCCCAAGGAAATATTTTAATTAAGGACCTTACCTTTTTAAAAGATGCCATCTGCTGTGATGATTGTCCCAATGAAATATGTCAGATTTAAAAGAGAGTCTTGGTCACTGGCAACCAAGACTCTTTTGTTTGAATCAAGCCGGGTTATACTCTAGCACTTTACCTCGGCATTTTTACGTGCATAGAAGTACCACAGCAAGATCAAAGCTACTGCATAAAACACCAAGAACCCATATAAAGCGATATCTGGAGCACCCGTAGCCTTAATCGACATACTAAATGATTTTGGAATAAAGAATTGCCCGTAAGCCGCAATAGCCGATGTAAAGCCGATGACTGGCGCCGCTTCCTTTGGAGGAAAGATCGTAGGCATCATACGTGTAACGGAGCCATTGCATATCCCCGTCGTAAAGAAAATCACGATGAAACAGGCGAAAAATGCCCAGAATTCCTTAGCATTCATGAAGTAGATAACACCAGCCGTAGCAGCGATCAGCAGAATCACATTGTAGAGAGTTACCCTTGCCCCACCAAGCTTATCTGCCAGCATACCACCAATCGGCCGAACTAATGCTCCTAATAAAGGACCAATAAAGGCATATTGCAACGGATTCACATCAGGAAATTGGTGCTGTGTTAGCAATGGAAATGCTGTTGCAAAGCCGATAAAGGACCCGAAGCTCATCGTGTAGAGAAACGAACAAATCCACATATGCTTGCGTTTAAAAATAACCAATTGATCTGTAATCGATTGCTTCATCGGAAGATTATTCATTCCAAACATAGCTGCAATTGTAGTCAGTAAAATCGGGATTACCCAAATAAATCCAGCATTTTGCAGCCATAGTTGCGTTGTATCGCTCGTTTGTGGTCCACCAGCGATATTTCCAAATACGCTAATTCCAACTACGATTGGTACTAGAAATTGTGCTACGCTTACACCAAGATTCCCAAGTCCCGCGTTTAACCCCAAGGCAGAGCCCTTCTTCGCTTGTGGAAAAAAGAAACTAATATTTGCCATGGAAGAAGCGAAATTACCACCACCAAAGCCGCACAAAATGGCGAGCAATGCCATTGTCTCATAGGAGGTAGACGGATCTTGTACAGCAAATCCAATCCAAATGGCTGGAATTAACAAAGTCGCTGTACTGAATACGGTCCAATTACGCCCCCCAAAGATCGGAACAACAAAGGCATATAAAATACGCAGTGTAGCACCTGAGAGACCTGGAAGAGCAGCTAAGCTAAATAGTTCATCTGCTGTAAATTGAAACCCGACTTTATTCAGATTCACAGCAACAACCGACCAAATGGACCAAATACTAAAAGCAAGTAAAAGAGCTGGAATAGATATCCAAAGGTTACGGTTGGCCACTTTTTTGCCTGTAGATTCCCAAAATTCTGGATTCTCAGGCTCCCATTTCATTACTCCTTTTGTTGACATAGGTTACCTCCTCTAATAAGTTCAAACGCTCAACCTATTTTTTTAAACGAAATTGAACTTTTTTATATATACAACCTTTTTTACATCACAAATCATACCCAACTCTTATATAGTGCTTTGTGATTTTAATCACATGGTTTTGCTTTTTCACATTTTGTACAAAAATATATTAATATATATAAAATTAAAAATGACATACAAAAAAAGCAAGCCATGTCAACCTAACATTTCTTGCTTCTTTTCCAATGTTCTATTTATGGTCATTTTGTTGTATTAAAAGTGGCCCAATGATCTTGTCCATAGCCTTCTTCCCATTTTGGCGGGATATACATGCATGAAGGATCGCTTGCCAAATAATCCTTTGTCATGGCATAAGCACGGGCGCGTGATCCGCCACATACCTGATTGAAGTTACAGACGCCACATTTACCCGAATAGCCATCCGGGTAGCGTAACGATTGAAAGACTGCGTGATTACGATATAAATCAGCCAAAGGTGTTTGGCGTACATTTCCGCAATTAATTGGTAAAAATCCGCTTGGCTGAACATCCCCTACATGAGAAATAAACACAAAGCCTTTGCCGTCCGTAACGCCTCCAGCTGAACGTCCTAAATGATCCATTCTTTTCACTTTCTCAGGTTGGGTATTCAGGCCCTTTTGTGTTGCAAAGTATAGTGCTCTCCGATAGGCAGGGGCCGCTGTTGTTTTGATGCTGTAGCTAGCAGTCTGACTCTTCTCGATCAGCCAGCGATAAATGCGCTCCTGCTCCATTGGGGATACCGCATCACTTGCCTGCCCTCTTCCTGTAGGAATTAAAAAGAAAACACTCCATAGAACTGCGCCCCATTCTTCCACCATCTGGGACATTTCTTCTAGTAAATGCGCATTATAAACAGAAATCGTTGTATTTAATTGAACAGGTAACCCATGTTTTTTCAATATAGCCAACGATTTTACGGTAATATCATACGAGCCTGGTGTTCCGCGGAAATAATCATGCACCTCTGCGGTAGGACCATCTAGGCTAAAAGCCCAGCGTGATAGCCCAGCCTCTTTTGCTTTTACGATCGCTTTTTCTGTTACACGCGGCGTAGCGCTAGGTGACATAGAGACACGTAATCCAATTTTTACTGCATAATCGATTAATTCATATAAATCTTCCCGCATTAATGGATCGCCGCCAGTAAAAACAAGAAGAGGATTACCCATTTCTTTGATCTGATCTAACAATTCCTTCCCTTCATCTGTACTCAGCTCGTCGGGATGACGATTGGGCTGCGCTACGGCTCGACAATGCAAACAACGCAATGCACACGCACGCGTCACTTCCCAAATCACGATAAAAGGATTCTGGTCGTAATTCATCTAGTTCACTCCATTGGCATGATGGTATCTATTTATAATGTTTGGAGATTGTCTGATACAGACTATCCTTTTCAGCTAATGTCAGCAGTTTATTGGCCATCGGGTACAATACCCGATCCTCCTTGATCGTATGCTCTTCAAATAGCTCATCAAATTGCTTCAGTAAACAAACCATCGTCGAGGTTTTTTGTTCCAGCTGCACACACTGATTCAATTCGGTCCCAATTCGATCTGAGATCTCTAATAATCGGTCATGTTCTGATTTAATGAGCAGTAATGGCTCCTCTAATGTTGCCAGTCGACTCGTCAACGTAAAAAATAAAATATCGTCCTCCACCATAATGTGCCGACGGAAATCTGTTTGAAGGAATTGAAGGAAACGATGTAAATCTTCATGCAATGCTTCGTTCCATTTTGTGCCATAACGAATCAGAGACAGAATGTGCTTTAGTTTTCCATCCAGCTCGCTGTGGTCATTGTATAAATAGGAAAGCAAAATGTGTTCATGTTTCTTTTTCATAGCGAAATCGCTCTCGTATTCCAGCATACCAATCCCTCCTTGCTCTTTTTGATTGTAACCAAGTTGGCTATTCCAAGAAGTGATATTCCTCACAAAATCTTTTCCAGCTATTTGCTAGAATTAGGCCGTGAAAGTTTGTACAAAGGCTTAGGGGAGGATATAATGATTGGACTTTCCAGTTTACTAGAAACAACTACGACCTTCGGAGATAAATTGCGATATTCAGAGGCTTCTCGAAATCAAAAAACAGGAACCCATCATGGGCATGGACCCGTTGTTGCTTGGAATATTACAAAAACTTGCAATCTTCATTGCTTACATTGCTACTCCAGCTCCGAAAATAAGAAATATGAAGGAGAGCTAAGCACAGAGGAAGCCCACGATGTAATTAATCAGCTAGCGGATATGAAGGTACCCGTTATCCTGTTTTCGGGCGGTGAACCTCTCATTCGACCAGATATTTTTGAGCTAGCCGAGCATGCTATTTCTCGGGGTATTCGCATTACATTCTCAACCAATGGCACGCTTATTGATGAAAAAAAGGCCAAGCGCTTAAAGGACTTAGGGATTAGCTATGTTGGCATAAGCTTGGATGGGATGCAAAAGACGCATGATTTTTTCCGTCAAAAAGAAGGTGCCTTTGATTTAGCCATTCGTGGAATTCGAAACTGTATGGCAGTGGGTCAAAAGGTTGGCCTTCGTTTTACAATGAACAAACACAACATTGAAGCGTTGCCAGATATTTTTGACCTGATTGAAAGAGAGAATATTCCGCGTGTCTGTTTCTATCATCTCGTCTATGCAGGCCGTGGAGGAGTCGAGGATGATATTACTCATCAGCAAACACGTGAGGCTTTAGACTTTATCATTGAAAAAATTCATTATTTCCAAAAATCAGGACAACCTCGCGAAATTTTAACAGTTGACAACCATGCAGATGCAATCTATCTCTACCTAAAAGTAATGGAAACCGATCCTGAGCTAGCAGGACGCATATGGGAAAAGCTGCAACGCAATGGTGGCAATCGTTCTGGTATCGCTTTCTGCAATATTGATCATCGCGGAATTGTGCATCCTGATCAATTTAGTCAAAACATCGCACTTGGAAATCTGCGGGAACAGTCCTTCGCAGAGATATGGCAGGGCGATCATCCTATTCTTCTTGGGTTGCGTGATCGGAAAAGCAAGATTCATGGGCGCTGTGCGACCTGTCAATACTTCTCCGTCTGTAACGGAAACTTCCGGCCTCGCGCACAGGGATTCTATGGAGATTTCTGGGCATCCGATCCACAATGTTATTTAACAGAGGATGAAATTCACTTGGCCACATCAGTATAACGAAAGAAAAAGAGCTTTGCCGTATGCAAAGCTCTTTTCTTTTGCTACTCCTGCTCATTCAATCTCTTTTTACTCCCCCATGAAGCTTTTTTGGTAGCTACCTGCCGGGTATCACCTTCACTACGCAACGGTATTTCTCGTAGAAAAAACGTAAGAAGTAAAGCAAATACAAGCAACCAGGTGGAAGTAAGAAAAACTCCTGCTAATGCATACTGCAAGGCATCTCGTAAATTGGCAATTACATGATTAAACAGCTCGTGTAGCACTGGTGGAAGGCTTTTTTCTATTTGATCCAGCCGCTGTAGGTCCAGTAAAATTTGTGGGTTATGCAATGCGCTGATTTTCTGGACAAGTTCTGGCGGAATGTTAGGCAGATGACTAATACCTAATTGTGCCGTCGACTCACTCATTTTTGAGCCAATACGTACGGAAAGAATGGTTCCCATAATAGCTACGCCAATTGTCCCGCCTAAGGAACGAAATAACTGTGATGAAGCTGTAGCAACTCCTAAATCCTTACTCTTCACTGCATTTTGGACAGTGATCGTAAATACTGGCATAGCTACTCCCAGCCCTAATCCAAATACAATGAGATTGAACACAATCGAGCTACCCGTAGTTCCTTGATCCATTCGGGCTAGTAAATACATCCCTACAAGCATGAGCACTAAGCCACCCAAGGCAAATTTCTTATAAGTACCTGTCTTCGTCATCAATTGACCGCATACTGCACTCCCTACAACCAAGCTAAGCGTCATTGGCATTGTTAGATAGCTAGAATGAGTAGCCGAATATCCAAGTACCCCCTGAATAAAAAATGGCATGTACATAATTGATGCATACATCCCTGCTCCAACAATAAAGCCAATTACATTTGAGATCGTGAAAATATCATTACGAAATAAATGTAATGGAATCACAGGATTTCTCGCTTGCTTTTCGACATAAATAAATAAAAGGAATGAAACCAGAGTAAAGGCAAACAAACCGAAAATCGTCAGGGACGTCCATTCATATTTTGTGCCCGCCCATGAAAATGCTAGTAGAAAAGGTACCATCGTTGTCGTAATAAGTAGCGAACCCCAGTAATCGACGGTTTGCTTCTCTCGATGAACTGCACGTGGAAACAGCCAATAAATCATTCCAATTGCAATGATTCCAAACGGTAAGAACACCCAAAACACCCAGTGCCAATCTGCATTATCAACAATATATCCACCTAGCACAGGTCCAAAAACACTAGCTAATCCAAACACCGATGACATTAAGCCCTGCCATCTCCCTCGCTCCCTTGGAGCAAATAGGTCAGCTATGGAGGTAAAAGCCGTGGACATGATTACCCCTGCGCCAGCACCCTGAATACCTCGATACAAAATCAGTTCAAAAATAGTGCGAGATGTTCCACACAAAAAGGCACCTACAACAAATACTCCTAATCCGATCAAAATGAAAGGCTTGCGGCCATACATGTCAGAGAGCTTTCCTACTAATATGGTTGCGATGCTTGAGGTGAGCATATAGATCGTAAACACCCAACTGTAATAATCCATGCCACCCAATTTAGCAATAATTTTAGGGAGCGCTGTCCCCACAATTGTTTGATTAATGGAAGCAAACAATAACGCCGCCATAATAGCAAGCATAACTGTCACTTTTCGCCTGTAGTCCAATTCCTGCATACATTTCATTCCTTTCTCATTCGCCTCCTTATTATGCCCGTGTTAAAAAACATGCATCACATAATTCCCTCCAGATACATCAAGAAAAATAGCACCTAAATTGGCTTCCTCTTGAATATGAGTAAAAGAGATAAACAACAAGGAGGTGGCCTCATGATCATTTATGTTGTCCGACCCGGTGACAGTTTATATAAAATCGCCAATCGTTATAAAACCTCTGTAGAACAAATCGCCAACGATAATGATCTTACGCCCCAACAAACCCTGGTAGTAGGTCAATCGCTAGTAATCGTTACTCCTAAGCAGTACACGGTCCAGCCAGGGGATTCACTTTATGAGATTGCATTGAGATTCAATGTCTCTGTTCAACAATTAGCAGCAGCAAACAATCTTTCTGTTTCAAGGCCCATTTATCCTGGCATGGTTTTAACCATTCCCCAAGCACCTAAGCCCACGATTGAAGTGAATGCCTACATAGAGCCACGCAGAAACATCGCCATGACTGAACAAATTGCTCAAGAATCAGTACCCTATCTAACCTACCTTGCCCCATTCAGCTATCAAATCAAGCGAGATGGGAGTCTTACCTCACTGGAGCTGGGCGATCTGCCTAGGATCGCTTCATCAAATGGAGCAACCTTGATGATGGTGATTACAAACATAGAAAATAATCAATTCAGTGCGGAATTAGGTCAGGAAATTCTAAACGATGAGCAAAAGCAAAATCGCATGCTTGATGAAATCATACAAAGAGCCAAAAGATATGGATTTAGTGACATTCATTTTGATATTGAGCACCTATATCCCAAAGATCGCGAAGCCTATAATCAATTTTTACGAAAAGCAAGGGATCGTCTGCATGCAAATGGATTAATGATCTCAACTGCTCTTGCCCCGAAAACCAGCGCTACCCAACAAGGTCAATGGTACGAGGCTCATGACTACCGTGCCCATGGAGAGATCGTTGATTTTGTCATTATTATGACCTATGAATGGGGATATAGCGGAGGGCCTCCAATGGCTGTCTCGCCAATCGGGCCAGTGCGGCGTGTACTTGAATATGCATTAACGGAGATTCCCGCTAAAAAAATTATGATGGGACAAAATTTATATGGCTATGACTGGACACTCCCCTATCGTCCCGGAGGTAAATTTGCGAAAGTAGTGAGTCCTAAAGAGGCGGTTAACCTAGCACGACGTTACCAGCAATCCATTCAATTTGACCCGGTAGCACAAGCACCGCATTTTCGGTATTTCGATGAACAAGGTCGTGAGCATGAAGTCTGGTTTGAGGATGCACGTTCGATGCGGGCTAAGTTTTCATTATTAAAAGAGTTACATTTACGAGGAATTAGCTATTGGAGACTAGGCATTCCCTTTAAACAAAACTGGGTGCTGTTGGATCAAACCTTTAAAATTAAAAAATCTTGATGGATCTCCCCCCAAAAAATCTGGTGAAACTGTCGTGTATTTCGACGGTCTCACCCCGTCTAAAACTATGCATAATTTATGCCAGTTTTACTCACCTCAAGCTGTCGAAGCCTACCTATGAACTGCCTTCTATACAAGGAAAGCTGCAAAAGCTCGCGAAGGAGCATAATTCCTTTGACAAGCTTGTCCAACATGATCCTTTGATGCAAAAGCTCCAAAAGGAAATAGCACAAGAAGGCTATAAGCTCACTTGGAAGAGTAAAAACATTCTGCCTGCTGTTCCCTATGAGGAATTAGCCGCCTATTATAGCTATCTGTCTAAGCATGAAGATTGGAGCTTATCATCAGAACAAGAAGATGGTATATGCTCAGCCATTCATCATTTTTACAATGGTCTGGAAACAAGCATCGCTCCTTTATCACAGGGACGTATAACTGGGGGATTTTCTAAAACGTAGCAGATCCGCTTTCCTGAGAATGCTTCTTTTTCCATGGGTAACGATCTGATTTTTGCTTTACTGATCTTTTTCATCGTGTCAAAAAGCTCTCCCGTTGGTCATTATTTCACCTTACGAGAGAGCTTCTTCTGTTTATTCTCTGTATAAGTAACGCGCTGCTCTTTCATAGTGGTTATTCCACCAGCCCTTAGACATATTGCTGTACTTAACACCTTCCTTTCCATATATATGTAGAACCTGATTGTTTCCAGCGTAAATTCCTACGTGACCAATACGGTTAATGGATTTTTTGGGATATTTCATGGTTTTCTTTGTCGAAAAAAATACGAGATCACCGACTCGCAATTTACTTCGAGGAATGGGAGTTCCTTGTTTATATTGGGAGCGTGCCCCGCCTGCGCCTAAGTTAATCCCTGCTCCTTCTTTATAAGCCCACATTGTAAAACCAGAGCAATCCATCGTTGTCTTTTCTTTACGGCTAGAACAATATTTGTATGGTATCCCCAAATATTGTTCTGCTGTTGCAATAATATTTCGACCAATTATACAACCGGTAGGCTGATTATTCCTTTTCGATGTTATTTTTTTATTCATCTGTCATCCTCCCGTGAAATGAAATATTTCCTTGCAATACATTTCTTACAAATCATCTCTAGAACTAAAAGAGAATTTAAGTTTTTCGTGAGAATTGGTAAAAGGGGGATCAATTGGTTACACTACAACAGATATACCTGTTTTGAAGCAACAGCTTTACATACAAAGCGGGGGGATGACAGCAGTATGAGTCCGACAGATAGCAAAGGGAGCTTTCTCTTAGTTGAAGATGAAAAAAATCTTGCACGTTATTTACAATTGGAATTAATGAATGAAGGATATAATGTAGAGATTTGCTATGATGGGGCGACCGGGCTTGAAAAAGCATTACATAATGAATACGACCTCATTCTGTTGGATGTCATGATTCCCCAAATTTCCGGCATTGAAGTGTGTCGGCGTATCCGAGATACAGGAAGTGAGGTACCGATCATCATGCTTACGGCACGTAATGAGGTTCAGGATATTGTAGCTGGACTAGACAGTGGTGCTAATGATTATTTAACTAAGCCCTTTGCTATCGAGGAGTTATTTGCTCGTATCCGTGCTAATCTTCGCCCGGTTGTTTCCAAGAATCAGGAAATACTACACATCGGTTCACTGGAAATTCAAGTACAGAACCGGCGTGTATTCCGTGAAACGAAGGAAATTTTATTAACCCCACGAGAATTTGATTTATTGCTGTACTTAGCTAATCATCAAGGTCAAGCTTTAACACGCGAACAATTATTGACGGCAGTTTGGGGATTCGACTTTATGGGCAATACCAATGTAGTCGATGTGTATATCCGCTATCTACGCAATAAGATTGAACGAAAACGAGCCAAAAAATTAATCCATACCATTCGTGGAGTTGGCTACAGTTTACGGGTGGAATAAATGCGAAAACAAGTTACTAGACGCCTGCCAACTTCTTTAACTTGGCGATTAACCGTTATTTTAACCACTGCAATGACTCTGTTTTTGTTATTTATGAATTTGTTTGTCTACATATCTACTAGTAATTTGGTTTATCAATATGAACAAAAGCAATTGCAAAAGAAGGTTGTTACCATTTTAAATGAGTTGCAAAAAGCTACTTTGGGTCATAAAACCACTAACCTTCAAGTTGTAAAGGATGTACTGTTGAAATATGCTGATGTTCATCAAGCAATTCTATTAGAAACCTCCACTAACAAAACCCTAGCATCTGTGATTGGTACTGGCTGGACGGAAGAAGATTTACGTAATCAAGAAAATGTAATTAGCTCAATGCAAACGGTTCAATTACCTGGTTTTCCAGATGTCCTTTTGCTAACCATCATTCAGGATAATGAACAACTCCGTCCCATTTTTCGCATCCTGATCCAAATTCTCTGCTGGTCTGCTGTTGCTACCTTTATCATTTCAGCCATCGGTGTCTATCAATTGACCCAAATTGGATTACAGCCGTTAACCCAACTAATTGAGCAAATTCGTAAAAAAGAAGCTGAGGATTTACGCTCACGCCTTCCCGTCATCACAAATGATGCTGAAATCAAAGATTTAGTCCTAGCTTTCAACTCTCTATTGGATCGTGTTGAGGATGCCTTCAGTAAACAACAACAATTTATTGCAGATGCATCTCATGAATTTAAAACGCCACTTGCTATCATCGAAGGCTATGCACGCCTTTTGCAACGCTGGGGAAAGCATAATCCTGAGGTAAGGGATGAGGCGCTTTCTGCCATGCTTCAAGAATGCTCGCGTCTTTTTGAGCTGATTGAAGATCTACTATCGCTTGCTAAATTACAAGATAATCCCTCTAAGGAAGCCTTATTTGCCACACAGGATATGGTTCCCTTGTTAGAAGAAATCCGTACAACATGGACAACGCTATTTCCTAAACACCTTTCGCTTCACTTTTCATGGAATGCACCACTAACATTACCCATGAATCCAGGTAAAATCCGTCAACTTTTTGATATTTTATTAGATAATGCCAAGAAATACACAGAGGAGGGCTTTGTTGAAGTCCATGTCTTTTCCACTGACGCCTGGGTTGAGATACATATAAAAGACACTGGTGTAGGAATTCCTGATGCAGAACTTGCAAACGTATTTCAACGGTTTTATCGAGTAGATAAATCTCGGACTCGTGAAAAAGGTGGTAGCGGATTAGGCTTATCAATCGCCAAATCAATTGTTGATTTACATCATGGACGAATTGAGATGCGAAGAACGCCTACAGGCGGAACGGAGGTTGTGGTTTGGCTCCCCTGTTAACTAAAGAAACTGGTCTATGAAAAAGTCGCTTCTTTAATAAAATAGGAAACGACTTTTCCATGCAGGCTAGTAACACCTTCACGCCATTTTTGCTACATTTTTCTATACAAATAGCCATTTAAAAAGTGCTGTAAAGAATATATTCTGAATTTCATCCTGTACATGAGGATGAGTACTTATCCTAGCATTTACAAATACAAACTTTTTCAACTCTGCGAACCTGACCACGTATTTCCCCACCAGGGTGTTGAGTGGTATGGGCATTTACATAGGTTTCTCCTCTTAGCATCAGCTGGATTAATTCCGCAAGTGTTCTTCCTTGGAGCGGACCAACCAAATCTGCACTAGTAATGGATCCAGTCACAACGGCATCACATACACTAATTCCACGTTGTACCGGTCCAAAAAGAAATACCACTATCGGCCCATTAACACCTCTAACCCCAATATGAATATGGGCTTGGGTCAGGTCACGTAAATCATGTAACGATAAACGGAAATCAAGTCTGCTATTATCTGCACTAAGCTGGAACGTAGCGGTCCCAGAAGCATTTGTGAGAACAGGTGGGACTTCCTCAGAGCCTCGTAGCTTAGCCTGGAATTGTATTATCATCTCTACACCTCCTTATAATACTTTATTAGGAAAATTAAAAATGGCTTGTATGTTCAACTACTCAAAGGATATAGAAAAATATTTTGTTTTCTTGTACCTCTTTTTGAAGGAAAACATAAAATCGTAAGCCTTAGGCAAAATTCGAACAGCCCCCTAACGGCTCTATCCCGTCAGAGGGCTGTCATCTATGCTTCTAATGAAAATGGGAGGTAAGGTTTTACAAGCATAATTATCAGACATATTATAGCACTCTTTGCTTAACTCTACTTTTTACCAGAAATCTTGTGTCAATGCCTTTTTAGATCAACAAACACATAAATCGGAGAAGGGCCTTGAGCTTGAATCCAGTCATTTAATTTCTCCACGTTTGCTTGCCTCAGCTTTTGTCTACGATATTCAGGGACTACATATCATTCATCCATTTGCCAAAGCAGTAATCTTGGATTAGATCTTTTTTTAAAGAAGCGAGACCATAGCCTACTAACCTTGAAGTTTGGTAAAAATGAATAGGTTTCACTCACATAAATATTGCTGTCTACTAGTTCATATGCTGGTTTTGCTTTGCAGCATTTTTAGTAAAAAAGAGGACAGTTATCCCCTTTAAGTGGACAACTATCCTCTTTCATGATCATTTATATTTATTTTGCACTTGTAGAAGAAGTTAGCGGTACATGATAAACCTTATTTAAAAAATAGGTTTGCACGAGCGAAAATACTCCACCCACGACCCAATATAATGGAAGGGCTGCTGGCAAGTTCATTCCAGCCATAAAGATCATGATTGGCATCATGTAATAGAACATTTTCATATTATTAGCTCCCATGGTAGGAGTCATTTTCATTGACAGCATCGTTTGGAAAAAGGTTGTCGCTGCTGCTAGTAAAGGCAAGATATAAAATGGGTCGGCATGTCCTAAGTTAAACCACATAAATGAATGGTCAGCAATCTCTGGTGTACGACGAATCGCGAAGTAAAATGCCATTAGGATCGGCATTTGAACCAGAGCAGGGAGACAGCCCGCCATTGGATTAACTCCGCTTGCTTTGTACAATTCCATCATTTCCATTTGCATTTTTTGGGCTTGTTTAGGGTCCTGATTGGAATTACTATACTTTTTTTTCAGTTTATCAATCTGCGGTTGCAGCTTTTTCATGGCAGCTCCACTTTTCATTTGCTTCATCATGAGAGGCAATAAAAGTGTTCGAATCAACAGCGTCATAATGACAATCGCTAACCCAAAATTCCCATCTGTTAAGCTAGCAACGTTTTGGATTAACCATGAAAATGGATAAACAAAAAAGTGATCCCAGATACCAGGACTATCTGATGTTATCGGAGCTGTATTGCTACATCCGCTCAGCAATAACACCACAGCACCAAATAAAAATACAGGTAATGATTTACGTACAGCTTTCATGAACAAATCCTCCTCATTGTTTGCAAACTCTATAAACAAACAAGGAGAAGATTTGGGAGTGTATCATCAGATGACGTGGTTGCTCGCTTCTCTTTTCGCATAGGTACTCGTCGATATAATTTAATAAAAGACGAACGTATTGGCATTGTCACAAGCTGTTGACGCCATTCAAAACGTTCTTCGTATTGCATTGACTGACGTTTACCAACGATGTGAGTAAATAATAATTGACAGCATGGAACTACAATTACAGATACCCAGAAGAGCAACCAAACATAAGGTAATGACAAACCAATTAATTCATCCACCACGTGCATCTCACCTCCCTATCTGTACATAAATAGCAAGTACAGTTCCTATTGTAACATACTGTCCATTCCTTGTGGGAGATGTTATGAATTGTTACTTTTAATAGGAAGGTAAAGACAGTTTTTGATCAAAAAAGCAGTGAATCGCTCACAAATGGGTAACAGTTATAGCTTTTACTTTATTTTTTCGTTTTCTTGTCTGTCTTTGTTGGTGTCGCTTGTTTTTCTTTTACCATTCTGGATACCTGCATAATTGTGGCTTCTTTTTGTAATTGAGGTAAATAGTTGCGGATTGCTTGAGCAACCTTTTTACCTCCAGGCCCCACATGGCCGATAGCAACACATACTTCATTTTGTTTTACTTTTTCACTAATGAGTCTCAGTTGCTTCGTAATATGTGAGGACGTATGCACATCATCTAAAAAGACCATGTTTTCAATATAAGGAACCTGTAAATCGTGAGCGACCTGTCCCACAATGCTTCTATAAGAGGTTTTACTGTCAATGTAAAAAAGTCCTCGCTCTTTACATACCTGTAATACAATCCGCATAATACGTGGATTTTGGGTAATTTTAGACCCCATATGATTATTCATACCGATTGCGTGCGGAACATCGTCAATCGCTTTGTTCACTCGATTGCGGATTTCCTCATCACTTAAATTACTCATAAGGGCTCCGGGCCCGAGCCAGCTTTTAGCCCCTCTCATTGGTTCCATTGGCATGTGAACAATTACGTCATGTTTCTTTTGATGGGCCAACTCAGCATCTTTTTTTGTACTTGGTAAAAATGGCATGACTGCAATAGTTAATGGAATTGGTAAATTAAGAATTTCCTCTGTTCCCCTCATATTATTGCCAAAGTCGTCTATAATGAGGGCCACTTTGCGTGTTTTCATGGGATCGGGAATCTTTTGTTCAGAAGCGGTGACTGAGGAACTGACAAGCGCTCCACAAAGCATCAAGACTATTCCAAGTTTAGAAGCAATCCACATACCTAAACCTACCTTTACAACGTTTTTTGTTAGTATGTGCAACGGCATCCGCTTTCACTCCATTTGAAAACACACAGTTTACAGTCCATGACCGTAGGAATACAAAATGTTGCCTTTCGTATCATAGATTGTAACGGGTAGCTTCCCTTTAGATTTCCCTTCACCAAACAGAATCGTTGCTGTGGCTTGAAAGCTTGCATCTGCATTTCCATATTGCGCCACATACGTAGGGACCTTTTGAAAATCAGTAAGCTGATATGGGTTTCGTGTAGAAATCATAATTACCGGCTTTTGCTTCTGGTCAATCAGCTTTTTTATGAGTTGATTTACCGGCTGTAAGCCTCCTGCGAATGAGTCTGGTAAAACCATCAATATGTCGGCACGATCTATTTGTTGTTGTTGCTCAGCTTTGAGCACATGGTTGAGCTTAATGGCTACTGTATTTTGATGATATTTCTGGATTGCCCTAGTCATTTCACTCGTATATCGTGACCCAATCACCGCTATTCTTTGTCCAGGAGAAGGATGGAGCGGCAGTATCCGATCATTTTTAACCACTGTGATTGATTGCTCAGCAATAACTCGCTCCACTTGTTTGTGAGCTGGTGAAGTAATTGATTTCTCTGCGATTTGTTGAAGACTAGGAACATGTGGCATCTGTTCCTGCGCAAAAACTCCTCTTCTCATCTTTACTGTTAGGATACGTCTAACTGCTTCATCCAAACGTTCCTTCTTAATTGTTCCCGACTTGACTGCCTTCTGCATTCCTAAACTAACCTTTTCAACATCTGGGGGCATTAAAATAATGTCTGCACCAGCATTCATTGCACGAATACTGGCATCTACAGTCTCGAAATGCTGTGTAATCCCTCCCATATCCATAGCATCCGTAATAACTAAGCCATCATAACCAAACTCTTTTCGTAATAACCCTTGGACGAGCTTAGGTGAGAGCGTAGCTGGTAGATAAATGGATTTGTCCTTTTGATGAGATTCTACCTTTGTAGGCTCTAGCTGTGGAAAAGCTATATGAGCGACTAAAACAGAATCTACTCCTTGCTTGATTGCTTGTCGAAATGGAATAAACTCTACTTGCTCCAACTGCTTTTTCCCATACGAAATAACGGGTAAACCAACATGGGAATCTACCGATGTATTGCCATGTCCGGGAAAGTGCTTTGCGCTTGCCACAACTCCCGCATCCTGCATACCTGCAATAAAGGAAGTACCCATTTCGGCTACTAATTGTGGGTTTTCACCATAAGAACGTACCCCAATCACTGGGTTCTTAGAATTATTATTGACGTCTATGGTTGGTGCAAAATCTAAATTAATCCCGAGTGAAAGGAGTTCATCTGCCATTACTTGTCCAGCCTGATAGGCAAGCTTAGGATTTCGTGTTGCACCTAATGCCATATTTCCTGGCATATTCGTCCCTTGCTTCAGTCGTGAAACAATTCCACCTTCCTGATCTGTACCGATAAGTAAGCCAAATTTATGCTGGCTTTGCTGTAGAGCAGTTGTCAATTGAACAATTTGTTTGGTCTCATTTAAGCTGTCCTTAAATAAAATGATTCCTCCTAGCTGGAGTCTCTTTATCATATTTGCAATCTCTGGCGTCAACTCCTGAAAAGGCTTGCCGCCATACATACTAAAACTTGGCATTAATGTCTGTCCTACTTTTTCAGCCACGCTCATGGTAGCGAGCAGCCGAGAAATAACATCGTATTTGGCCCGTGGCTCAGTAATGACTTTCACAGTCTTCTTGTCCGTTTTTTCAAGCACCAATCGGTCATGGTAGGTCCCATCTGACACTAAAACGACTGTTTGACCTAATTTATCCTGTATGGTTAAAAGTCCTTCTCTCGTAACGGTTGCTACCTGTGGATTGCTAGAGCTCCAGCTTATATTAGCTTGCACCTTTGATAGGTGACCATCGGCATACGTATGCAACGCTTGTAATTGAATCTGCGTGGCGGGATATGTCTTGGGCGTTTCAGGCAGATTTTGCGCCAACAATAAATCTGTAGGGTGGGTCGTGGACACAGTTGTTGTCCGCATCGTATCTGCCCTGTCCTTTGATACGAAGGGAATGAAAAAACAAGCAAGAAGAATCAAGCTAACTGACGTATAAGCAAAAATATGCTTCCGTTTCATGAACATAAGCCTCCGTCACATGTTGATTACTCCCCTTCTATTGCAGCCAAGGTAGCAATTTTTTGGCGCAACGCATTAAGGGAAGGTTTTTCTCTGGTCGGATGCACTCGATTCGTTAATAACAACACGATTGACTGTTGTTGTTGATTGATTAACAATGAAGTGCCCGTAAATCCAGTATGTCCCACGCTAGGCGTGACAAAACCATGCCCCATGTACCAGGCTTGATTCCGCTCAAATCCAAGCCCCATTTGTTTCGGACAAGTGTCTGATAATTGATTCGCAAGCATTTCTTGTACACTCTCAGCCTTAAGTATCCGTTTTCCCCTTACTTTTCCATTGTGAAGAATCATCGTAGCAAATCGTACTAGATCATCTGCATTGCTAAACAATCCAGCATGTCCAGCCACGCCATCTAAGGCCCAAGCCTTTTCATCATGAACGCTGCCCCAAATGATGTCGCGCTTTGTCCAAGGTTGCTGTTCAGTAGCTACGATTTTCTGCCTATGTACTTTTGGACAAAACCCTGTGTGCTTCATTCCCAATGGTTGAAATAGATTCTCTTGCATATATTGATCCAACCGTTTCCCTGTTAGCTGTTCAATCAGATACCCCAGTACAATATAATTGAGATCACTATACACCATTTTTTCACCGGGATGATTTTTAAGACCAAGCATGAGTACAGCCTTCATCCTTTGCTCACGGTCACTCGGGATTCTGTACAGCCGCATAGTTGGAGCTAATCCAGAGGTATGAGTCAAAAGCTGCCGAATCGTAATATCCTGCTTTCCCTTACACGCAAAAGTGGGAAGATAGGCAGCTACTGGCTTATCTAGCTGCAACATTTGTTTTTCTGCTAATTGCATAATGGCCACAGCTGTGAATAGCTTTGTCAGAGAAGCGATGTCAAATAAATGTGTTTCCGTCATTTTGATCGGCATTTCTGCTAATTTGCCAGCTTTGTTTTGATATAGATAGGCATGTCCATAGGCTTGCTCTATTTTTCTTTTTCCTCTTGTAACAATGGCTACGACGGCACCCGGGATAATCTTGTCTTTAATGGCCTGTTCGATCGCCTGATTCACTTCATCACGCATCCCCTCACCACGTTTCCCTGATCCACGTTCACGATACAGCAGATATTTTTGACGCACCTTTACAAATGGTTGTAGAGTTGCCCTCCATTTTTGAATCATCTGCTGGGGATTATGGGCTTGTAAGGTTTGATTTTGCTGATCAACTGCTTCCTGCAAGGAGCGCGTACCTGCCATATAATGAATCCAGCCGTCGTCTCTCCATTTAAAATGCTGGGGATAACGCTTTTTAATAAGCTGCAGCAAGGTGAGTCCCGTCAAGGTGCTATGATAAGCTGTTCGATCTGTTACATACAATTGCACACCATGAATGGCTTGTCCCTTATATTTACCGTACATCGGTTCCATATGTGTTTCACGAATTGCTATCCCAGGAAGATTTGCCCCAACAAGATCTGCTCGCAAGCGATGAGCATGAATAAAAGGTGCACCAACCCATTCGAATGGATGAGTAGTCCCTCTTCCCTCTGAAAGATTGGTTCCTTCTAGCAATCCTGTAGCAGCATATAACCAAGCAGACTCTACTGTGGGTAGATTAGGAGAAGGAGCTACCCATAACAATCCAGTTTGATCCCAAGTCATTTCTCGTTTCCAGCCTTGCATTCGAATTACTCGTAGGTCTGCTTTTCCTCCACGCTTGTGAGGCATAACTTCTTCATTATAAAAGAGAGCAAGTTCCCCCATCGTCATTGCATGGCGTAGAGGAATAGGCATCATTCCGATAAATGAGCTCCACCCCTTCTCCAGTAGAGGTCCCTCTATCCTAACCCCGCCTAAGGGATTGGGACGATCTAGCACCATGACCGGCTTATCAGCTAATTTAGCAGCCTCCAATACATAAGCCAATGTAGAAGCATAAGTATAATAGCGTACACCCACATCCTGTAGATCAAACAAAAGAATATCCGTGCCAGCAAATAGCGTCGCAATCTGTTCCGGTTTCTTTTGATATAGCTCAAATACTGGAATGGAATGTTGTTTTACCTGTGGCGATACAGAAGGAAAAACAGTTGGCTCTCCATCCTGCTTTACCCCCCATATTCCATGCTCTGGACCATAAAGGGCAACTACGTTTAGACCTTTTTGCTGTAAGGCGTCCAAATCAGTAACCAAATCCTTAGTGACTCCAGTCTGATTCGTGATAAGTCCAATCTTCTTACCATGTAACAGCTCAGGATGTGATAAAAGAACATCAATCCCAGCAAGGACATGCTTTTCCTTTGTTTCATCAGCTAAGATAGAGGAGCTCCCTTGAAAGAAGCTGACCCACAAAAGCAAGCAAGTGAGCACACAGACACTTCTGCCCTGAAGACGTAAAGCTCGTATGTTTTGGCTACCCACTTCCATCACCTCGCCTTGTAGTCTGCCCTCACGGCTAAAATAAATGACAAAAATTAGATGAAAAGCGCACCTAAATGAAGGAACGATAGCGAATAAGACTTTGGTACTCTTTAGATAAATGTAATAAAGTAAGACAATTCAAAAATTAGCTGTGATATAATCTTGCATATATCTTTTAGGAGGCGTTTGTATGAAGTACACAGGAATAATTCGGGCGCAAAACATTCAAGGGGAAAACGCATTAATTGCCCTGTAACCTGCGCGATTCCCCTTTACTTAGGGAAGGGGCATCTATTTGTGAAAAAAGATGAAAGAGAAATAAGAAGCAACGCAATGGCTGACTTAGAAGCTGATCGACCAAGCCACTCTTTTCAGAACGTAAAAACAATACTTCTGTGGCTTAGCTTTCTTGCTTTTTTTAGCGTTTTTAATGAGACAGTGTTTAATGTATCGCTCCCTGATATTGCCCAGCAATATGGTTTACAGCCCGCTTATGTAAACTGGATCAATACAAGCTTCATGATCGCTTTTGCTATCGGATCTGCCGTATATGGCAAAATATCTGATACCTATGGGGTTAAGAAATTACTTGTGATTGGCCTTTTGATTTACAGTGGGGGTTCACTCTTTGGTATCCTTGCACAAGCTTATTTTCCTGCTGTTCTTGTTGCTCGTGCTATTCAAGGGGCTGGAGCATCTGCGGTACCGGCTATCTTCATGGTAATTGTGGCAAAGTATATCAATGCAGAAAGCCGGGGCAAGGCTTTTGGTATGATCGGATCAATGGTTGCCTTTGGTGAGGGAATTGGGCCTGCTATCGGTGGAATCATTTCACATCATTTCCACTGGTCCCTCCTGTTTGTTCTACCCATTATCACACTGATCTCTCTCCCGTTCTTTATACGAGTGCTGCCAAACGAGCCCGCTCGCAAGGGAAAAGTCGATATATTTGGAGCAGCATTGCTTTCCATTGGGATTGTATTGTTTACCTTATATGCAACGGGAGATAACTGGTTCTATATACTGTTCAGCCTTGTCGTGCTACTGATATTTTCTCTGTATATCCGTCGTGCAAAACAACCATTTATTGAACCTGCTCTGTTTCAAAATCGAATGTTTGTAATGGGTGTTTTGGCGGGAAGCATCTTATTAGGAACAGTTGCTGGCTTCATTTCAATGGTTCCTTATATGATGAGGGATGTCTATCATTTGTCAACAGGAATGATCGGTGGCGGCATCCTGTTTCCCGGTACACTCAGCGTTATTTTCTTCGGTATTATGGGCGGAAGTCTTGTGGACAAAAGAGGAAATACGTTTGTCATGTACCTTGGAGCCTTTTTGATTGTGCTAAGCTTCCTCGTTATTTCGTTGTTCGTAGAGAAGTCACCGTGGATAACATCCATTATGCTGATCATGACTTTTGGAGGCCTCTCATTTGTTAAAACCGTGATCTCCTCCAGCGTTGCAGACACACTCGCATCTGAGGAAGCTGGTGCGGGAATGGGAATGCTTAACCTTTCGTGCTTTTTATCAGAAGGAATTGGGGTAGCGATTGTGGGCGGTCTGTTATCGAAGCACGTACTTGATTTTCCTATACTTCCTACTCTGTCTGTTCCTACTGCTTTTTTATATAGCAATGTATCGCTCGTTTTAATCGTTGCTATTATGCTTGGAGTCGCAATATACACATGGACTTACAAACGAAAGGAACGATTCTAGCATGACTAATGAGCCGATATCCTACCAAAGGATATCGGCTCATTTGCTATTACAACAGCTAGAGGAAGATTAATAACGATCCTTCATTCATTATGTAGTCAAGCTCTTAGCAAGCACTTCGCCATGGAACCTGCCGTTTTCAATAAAAATTTCATTGGCGTGCGCAGAAGAGACAATCACTCCTGCAACAAATACACCGGGAACATTCGTCTCCATCGTAGTTGGATTAAATATCGGCGCTCCGGTTTCTTGATCGAGCTCTACTCCCAGGCTTTGTAGTAGCTGACGATCAGGTCGATAACCAATTAGGCTAAAGACAAAATCATTCGGAATCTCCGTAATCCCCTCAGGATTTTTTATAATCACCATTCTATCCGTAATCTCTTGGATTTCAGAAGAATAGTACACCTTGATACGACCTTTTTCACACAAGCCCTCAAAAATAGGACGAGTCCATGCTTTCACACGAGAAGAAAGCTTCTCGCCACGACAGATCACCGTGACGTGAGCTCCCGCCCGCTCTAAATCCATCGCTGCATCCACCGCAGAGTTATTACCACCTACAATAGCCACTTGCATTCCTGCATAAGGATGTGCCTCCGTATAAAACGAGCTTACTTTTGGCAGTTCTTCCCCTGGAATACCTAGACGGTTAGGATTATCAAAATAACCCGTAGCAATCACAACACGCTTTGTTTCATATTGCTTAGCGGTACCAAAACGATCCGTGCTAGATACAACGAAATGCTTGTCAACTTGTTCGATCCTTCCCACCACTTCAAAGGTCTGCACGCGAATATCATACCTCTTAGCAACCATCCGATAGTAATGAAGGGCCTCTAAGCGGGTTGGTTTCTCATTCGGAGTCGTGAAGGGAACCTGCCCAATTTCCAATAACTCTGGCGTACTATGAAATATCATATAGGTAGGATACCGATAGATAGAATGTACCAGGCTTCCTTTATCCAGCACGAGCGGATCGATTCCGCGTTTTTTTAATGCTACAGCCGCTGACAAGCCGCATGGGCCAGCTCCAATAATGATGATTTCCTCCATAGATGAACTCTCCTTCCAGTTAAATCCATGCCTCTCTTTTTTCTTGTTTCTTTTATTATAAGTCATGTAAACGAAAGAATGTGCTTTGCAAGTGTATTTCTGGAAAACAAAAACCCCCAAGCACCGCCTTACATTAGGAGACACTCAAGGGTTTCTTGAAATCTATGGGTTATTTTTGCGGGTCAAATTGCATATCCTTATACACCTTTACATCAGATGGTAAAGTAAGGGTAAATAATTCCTTTGTAAACGCAGGATAAAAATCTAATTTGGTTACTTCAGTGATCCCTTGTAAGCCAAAAACAGTTGTGATTGACTTCATAGCAACACCTGTATCTTTGTCCATCCACAACTCTACTTGAAGATCATCCTTCTGAGTAGGGATTGCCATGATATGATAGGTTGCACGATTGTTAATGGTTTCTTCGCCTAGAAATTGCAGTTTGTGGTTATTTTTTAATTCACGAAGATAAAAAACATCGTTATTTACCACTTTTTGATCAGGTGCAGCCGTAATTTCACTAGCAGATTTCGTCCCATCACGATAGCTAAGTGAGTATGTACCATTGAATAAATTATAAGTGACAACCCCTGTATGATCTTTCTCCTCAATCCGATATCCTCTGTCTAGCGGACTATACCATTCCTTCGCTGTGGAAGTAACGACCTTTCCTTGTTGCTCACGTTTCACAGTTATTTCTTTATATAGCGGAACCATTTCCATTTTTTTTAATAACTCTTCATATACCTGATCCATTGTGAGTTTACTATTTTTCACCTCTGGTAGGGATTCACTACCTGCTCTCGTCTGCCCAATCACTTTACCCGTTGCATCGTAAACATTGGTCTTCACATATTTATCATATACAGCTTCTTGTGCATACGCTCCTGTTGCTACAAGTGTTGCTCCTACTAAAACCACTGCGATCATTTTCTTTTTCATTTGAAAAATCCTCCCCTATTATAAAAACAAAAATCATTTTGTTATTTTTGTTAATTCATAGTCAAAACAATACTAGATTGCTACTCTATTAGCCCTTCAGCTTGTATGTAGCCATTTATTTTTGCTTGTTTCATAAGCTTTGACGGAGAGATTTGAGAAATGTTACATGACTCGAAAACTTTTTTATTCCCTTTTTGCCAGTAGAAAAATCCTACAGAAATGATGCCTTCTGTAGGTCTGCTCCTCTAATTTCTTATTCAGCCTGTCCCGAGAGGCTGATAAAAATGCTTCCATTCTTCAGAATTTGCAGGTTGTAGGGATCGGCACCTCAGCTCTATATCAACTCAATTTTACAACGTATTTTTGGTATTCTGCGGCTTTACGATGAAGAGATTTTTTAACACAGCATTCATAAGAAAAGGGGGGAAATATTTAAGAAGTGCTTTCTTAAAGTAGACCATTATCTGATTGTCCGATGAGGAGAAATGAGCTGCTTTGATTGACTTTTTCTGTGTTTTCTGAACGGCTTGTTTTAAATAGGATTCATAATTTTGAAATGCTTCATGATGTGTAGAGCAATTCATTAATTCCTCAACTAAATGATAGGCGCCTAGCATTGATTTTCCACCGCCGGTTCCCGACATAAATGTCATAGCATGGGCGGCATCTCCAACTAACACGATTCGTCCCTCGCTCCATTTTGATAGCTTAATGAGAGTCATTGTATCCTGAAAGATGGTAGAGGGATGATCAATTTGTTCAATAATATCCCGAACGCCCCACGTAATGTCTTTGCATAACGCTAGTAAAAATTCCTTGTTGTTTACATCTTTCAGTTGTTCGCGATATTTTTGCTTGTAGATAAACATTCCCCAAATATAGTCCGCATCCATACCGCATTGGACATAATAACCTGGCATTAATGACTCTAGTGTTTGGTTTGTATCCAAGTTTTTGATGAAGATCTCAGGCTTAGGGATCGTAAATACGGAAAATCCGACATCCAACTGTTCTTCAATTTGATTGTCCATCAGTAAATTCCTCGTTTGTGAATGGATGCCATCCGCCCCAAATACGTAATCAAAGGATTCTTCCTTTCCATCCTGAAAACATACCCGAACGCTTTCTTCGTTTTGTGTGAGAGACTGGATTGTCGTATTAAATCTAACATCAATTTGGTTTTTAATAGCTTCATAGAGGATGTTATGCAGAGAAAAACGATGTATCCCAATTGAGCCACCTTGTTGTATATGAAACTTTCTGAAGTCGATATTGCGCAGTTCACTTCCATCTGCCTGAACAAAACGCCGTGTCTCTATTACAACCCCACATTTTTTCACCTGTTCTAGTAAGCCTAGTTTACTTAAAACAAAAAGGGCATCACCGCGTAAACTAATGACCGAGCCTATCGATCGGAACGAACTAGCTTTCTCAATCACAACAGGTTGATGGCCATAAGATAAAAGACAATTAGCCAATGTTAACCCAGCAATCCCACTTCCTGAAATTAAAATTTTCAAGGGTCATTCACCTCCTCTATACATTATTGAAAATCATTATCATTTATTCTTGTCACATGAAAGATTGATGGCGAGAGTTCCTTTGTATGTAGCTAGAAAATTCAGCATCAGAGCATGTTTTTATAAAAAATGCCTGCTGAAACATATGTTTCTAACAGGCTTGCCTAATTCTACAAAGCATAGGCAGTATGCAGGCACCCGCGGAATGTCAAGTATGAAAAAGTTGAACATCTTGTTGTTCATCGCTGTTAGTGGTTGAATGCTTCGTTGTTACTGTTGTGGGAAGTTGAGTCAAGATGTCTTTAACTAAAATCTCTTACTCCGCCGCATTCATGAATACAATTCTCCATCCATCAGGATCTTCTATAGTAGTCCCTTTTTCTTTCCAATAAGGATTCTCTGGCTCAACTGGGTCATAGCCCATTGTCTGCAATCTAGTGGTAATTTTCTGAATTTCATTTATATCAGGCATGTAAAATACCAGCAGATTGTCTTTGGTTGGAGCTGGGCAAGGACTTCCGTTCACATGTCTGGTAAATTCTAAATGATATTCTGCATCAGGTAAGCCAAACATGATTCCATCATAGCCTTCATGGTTTTCAAAGCTCCCAATCCGTTTTAGCCCTATACCTGTTTCATAAAAGCTGATAACCTCTTCATATTTATCCGTTGGTCTTGCTATCCTTACTTGGACCCAGTTCTTCATTCTCATTCCCTCCCTCATATATTTACCCTTTCATTTGTTACTAAGAAGAGCAGATTTTACACGATCCTCCTTTTCATTTGGTAAATTTATATTTTTTTGAAAAAAATCCCAATAGATGACTTACAGACATTGTAAATAAAAATATTTATAAAGTCAATACATATTATACTTTTCAGATATTTTTGTTTAAAAACCTCCAAAACAAACCTTTCCTGCATGTTGTGGCTTTTGGTTGCGAAGCTCACTTTTGTGTTTTGAAATGATGGACAAGGTTATTTGAAATCACGCCTCGATAAATTGGTTCGGCAAGATTTTTCCGATCTAAAAAAACACCCGCCAACTGTGCGAGTGTTTCCAGCTTTATATTGCCCTGCATCTTTTATACTGCCAAGATAAAAACAGCTTCTATACGATGGCACCAATCGCTCTGATACGGGGGCATGTGATGTTGAATGTGTTTCAAGAGCTAGGGAATGGTTACGTAAGAAATATTTAACATAGGTACTTCTACATCCACGTACTCACTATAATCAGGACCATTTAGTATCCTGACCGTTACCGTAGCATTCGTCACCTCTCGCAGGATGCCATAAATAATCCGCTGTAGCACATGAATCTGTACCTCAAAGCCTATATATTCTTCTAGTTCTTTTCTAAACATGGCTGTACCCCTCTCTTACAAGAGAATATTTTTCATTGTTTTCGTTAGTCAGCTACTCGAACCGCTAACACTGCTGAATAGGGTACCAGCACAATATGATTGTTTGCATCAATCCCTCTCATAAAATCGCTTCCTACTTCTACTACAAAAATAACAATTTCACCTGCTGTTGTTGTAATATTCGTATCTACATTGTGGAACCTGTTGCATGCATTTCGCAAAGGAGGAATATAAGGATTGCCACCAAAAAATCTCCAAAAAAATCGACAAAGTCCCATTTTATAACTCCTCTCTATAACAAAATAATACTTACAATAAAAAATTTACAAATGTTTTCCATATACTAGTAATATATTTAAAGGTCAGTCCTTTGGAACCGTACAAGCATACAAGCCGTGAGCCTTTTTCCTGCACAAAAAAAAGACCCAGCTTCTGGGTCTCTATAAAATCCAAAGCCATCTAAAGCAGCTTAAACGGATCATGGCTATTTTATTTCTAGTATTTTTACCAAAGGCTGATCCACTGTCGATTCTAGCCCAAAGCCAACACATTAATCATGTGTATTTCTCCTGCTGAACATGTGCAATCCTTCAAGACTCATCCCATACTTGCTTCGGATTCGCTCCATAAAAGTAAAAAGCCCTATCTCTTTGGAAGATAAGGCTTCATTTTGTGGAATTTGAATAAGTTAACTACAGCCTTTTTGAATGTTAGTTAAACGCCGGTCGATGGTTACTAGTTGACTCCGAATCTTCGACAAACGGTTTTCAGTACTATCCAGTCGTTGATGAATGCCTAAAAGCCTGTGACGAATACGTTCCAATTGTTTCTCTGCACGCTCGGTTTGCTCTAATAATTGAGCTATCAACAATGACCATCTCCCTATTGAATTAAACTCCACAACCTGTTTGTAACCGTTTTAATGAAGTTTGAAACCTTTTTTCATAAAAAAATTGTCCCGCCTAATTCATAGGCAGGACAAGTAGAAGCAGTTACTTACGCTTCTGCAATAATAGCTTCCAATGCAACTTCAATCATTTGGTTAAAGGTGGTTTGACGCTCCATAGCTGTTGTTTCTTCACCTGTCAAAATATGATCACTCACTGTAAGGACAGACAATGCGCGAGCACCAAATTTAGCTGCGATTGTGTACAGAGCAGTTGTTTCCATTTCAACCGCTAGGACGCCGTATTCAGCCAATTTTGGCAAGCGAGCTGTATCATCATTATAGAACGAATCACTTGTAAATACGTTACCAACCCTAGTCGGCATGTTACGTTCAGTAGCTACGTCATATGCTTTTTTCAACAAGTCAAAGTTAGCTGTTGGTGCATAATCGATATTGTTAAAACGTACTTTGTTAACGGCAGAGTCAGAAGAGGAAGACATCGCAATGATAATATCTCTAACCTTTACGTCTTTTTGGATCGCACCGCATGTGCCTACGCGAACCAAATTTTTCACGCCATAAGAGTTAATTAATTCATGAACATAGATAGAAATGGATGGTACACCCATTCCAGTTCCCATAACAGACACGCGTTTTCCTTTATAAGTACCTGTAAATCCTAGCATACCGCGAACATTATTAAAGCACTCTGGGTTTTCCAAGAATGTTTCAGCAATGTATTTGGCACGCAACGGGTCACCTGGTAATAAGATAGATTCTGCAATTTGGCCTTCTTTAGCTTCGATATGTACACTCATGTTCGTGTCCCTCCAGTTATGTAAGAGATAGTTGGACGGGCATCAAAAGAGACGCCTTTCGTATTATACCCTATCCTTCTTACATATCATAGCTAAATTATCACAATCCTCATTCTATCGTTAAACTTTCCTCCACACAAAGTATTCCTTCATGAGCGTTAACAGTACCTCTCACGCCTAATGGCAGCGGGAGGTTAGTTGGATCGTGACCGATTTGCATATTAGCTAGCGTAGGTTTCTGAAAAGGAACAATGATTCTTTCAAAAACCTCCTCGACCGTAAAGCTTTCTTTCCCTTCTTTTGTGGCACAAGCCTCCCAGGAGCCTAAGATAATTGCGCTCGCATCGGAAAATTTACCTGCTAAAGCTAACTGAGTTAACATGCGATCCACTTGATATGGCTCTTCATCTATATCTTCTAAAAATAATATTTTATCAGTCGTATCAAGCTCGTATGCTGTTCCTAGCGTCGTACAAATTAAGCTAAGATTCCCGCCAACTATAGTGCCAGAAGCCGTACCTGGCACAAGGCAACGAGTAGCTATACCAGGTGGATTAACGATTTCACCCAACGGCTCTGCACAAAAGAATATCCGTTCTAAGTACTCTTTGGAAAGGGGATCAAAGCCATTAACCGGTTCTACTGCTGCCATGGGACCATGCAGAGTAGCTAAGCAAGCCTCCTGCATAAATGCCGTATGCAACGCTGTAATATCACTATAGCCAATAAATAGCTTCGGATTCTCTGCTATAATCGAGTAATCCAATAAGTCTAAAAGCTGTGGTGTACCATAGCCTCCTCGAAGACACCAAATCGCTCTCACCTCAGGATCACGAAACATCGCTTCCAGCTCACAAGCCCTATTTTCTGGTGTATCACTTAAATATCCACCAAAGGAACGATAGCTACTAGGCCCTACCTTAACACGCAATCCCATAGCTTCTACCTCGCATATCGCCTTCTCTACCCGATACCCCTCAACTGGACTTGCCGGCGCTATTAATCCAACGCAATCTCCAATTCGTAATGTACATCCTTTATTCATGTACGACTCCCCCTAGATGTCTGATGAAATTATTATTGTTCAAACTCATTTTCTATACGTATGAGCCGTATCAGGCCTTTTATCCCCGTTTCCTACCGAAAAATAACTGTGTCTTCAAAAAGATTTTTAGAAAGGATGAATGGGGAGGGCAACAGTGACAATCGTCCCTTCATTTTCCTGACTATGAATCATGATTCTTCCCTGATGCTGTTTCACTACTTGATAACACATAGTAAGTCCCAGTCCTGTTCCTTTTTCCTTCGTCGAATAAAAGGGTTCTCCTAATCGATGCAAGCGTTCTTCTTCAATCCCGATACCTTCATCCACGATTGCTATGCATACCTCTAGCTCGTTTACATACACTGTCAGAAAAATATCTCCCCCACCAGGCATTGACTCGGCTGCATTCATGAACAAGTGCAGTAAAACTCGCTTCATTAAATCTCGATCGCAGCTAATCAAGGGTATTTCTCCATAGAAATGAAACTCAATGTGGATATCTAGGAACAGGGATTGATTTTCTTCATAAAAAAGCTCTATTGCTTCCTCTACAAGACTTGGAAGATATAGATAGTCACGTTGTATTGGTTCAGGCAAAGACAACTGCATAAATCCATCAACAATCTGCTCGATTCGTTCGAATTCTCCTCCCATGATTTGCAGATACTTCTGTATCCTCTCATCTCTGTTTTCCATTTGCTTCTCCATTAATTTAAGAAAACCCTTTAAAGAAGTTAAGGGATTACGTAATTCATGAGCAATGGCAGCTGAGAGCTGACCTACTACCCATAGCTTCTCAGATTTACACTGCTTCTCTTCCACAAGCTTACGTTCTGTAATATTGCGTACAATCCCAACTACAAATTGAGTTGAGTTTGCATGCTGAATGGGATGTAGGGCAATTTCGTAAGTAGAGGTACCAAGCGGAGCGTTCAGACTTTCTTCATATTCGACCGTAGATTGCTGTTGTACGGCTTCAAAACATTTATCCACAGAAAAAAGCATTGCTTCTTCTTTGAAAGAGGCTTGTATGGGTTTTCCAACAACTTCATCATATTCATATCCAGTAGCTTCTAAAAATGCTTCATTTACCTGTAACACTACGAATTGCTGATCTGCCGTTACCTTTATCAAGAAGATAATGTCTTTTACTTGATTCATCAGAAATGAAAACGTGGCCAACTCAGTTTGCATTGTTTTCCCTCTCCAGCTTTACAATCCTTTATTGTCTACTAAAAAACATCCTCCTCTTACATTCGCCCCTGTATATCCATTTTCTTGCAATCAGCTTTCTCTAAACTGCAAAAACGGATTGCTAGTCTTGTGTCTATGAAAAGAACCGTAATCGAAAGCTATAAAAGAAAGGGACAAGCATTTTACCTCCGCTCATCCCTCGTTCGTTCGTATTATAAAAATGCTTCTGGCCATAGGCGAAAAAGAAGATGTGTAGAAGCTACGAGATTTTTCTTCTACCGAGAAAGCCTTCTTCCATCCCATGATAGTGGCTAACACTCCCCTCTCCTAGCTTCCAACAGAGGTATACCTCTACTCCATCTAGAATGGCCGGAAAATCCACTAACCCAAGCTCTATCTCTTTAACCTTCATGCCATGTCTTTCGATCGCTTCAGCATGCATGGAATACTCCATATGCAAAAACTCTATCTGACATTCTAATTCAAAAACCTCATGATCGGCAAAGTCATTAATCCCAATATGGTCAACATGACTTTTGACAATTTGCAAGCGGTGATATTTCTCAGAAATTTCGCGCTTTTGATCTCGTAAAAAGAGGAGTTCTTTTTCTAGAAACGGGATATATTGATTCGCTTCATCTAGACTAAAGTATTTCTTGCTCATACAGACTTTCTCCCTTCTACGTAATAATTTTACTTATAAATAACAACAGACTTATCACATTATTCATTTTTCTTCTAAACATTTTACATGAAAACGTCTTCTAATGTAATCCAAAGAACTGTAAATACCTGGTCTCTATATCTAGCTATTTTTTCTTGCCATCTTTGTTTTTCTCTCGCTACAATAGAGATATGAATAGTAAACAAAAACCAACTGCCCTCATGTTAAAATATTTATACGCCCACCTTTTTGTTGTGGACCCAAAACGTGAATTGGAGCTGGAGAAGCTCTCCTATCAGGACGTGTATGAATTTATTCAGCAAATAAAACGTTTCACAAAAGAAAAACAACAAACCTTATCACTCTCTGATAGCTTTCAAGAGCGAGCTATTTGGAGAATTGATACTTCTTCCTCCACGGAATTGTATCAAATTGGCAATCAATTAAGCCTTCATTATTTTGGCCGCCCTTGTAAGATTCCTATCGAATGGGATAAATCAGTAAAGGATGCTGCAGGAAGCTTTATATTTGAGCGAACCTATCAAAAGCCTATTAAAATTGTACAAAGCCTATGGCAATACAATCAATTTGGCGCCCAGCATGTCATCGCCACGCTCAAGCATGAGCTGGCTCATTACCATCTGTGCTTGCAAAACAAGCCCTTTGCGGATGGAACACCAGAGTTCGTAGCCGAATGTAAACGTATTGGAGCTCCCTTATTTGCGGTTAAAATGCTGGAAGGATTTCAGACATACTGCTCTGAGTGCGGCAGAAAGGCAGACATTTTAAAAAAAGCGCGTAAAAAAGATAAAAGCCCTTGCTGTAAAGCGGCACTCGTATGCAAAGAGTATGTCATTCGTTTGCCTGATGGACGTCTTGTCCAAGTAGAAGTGTAATGTAAAGGAGAAGGAAAATGAGCCGTAAAGAAATTGAGGACCAGATTATCCGACAATATCAGCATGATGAACATATGATGATTCTAGTCTTTGCACAATGGTGCATCAATCATGGACTTGATCCACATGAGCTATATCAGAGAGCGTATCCCAAGCAAGGTCAAAATCCATTGCTTGACCAAATCATGGAGTTGACCGTTCCCAAGGAAGAAGCCGGCACGATTGAAAATGATACACTGCTTGCTATGCTATCCATGTATGAAAATGATGATCTTGCTTTCGTGGTGAGTGAGGAGATAGAAAGACTAGTAGCACCTAAAAGCTAAGATCTGATTGATTACTTATAAGCAAAGCTTATTACTATGAGGTTAAAATCCTGAATGTGTGAAATGCGGATGATCGGGCGTACGTATTAGCTTGTCGCGTACACCCGATCTTTCTATTTATTCCCCGCTACATTCTTACATTTTTTCATAATCAGCTTGTTCTAACCAATCTACAATATCCTTAACCACTGAATCTAGACAGCCTGCTGTAAATGGGGAGCGCAGCTCTGCCAGCTCGACGATCTCCGTAAAGCTTTTGCTGCCTCCTACTTCGCAAATACGCAAGTAGTTTTTCCATGCTTGGTCTCGATCTTTATTTGCTAATTGCCAAAACTGGAAGGCACAAATTTGAGCAAGACCATAATCAATATAATAAAAGGGATACTTGAAAATATGGCGCTGTTGATGCCAGTAATTTCCACGCTCTAAATAATCATTTTCTTCAAAGTTGTAGTAAGGACGGTACTCCCGTTCTAGCTGCCTCCATGCTTGTTTACGATCCTCGGGGCTTGCTGTGTGGTTTTCGTAAACATAATGCTGGTATTCATCCACCATGCAAATATATAGAATGGAGGAAAGACTATCATGTACATGCTCATATTTAAATTTCTCGGCATCCTCTTTAAAAAAGAGAGACATCCATGGCCAGGTTAAAAATTCCATACTCATGGAATGAATCTCGGCTGATTCACTAGTTGGAAAGATGCATTCTGGCATGGGGATGTGCCTGCTAGAATATGCTTGGAAGGCATGACCTACCTCATGTGTTAGTACAACAACATCATGGGAAGTTCCATTAAAGTTGGCAAAAATAAACGGGACTTTTTGCTCCTGAAAATAGTCACAGTAGCCACCTGTTGCCTTGCCTTTTCTGCTATACACATCAAGCAAGCCTCTATCTACCATCATTTTGAAAAATTCGTTCGTCTCAGGAGATAGCTCCTTATACATTCTTTTTCCGTTTTCTAAGATCCATTCCGGCCCCCCTTTTGGGACTGGATTTCCAGAAGGAAACAACAAAGGATCATCATAATAAGTTAACGTCGAGACCCCAATGTGTTGTCGCTGACGTTCTTTAAGGCGGTTCACGGCTGGTACAATCTGCTTTTTCACTTGTTCACGGAATACGCTAACCATCTCTTGGTTATAGTCAATTCGTTGCATACGAGCATAGCCTAGCTCCACGAAGGATGGGAAGCCCAGCTTATGTGCGATAGTTGTTCTGATTTTAACAAGCTTGTCAAATATGTGGTCTAGTTCTGCTTCATGATCTTTCATATATTGATATTTTGCATCAATGGATTTTTTACGAATATCCCGATCGGTTGATTGCTGATATGGGCCTAGTTCGGGTAAGGATAGTTCCTTGCCATCAAATTCAACCTTAGCACTGGCTAGCAATTTTACATATTCGCTACAATATTTATTCTCCTCCTGCAAATCATAAAGAACATCTGGAGAGAAGGTGCTCATTTGCTTTTCTGCCAATGTAAAATAAACCTTCCCCCACTTTTGCTCATGCTTCTCTCTGTGGCGGGAATGTAAAATTGCACGATAGTATTCGTTCTTCCACTCATCAAAGTAAGGAACCTGCTCATCATAAAATTCTTGTTCTTTCTTATAAAAATCATCTTCCGTGTTTATGCAAAAACGATTGCTAGCGATGCTCCATGCGGTTAGGAATTTTCGCTGTAAGGCAAGTATAGTAGCTATGGCTGCTTCTTCTTGTTCATACGTACTTATTTCCGTAAAATTATTCAATTGTTCAGTAAATTCTTCTTTCAATTGGGACATATTAATTCGTTCATACGGAAAATCCTTAGATTGTAACATGCTGTGTTATCTCCCCCTTATTTAATTTGGATTCGGTTTTTAAAGAAAAACTCCTGCTTTTTTCTCAGATCATTTAAAATTCACTGTCATTACAAAATTTCATTTCAATATGTCTATTTTCCTGCTATATTTGTATCATTTAGCCTATCACTCGTTTTTATTACAATTTATACTTTCAGAGGATAAAATTTACTTATTTCAAAAAAACATATTTTATGTTATTAATATGTATGATTAAACCAAGCAGGAAATTGTTATTATTTGTCGAATCTTGCAAATGGGAACTAATGTTCAAATATGGTATATGTCACCTATGGGAGGAAATGAAGTGACCGAACAATCCAAGGGTTTCGTCTACATTATTGGAGCTTTGGTAATCTGGTTACTTTTGCTCCTAACCTTTCAGTTTCTATTAAATATGAAACAAATCCAAGGGTTCACACGAAAAAATGTAGCCGAACATCAAATTGCTTTACTTTTAGAGGGTCCTACTTTCGATCAAGCTTGGAATAGTGCAGCCCTGCAGACTATGTATAAGCTACAGGACAAGTATCATTTTGATCTAGAGATCGTTCAGGAAGTGGATAGACATAAAATTAAGGCAGTCGCATCCAATCTGGCAGAGTCAGGATATGATTTAATCATGGGTCACGGAATCGTTTTCTCTGAACCCTTTACAGAGGTAGCTGCCATGTATCCACATACAAGGTTTGTCACTCTTAATGGAACGGCCAGTCATCCAAATCAAACAGTCATTCAATTTGATATGGAACCAGCCGGTTATCTTATTGGCAAGCTGGCTACCCTGATGTCCAAAACGAAGACTGTAGGCTTTATCGTTGCAGATATGCCTAATGATAGGCCTCTTGCGAAGGGATTAGTGCGTGGAGTGAAAGAAACAGACCCTTCTGCAAAAGCTTTAATCAGGTTTATTCCAGATTACAATGATACAAAGGCCGCCGTCAAAGCCGCTCGGATTTTGATGACTGAGCATAAAGCTGATGTGATTTACTCTGCAGGTGATAGTATTAATTTACAAGTAATCAATGAGGTGCAAAAACAAAATGTCCTTGCTATTGGATATATTAGTGATCAGCGTTTCTTAGCGCCGAACCATGTAATTTCTAGCCTCGTGCAAGACGTAGAGCAAGTGTATACGACCTTAATTGAACAATATCTTCAAAAAAGACTTGAAAGTGGCACTGTATTGTATGGGCTTAATGAGAATGTAAATTGCTTGGGGCCTTATGGAAAGATGGTTCCTCTTTCCGTCCAACTAGAAATGAATCGTACCATAGAAAATCTAAAACGAGCCAATGCCCATTGATCATGGCTTAGGAGGGATATTAATGTCCCCTTTTCGCAACATGGGATTTCAGATGAAAATGATGTTAAGTTACTTTGTGATGATGCTTCTCATTGGCTCCGTTGCAATTCTGAATAGTTATCAGATCACCAAGGTAACCTCTGAGGAATCTCATTTAACGCAAAAGGTTGTTCCACAAACCAATGCTTTATTAGAACTAAAAAATCAATTGTATACGAAAATGTTTGCCTTACAAATGTATGTATCAACACGTGAACCGAACTATCTGGAAAAATATTATACCGTTTTTGAGATGCGAGATACGTTCACAATGTTGAAACGAAATGAGGAAAACAAGGAATTTTTCCAAATCATCGACCTGATTCATGAATTAGATCTTATTTTCCTAAATAAAGTTGATCCATTACTGAAAGCCAACAACGTAGACGCTGTTACCTTCGTCTTAACAACAGAGGTTGACCCTAAAATCGCTTACCTAGAGAAGTTCGTCAGTCTATCCTTACGAACGATTGAATCGAAAACATCAGAAGAAGTGCTAAACAGCAGCAAACGTCTAAAATTTTCACTCATTATTACATATACCATTTCGGTAGCCTCTATTTTGTTCGGCTTATTTTGTACCCTCTACTTCCGAAGAGAACTAATGCGCCCGATTCGCTCGCTCCTAAGACAGATGCGTGAGGTTTCGAATGGAACTTTTGGTCAGCAAATTACGTACAGTGTACGCGATGAATTTTATGAACTAGCACAAGAATGTAACAAGATGTCACGCAATATTTCTCTCCTTTTTCAACAAGGAGAACGCCAAAATCAAATTTTGGCCCAAGAGAAGCATGTTCGAGAGCAAATTCTTGATTCCTTGCCTGTAGGGATCATTACCCGCCATTTTGTTACTGGTGAGGTTTATATTAACCGCAAGGCCTTAGAATTAGTACAGCTAGATGAAGAATCATATCCGCGTACAGTGACTCCGCAAGTCTGGGTATCAAAAGATGATCCAAGCATGGATTGTAATTCCGTTTGGTTTGAGAATCAAAAAATGGAGCTATTACATAAAAATAACTCTCCTTTCCTTGGTCTCGTTTCCTACGTTCCTTTACGTGATAATGATCAAGGAAATATGGGGTGGATGGTTGTTTTATCCGACATTACCGAACAAGAACAGGTACAACAATATATTAACCAATCCGAAAAACTAGCCTTGGTCGGACAATTAGCTGCTGGTGCCGCTCATGAAATTCGTAACCCTCTAACAGTAATCTATGGATTTATTCAATTGCTACAACAAAAGCTAACAAAAGAAGAACGTAAAAAATATCACCTATCACTTGTCCTGCAAGAGATAGAGCGTGTGAACAAAATCGTTACGGAAATGTTACTTTTGTCAAAACCCTCAACACCTATAAATCGTGAAATTCCTGCCTTAGAGCTATTGAACTCTATTTTTACCTTAACGAAGGGGGAAGCTCTTCTGCATGGAATTGAAATGAAATTTATTTGTCCTCCAACCATTTCGCTTTATGTTGATCAGGAGCAAATGAAGCAAGTCTTATTAAATTTAATGAAAAATAGCATGGAGGCAATGCCACAGGGAGGACAACTAAAGGTTGTCTGCACGGAAACAACATCAGGCGTACGTATTCGCATTATTGATACCGGAAATGGTATCCCTGAAGAATATCTATCTCGTGTGATGGACCCTTTCTTCTCTGTAAAAGAAGGCGGGACTGGTTTAGGCCTGCCTATTACAATGCGCCTTGTGAGCAATCATGGTGGTGAAATGCAAATAGAAAGTAAACTAGGTAAAGGGACTACGATTACCATTGATCTTCCCCACCAACCTAAAAAGGCTGACCAATCAGACCATAATGAGCAGTAAGAAAATCATCACCAGCAGTTACCACCATGCACTTCAACAAATGAAGAGGGCGCTCGGTTAATCGAACGCCCTCTTATCTATTTCCATTATTTTTGTTTATGCTGCGAAATGAGATTCATTTTGGTGTCCCATACTAATTGACTTAAATCAACTGGGTACCTCTCCGGATTTAATTTACGCAGATATTCATCCCAGAACAGTTGATACTGTTGTTTATGATATTCTTTAGTCTCCTCAAGAGTAGGAGACTGATACACTAAGACTCCATCTTCATAGATCGTTTGCAACAATTCGATTGCCTCGTAGTTCTCCACAAATTTATGAAGGTAAACGTGAACTGGATCAAATAGCATAATACGCGGCAGGCCATGGACCTGTTCTTCTGCCATTGCAATATAATCTCCTTCAGCCTTACCCGTATCCTTGTTAATTACTCGATATACACGTTTGTTCCCTGGGGTCGTAATTTTTTCTGGATTTCCTGAGATTTTAATCGTCGGGATGTAGTGATCTTCTTCTTTCTTAGCTACCACCTTATATACTCCACCTAATGCAGGATTATCCTCTGCTGTGATGAGCTTGGTTCCCACACCCCACGTATCAATCTGAGCTCCTTGCATTTTTAGATTGAATATCACATTCTCATCTAAATCGTTGGATGCTATAATCGCAACCTCCGGAAAACCTGCATCGTCTAGCATCTTGCGGGCTTTTCTCGACAAATAAGCAATATCCCCACTATCTAGCCGAATACCTTTTAATTGCTTTCCTTCTTTGCGCAGCTTTTCTCCCACCTTTATGGCGTTCGGTACTCCGCTTTTTAACGTATCATATGTATCAACAAGCAAAACCACATTTTCCGGAAGAGCCTTTGCAAATTTCTCAAACGCTTCCTCCTCTGTAGCATGGTCCTGCACCCACGAATGCGCGTGCGTACCCTTTGTAGGAATTTTAAACAACATACCAGCCCGCATGTTTGATGTGGCATCAAAACCCGCCAAATAGGCCGCGCGTGCCCCCCATACGGCAGCGTCTGCTTCCTGTGCTCGTCTTGTTCCAAACTCCAGCAAAGTTTCATTTGGAGCGATTAAACGAATACGTGCCGCTTTTGTCGCGATTAAAATCTGGTAGTTGATAAAGTTTAGAATGGCGGTTTCAATTAATTGTGCTTCAAAGACACGAGCTTCTACCTGTATCAATGGCTCATTTGGGAAAATGATAGTTCCCTCAGCCATACAACGAAGCTGACCTGTAAAACGCAATTTTGCTAGCTCCTCTAAGAAAGCAGGCTCATAATTTTCTTCCTGCTCAGCCAAATACTCCAGCTCTTGTTTCGTAAAGTGCAGATTGTCAATATATTCAATAACCCGTTGTAATCCGGCAAACACAGCAAAGCCATTTCCAAAAGGAAGTTTTCGGAAATAAGCCTCAAAGACACGAATTTGATTGTGTGTACCATTTTTCCAATGAGCATACATCATGTTGATCTGATATTTGTCCGTATGTAACGTCAAATTCTCATAGTTCACAGCTGGCAGCTCCTTTATTTTGACACGACGGTAGCACCCATCGCATTCTTGAAGTGTTGCAAGGCCCATTGGTGCCCTGTAGCCGAAAAGCTTTGCACGGCATCCTCATGAATGACCACTTGATATCCACGGTTATAGGCATCAACTGCCGTATGAAGTACGCAAATATCCGTGCATACACCAGTCAAATGCACTTCCGTAATGCCTTTTGCCCGCAGGCGAATATCCAAGTCGGTTCCTGCAAAAGAACTGTATCTTGTTTTATCCATCCAGAAAATATGTTCTTTATTTTGTTCGTAAATCGTTTGAATCTCTCCATAAAGATCGCGGCCATGTGTTCCACGAATATTATGAGGAGGATATAATTTTGTCTCCGGATGGTCAGGATCATTCTCCTCATGAAGATCAACAGCCATGATAATCTCATCCCCGTTTTGCAGAAATTCTTCTATTAACGAACGTATGCGATTCTCAATAGCTTGTCCAGGTGCTCCGCATGTTAATGCTCCCTCGTCCGCCACAAAGTCAACCGTATAATCAATAACAACTAGTGCACGATTCATCAGCCACATCTCCTTCCCGAAGTCGGCTCTTCATGTAAATGTGGGCCGCTTTGCATTTATATGCATCATTGTATGATGAGGACATACCGTTGTCAAACCAAGAAAATAGCCTGTTTTCCTTTAGACAAGCACACCCCGGCTTCTAGTATCTGACACCCTAATTTTTGAGGCTTGGTTATGCAGATTCATGTAGGTACAGGTACACAACTTTTCAAATGTGTCATAGACTGAAAAGATAATGACATAGAGGATGTGAGCATTCTCATGAACAAGCTACTTGCCAATCAGGTTAAAAAGCATTTTGGCTTGACAGTACGTTCAAGTAAAAATTTAAGTAGAATTTCAACTGTGCATGTAAGTAAAATCATAACCGACCAAGGCATCTATCTTCTGAAAGGAAAGGAAGAGCAAGAGAGCCGTATGCGTTACATCCGTGCAGCTCAACAGCATCTGCATGAAAAAAAAATTTTGATCCCCCGTGAATATCTAACAGTAAACGGACGGCCATATTTCACATTCGAAAACAAACGATACATTTTACAGGAGTGGATTAAAGGAAAAAGTCCCACTGTTTCCTCCTTGGGAAACATTTTAAAGCTGGGTAAACTTATCGGTCGGTTTCATCACCGTTCCTTAGGATTTTCTCCCCCGGCTGACTGTAGAGCCATGGGGGCCTTAGACTGGGAAAATGAGTATCAAGCGGATAAAAGACGTATCGATCAGTGGTATAAGAAGCATCTACGTTCTGATTCTCCTAAAATCAAGTGGATTATACGTTATTGTAAACGGTTTAGCTCACGTGCCGAATGGGCCTATCAAAAGTTACTTGCTAACTCTTTTTATCACGAATGGAAATCGTACCCAGATGAACAGCATTATCTATGTCATGGCGATTATCATCCTCGAAACACCATGTTTCAGAAAAGCACTCCTTATCTCATCGACTGGGAAGATATCCGACACGATTTTGTTTCCAAGGATATTTCCCGTATGCACTTTATGATCATGCGCAAGCATAAAACCTTTTGTCCCTCACGCTTTGAGTCCTTTTTACAGGCGTATCAACAGCAAAATCCACTACAGTCTCATGAATTAGGGCTTCTTTATATTGACCTTTCATTTCCCCACATGTTTGAACGTTTTCTGCGAAAAAGCCTGTATAAGAAAATGAATACAAAAGAAGTGGCTTCATTTGTGAAGAATGAATGGAAAAAAACACTTTACATGTGCCGAAAAGCCAAGCTCTATTGCTGAGCTTGGCTACTCTTCGTTGCCCTTTTCAGCTTCTAAAAAAATTCGACCTCGATAGTAGAATTTCTTTAGAAGCCCTTTCGTTATTCTTGATAAGAAGCTAGTAATTCAAAGACTTTATCCTCCCATTTGCTCATTTTTTCTGGAGAACGGATATGTCCATTGAGAATAATCGTTACAGCTAGACGTTCATTCTTTTTCGTAGTAATATAGCCGCTTATGCTAGACACACCCTGTGATTGGCTACTCAATGCCCGCAGATTACCTTGAGCATCTGTGCGTTTTAACCTGTTTTTCAGTGTCCCATCCACACCAGCGATGGGTAGGGAGTTATAATATAATGGATATTCCTTTTGTCCAGCTAATGTAAGTAATGCATCGTTTAGTTGCCGAGCTGAAAGTAAATTATAGCGAGTCACTCCTGAAGCATCAAGAATGTCGTAGCTAGTATTTACCCCCCAGGCTTTTAGAATCTCCTGTGTAGCTGCTATCCCTGCCTCAGTCGTTCCCTTGCCAGCTTTGCTTGCCCCTATCGTTTTATTGACCATTTCTGCAATCAGGTGATCATCATTTTTATTTTGCAGGGTCAGGATATCTTGCAGTACCATGGATCGCACTTCACCTAACTTAATTGCCTCTCGTGTCACTTGTCCCAAAAGCACTTCACTAGTAGGCGATATCTTGATACCAGCATCCTTCATTTTCTGTAGAAATAATACTCCTGAATAAAGAGCCGGTTCCTCTACCGAAACAAGCTCCTTCCGCTCTTTGGTACTCATTGGCAATTCTCCAAGAAAATGAAAAATATTTTTAGATCGTTCTTTTTTCAACTGAAAGGTTTGCTGTGCTCCTTTACCGACAGTGGACGCCTTTTGATAGATGACAACGTAATTGGTTTTTGGCCACATATCAAAGATTACTGGATCGCCAATTTTTAATCCAGGCTTATAGGTAAGCTTTACTTTTCCAGCTTCACTTGTAAGAGCGCTGATTTTTGCAAGTTGCTTCTCCGTATCCCACGGCCAGCCCATACCTACTAACTGATGGTCAAAATAGCTCTGATCAACCAGAATATTGCCATTGACCTGTGTAATTCCTTTATCTAGTAAAAAACCAACTAATTGTTCTAATGTAGGCCCTTGCTCCTCATCATTTTGATGATCTGCACGTAGGGTTGGATCACCGTATCCTTTGACAATGATATCTCCCTCTACCACACCATTTGCATTCGCAGGTTTTGACAGGAATACTTCTGTCTTAAAAGAATAATTCTCTCCCAAGGTCAAAAGAGCCCCAATACTTGTAAGCTCCTTACTAATTGTTCCTGGTGTTAACAAACGATCCGCCTGATGCTCATACAATGTGGCTTTTGACCCTGTTCGGTCTAAGGAACTAACGATCATACTGCCATGCACATTGGCTAGGGCCGGATCTTCCCACAGCGGGTCAAGTAAGGCGCTTAGCTCATATGTCGCATTCGTTGATACTTCAGCAGGGAGTTCCGGTAGTATAGGATATTGGGCTAGCACAGTCCCAATCGAATCTTGCAGCTGAGTTGCAACCTTTGATTTATAAATTCCATTAATCATGATGGAGAAAGCTAGCTTATCGCCATTCGCAGCTGTAACATACCCCGATAAGCTGTTTACTCCGCCCATTGAGCCTGTTTTAGCTATTAGGGTATGAGCTGCTTTGGTCTCTCTCATACGGCTTTTTAATGTACCATCGATACCTGCAATAGGTAAACTCGCTTCAAATGCTTCTCGATACTCCTTCTTTTGCACATAGCGAAGGAGAGCAATCATTTGATTGGGTGTGATCAAATTAAGACGCGACAATCCTGATCCATCCACCTGCACATATGCTCCAGGAAATTTAGCTCCCCGTAGCACCTCAGCAATCGCCTCTGTACCGGTATGCCAGCTACCTTTCCCTTTTTTTATAGCTCCCAATGTCTTGGTTAGCATCTCTGCATAAAAATTATCACTATCTTTATTCAATTCCAGTATGATTTCTGATAGAGGCCGAGAGTAATGAGTCACTAGTGGTGTTCCTTTGACTAAGCTCTTTTTTTGAACCGATTTCTTGTCAACCAATAAGATCCCTTCTGACTGTAGGATAGACTGAAACATTTCACCGACATACAGTGCAGGGTCTTCCATGGTAACGTTTTCTTTATAAGGAATGGCATCTCTACCAATACTGCCCTTCATGATTAGTTGATTATGTCCAATCGTCCGTTCAACAGTGATCTGGGTCTCCCTGCTATCGGTCGTTGTGACAGACGAAATAACCTTTACGTACTCATTTATGGGTGTTATGCTAACAGTAGCTGGTTTACCGACCTCTTTTGCAGGCGTAATCACTAGTTCCATGCTATTTTTATGTAAGGATAATCCACTGATTTGTGCGCTATACGCATACACCTCGTCATCCCACATCCAAGCTGGCCCCAGACGTATATCATCGAAATAGCTTTCATCCACATACACCTTACCTTGAATCCCTGTGATCCCTTTTTGTTTCAATTCAGACGCTATTTGGTGAAAATCTGTTGTTTGTAAAGTTGGATCACCATAGCCTTTTATGATTACATCTCCTTGAAGTACACCGTTTTGTTCTATTTTTCCGTCAGTATATATTTCGGTTTTAAACTGATAATCAGCACCTAATTCCTCCAAAGCAGCAGCCGCAATAAACAGTTTCATATTAGATGCTGGAATAAAATTCTTATCTGCCTCATGCTGATATAGGAAGGCTTCCTTATTCAGATTGTATACAGAGATTCCTGCATACATCCCTTTGCTTACATCCTCATGCGAAAGCTTTTCAAGCAACGAATCTATCTGACGGCCAACCATGCTTGCTTCCATTTTGCTTGCCAATGCGGTGACAGGTGTGAATACCAACTGCATGAGAAGCACCACTGTAAGCACACAGCGTAGCGTAAGACTGTTTTTTCCCTTCATTGCTTTCCTCCTTCTTCTTTATAGAGTAAACAAAGCCAAGCGCTGCCATGCATGTGCAGAAAAAAACGACGACCATCCAAAAGAGAGGTACCCTTACCCTTAAATAAGCAAAAAAAGGGAAAACTAGAACCATAAATTGATAACATACAAGCCATTTCTTACGCTACTGATTCATCTTATAATTATTTTTCTTACTTTTCTGACATAACAAACCAAAGTAGACATGGTATTATAGGACACTGTCCCCTTATACCATGTCTTCCTTGGTTTTCCGCTCTGTTTCATTTGTCCTTATTGCGCAGATTACCTGCGAAAAAATTGTAAAAAATGCAGTAGAATCCGTGCAGTTAATCCCCAGATAATCCGGCCATCTGCTTCATAAAAATATTCAGGGAGCTTTCCATGTCTCCACTTATAATCTCGCCCATTGGCAATGAGATGATACGGGAAATCCTCCCCTGGCTCAAAGCGTAGATCAATGTCAAAGCGATCAGGTATCGTGTCCAAAAGCGTTCGTAACGAAACCGTAAAAACTTCTTCCACTTCATCTGGGTTAGGAGCTAGTTCAGAGATTTTCCTATGTATAAACCCAACATAAGGATAAATTAGTAAGCTTGAGGACAAGACTAAAATATCTAAATCTCCTGCATACATGATCTTATCAGGATCAAGCCCCAATTCTTCTGATGTTTCTCGTCTAGCTGCTTCCCATTCATTGTGATCGCTTTGCTCTATATGTCCACCTGGAAAACAAATTTCACCTGCCTGACTTCTTAACGTGGAAGCACGCTTCTCAAATAAAACAGACCACTCTCCATGTTCATCACGGATCAATGGAACAAGTACGGCAGTTCTACGTGATTCCTCCTGGCCTAAAATGCCACGCTGACGGGTGGATAGTTGGTTAACAACACTTTCTATCTGTTGGTCATTCATTATATCTCCCAGCTTTCTCCCGGCTGCATTACTTTGCCCTGTATGCCTTTTTTGGCTAACTCCTTAACAAAAGCATGTCCATCCTGTTTAATTGGCGGGAACGTATCAAAGTGAATTGGCACGACTGTTTTCGCTCTAGTCCATTCCGCGGCCAGTAAAGCATCTTCTGGTCCCATTGTAAAATGGTCACCTATTGGCAAGAAGGCAAGATCTGGTTGATGTAGCTCACCAATTAGTTTCATATCGCCAAAAAGCCCTGTATCTCCTGCATGGTAAAGGGTTTTACCTCCCATTTGGATGATCAGTCCAGCAGGCATTCCTGTATAAATAATCTGTTGTTCATCATTAAATACAATGCCTGTACTGTGAAATGCTTGCGTCATTTTTACATAGCCGAATGGTAGCTGAACTTTTCCTCCAATGTTAAAACCCACCGTTTTAGCACCTTTCCAGTTCAGGTATTGGGCCAGTTCTACCATACAATAAATCGTAGCATCATTTTGTTTCGCAATCTGTACCGCATCACCAATATGATCACCATGTCCATGCGTTAACAAAATGTAGTCTACTTTTATATCTTCTGGCTTACTTGTTGTTATAGGGTTTCCTGTCAAGAATGGATCAATAATGATGGAATGCTGACCATGAGTTAATTGTACACAAGAGTGTCCATGAAATTGAATGCGCATTATAACCCTCTTTTCATCTGTGTAATATCCATTATTATACACGAAAAAAAGCAAGCCTGTCCTTATTTGTTCCGCATATATAGCAAAAAGAGCCGTTTTAAAAACGGCCCTTCAGAGTGCTAATCCTTGATTAATCTCTCATTGGTAATTGATTCACATAAGCATCAGATATAGACAGAAGCTCTAGAGTCTCTTCATACATTTTTCTGTACGGTTCCAGATCCACAACAGCTTCATGTGTCTTGATATTCGTAGCAGAACCGTCTTCCAGACTCTGACCAGGAATAAACAAGATGTCATCATTAATAAAGGAACCGCTTGGCATATAGAAGCGTTCGCCCAGTACATTATGGGTCGTATTGAGCAAGTCTTGACCAAAATATGTCGTGTTTGAAAGATCAAGCCCAACTAAATTGGCGATAGTTGGCATAATATCGACTTGACCACCCATATTTTCCATCGTCTTGCCAGTTTCATTGCCTGGAACCTTAACAATTAGTGGAACCGTGAACGCATCCACTTTATCGTAAACATGTCCTGTCAGGCTCTCAATAATCGGTTTCCCATCTTTACCCTGATCATCTTGTGTAATGCCATAGTGATCACCATACAGAACAATAACTGTATTATCCCAGAGTCCATTTTGCTTCATTTTCGCAAATAAATCTCCTAGCTGCTTATCTACGTAATGCTGGGCCTGCATGTAATTACCTACATTTGTCCCTTCCCAAGCTGGTGGTAGTGCTAGTGTATTCTTCTCTTGCGGAATAACAAAAGGGTGATGTCCCGACAAGGTAATGATCTGAGAATAGAACGGTCGGTTCTGCTTTTGATACTCCTCCAATACCCCTAAGGTTTTATTGAATAAAATTTCGTCAGATGGTCCTAGTCCAACAATATCGTCATATCCAAAGAAATCGGTATCATAATATTTATCAAAGCCCAGTCCTGGATACATTACATCTCGATTCCAAAAATCTACCTTATTTACGTGAAAGGTCATACTCGCATAGCCTTGTTCCTTTAACATACGAGGCAAGCTTGGAATCTCTCTTTCTCCAAAAGAAACAGACATCGGTGAAGTTCCTACTGGATAAATTGAGGTGTTGCTAATAAATTCAGCATCCGAAGTGTTTCCTTGCCCCACCTGTTGGAAAAAGTGTGGGAAATAATAGCTTTCCTTAATCAAAGCATTAAGATTTGGCGTGATTTCAACACCGTTTATTTTTTTATGAAGCAAAAAGTTTTGGAAGGCCTCCATCTGAATAACCATCACGTTTTTGCCTTTTGCCGCTCCAAATAATTGCTTAGGCTGCTGTTTTTCACGTTCAGCCTTTAGTTCCTTAATACGTGCTATATATTCCTCATTCCACACTGGAACCTTCTGATCTTTCAAGAAGCTATTCACTTGAAAGGTAATTAAGCCTTGTTGCTGGGCTTTTTTTGTTTCGTTTTGAATGCCGGCTGTTCGCTCTGCTTTTACACCCTCAAAAGAGAACAGAACCACCACAGAACAAGCTGTCAAAATTAAACGCTTGACCAAAGTCATGTCCACCTGTGCTTGAACCGCATCTTGTTTTTTCTTTTTCACGGAGCGATACCAGAGTAAGAAAATAACTAGATCCAGATAAAGCACAAAATACTGTGGTTTAATTAATGTAAAAACACTAGAAGAAACGTCTTTTACCTGTCCGATTTGCATAAATGCTTGGTAGGTCATGATTTTTCCATAGTAGGAATAATACACAACGATCGCAAGCATAAAGCTAGACAGTAAAAAGTTAGCAATCGTATACATCAGTGTTTTTCGCTTATAAAAAAGCAAGGTAAAGATTACGACAATTAGCAAAACAGAGCTTGTTTCAGCCCAAAGCAAGTGAAAAGGGTTACGGTCATCGTAGATAAAAATTCTAAACCAAAAAAATTTAGATAGGAGTAACAGAGACGTTATCAGAGAATATTGTTTCCAATTCATTTTTTGTAAGCCTCTCTTTTAATCTATTATCGGCCGGTCTACCTAGTATGAGGCATTTCCGACCAAAATATCTTACCATAAACCTGCTAAAGTAGCACCTATCCTATAAAGAAATATGTTTGTCTGCGCCGGAAATTACTAAAGAGAATCTAATATTTCAAGCAATCAAGACTATAACAAAAGATGACCAAACGGCCATCTTTGTATGGTTAGGAATCATTTTACATAAGAGTTCAACAAAGTTTAACATTCTAAGATTGATATAAATTTACCAATTGGTGGTTAGGGTAGAAGGTTTGGAGAATTTGCTCCACAGGCAGCCCCAGCTTATCAAGTGTCGAGGCACCATATTGACTCATCCCCACGCCATGACCATTTCCGCCGCCATAAATGATGACATTTTGAAGATTGCCTTGCTCATTACGACTTACTTCAAAGGCAACAAAGCCGGATGGTAACAGGCTGTAGTTCTTCATTGCTAGTTTAGCGTCATAATGAGAGGAATCACCCGCGGTTCGATGAAGAATGACATCTCCACCACCGGTATAGGTCTTAGAAGGACGGAGTAAATAACGTACATTGTAATCCTTCACTACCTTAAAGGTACCATTACTTCCTTCCAAAATAAGCTCCTGAATGTTTCCATTCTCACCACGTTTGCTCACATAAAGATTATATAGGTCACCTACACCGCTAGAAGGAATGGCTCCCTTCACGAAATTCCCATCGCCATGACTGATAAATACTCCATTTGGATCAGCGGCAGCACGAGCAGCTAGATTTTTATTAATCGTATTTTGTAGCTCCCCTTTCGATAACTCAACCTTCCAGCGGAAAAATGGAGATTGGGAATCTACGCTCACGATTGATAAATCTTTGACAAACGAAAGCATATCTTCCTCACTTGAAATGGCTACTGGCAAAAAGCCTTGTTTCTTTTGAGATTCCATAACAAAGCTCTGTGGAATCAAATATGGTACACCGCTTCCTGGAAATTGTTGTGTAATCGGATCAGGCCAAATTTCATGACGACCTGCCACCACTCCAGCAGATGATGAAAAGTAGCGTGCATCAACTAGCTCATCCCGATACTTCATGATGAGACCTGCTGTTGCCTCTACTGCTCTCGTCACTTTCGCATTTTCTAGAGTATTGTTGTAAACCTGGCTCATCGTACTATCATCTACATGAAAGCCTTTTGCCGCATAACGATTACTGTAGTAGTCGTTTAGTGCATATGTACGGGCTGCGATTGCCTGTGCTTTTAATGCTTCATCCCCGAAGGATGCTGGCATCTCGCTTGGTACGACTTGAAGCAAATATTGCTCAAGCGACAATTCATTGATGATAGATAGCTTACCGAAGGACACAGATGGTTTAACTTCCAGCACACCTCGATATTTAGGTGTTCCTTGTGCTCGCTTGAGACTTAGCACCTCAGTCAATCCATCTTTATTATCAGCAGGTACTACATAAAGACGTTCCGACATAGAAACGAGCGTTTGATTATTAACGCTAACAGTTAAACTGTTTCCTTGATTCGTAATGTTTACAACTTGATTAGGTGCAACCTCAAACTGCTGATTCGTTCTTTTATCAATAAGGTACAAGCCCTCCGCTGACTTTGCTTGGAACGTAGTGTGATCAAGTGAACCAAAGCCTGTATTGTACAATCCTATGCGCATCCGATCGGCACGTGTTTCTCCCTCTAGGACCAACATATTGACTTGATTTTGTCCATTTACATAAACTCTGACATTTTCCGCACCGACACGCACATCTGCCAAAGATTTTGGAACAAGCGAATCGCCAGATAATTGATAAACTTGTGCCTCGTTTGCTAACGTAAGCAACCCCGACCGTTCCAATTCAATTGTTTTCTTTGTCGTATCCTTCACCAAAATTTTCTCGGTGAGATACGTTCCTTGATTCATTTGATCCATGGATCGGTATGCATCTTTGTTACTAGCCACAAGCACAGGGGCTTTTAGCTGGCTTGCCAAAGCACTCGGTGTGATGGCCGTTGACATGAGCACCACCAATGACAGGATCGAACTTGTTTTTTTCATGTTGTAGCTCCTTTCAGTTCCTATACAAGGCCCGTCCCTTTAAAAGGTCTTTATCAGGCAAGCATTTGCTACCCTTTGTGTTTTTTTTGGATAACTTTCCCTTCTATGTTTAGACTCAAGACATGCCAAATAGTTTCACTTAATTTGAAAAAAAATATTTTAAAAATGCTCAAATCCATATGTAATGCGTATATATAATCAAAAATAAGTTTCTATTTTTTAGTATTACTAAACTTTTAAAAGATAAATTTCATTCATTTTTTTGGATTTTTTCTACATTAAATTTTTCCGCTGCTTTTTTACGATTATGTTACTCCTATATAAAAAGGGTTGGGGAACCAGCAACACTATGCTGAAGCCCAACCCTGCTAACATTAAATATAAAGCTAGCCACGCTCATTTTGGGAAGAAAGCGTACTAGCATATAGCGAAAATACTTCACGAATAAACACATCTTTTCCAAAAGGTAACTGAGGAAATAAAAAAATGAGCTGATCTACCTGGTTTTTTACACGATAAGGAATGGAGAAATCATCAAGTATCTTTTTAATTTGACCCCCATCCTCCCAGCTTACTTGATAACCAATCATTGCTTTTACCTGCCTCCTAACGCTGTCCACGGCATTGCCTTTTTGCTAATCAGTATGCCTAATGGTTAGGAAGGAAATACGACAAATGGATTATATCGTAAATAATGCTCTTACCTGGTGACGAGCTATGAAAAAATGATGCTATAAAAAAAGAACTAACCACAAGGGTTAGTTCCTTATTCCTACGCCTGACCTACTAATTTATGCCGAAAAAGCAAGTCATGCATCTCTTGATTTTGTTCAATTTTCTCCATTAAGTCAGGGCAGATGCTTTCTGTTGACTCAATTGTCCATCCTGCTACTCTGGTACCGCATATAACCGCCTCTTGAAGAGTTAAACCAGTGGATAGCCCCATGACAATACCAGAGAAGTAAGCATCCCCAGCACCGCTGCAATCAACTAGATTCACAGGGAATACAGGCTGATGCCCTTTAGCTCCCGTCTTCTTGTCATAGAATACAGAGCCTTTCTCACCCAATGTAATAACCATTTGCTGTAATCCAGAATGCTTCATGTAGTCAGTAAGTACTGCTAATTGACCCGCAATTTCCATATTGGTAAAATCAATACCAAAAATTTTGTCCGCTTCATAATTATTACAAACAAAACAATCAAACTCATGTAGTAGCTCTGGATGCTCAAGCACGATTTCCATATTAGCTGGCAAACCATAGATTGGTTTGTTATGCTTTTTGGCTAAGCTCGTGATATGAGAAATGATCTCGTGATTTAAGTCCAACTCCGTAATAATATGTGAGGAGGCTTGAACAATCTCTTCTCCTCTATCCTTGATCAATTGTTCCATCTGTTTTAAATCTGGCATTTGAGAGATAGAGCCTTGTAATTCTCCAGTCTCATCCAAAATAACCATCCACATTCCCATTCCACCGTGCTTGGTATAATGAGAATAATCCGTACTTACATTTGCTGCTTTCAAACGATTCTCAACGTCTGGCCCCATACCGGTCGTCTCTAGTACCGATACAAAAGCGGTTGGACAGCCCGCTCTCCCAAGATTTTCAGCAATGTTACGTCCTACTCCGCCATGAACAAATTGGACATTCCCTAGATTCCGGTTTTTGGCCTCATATGCTTGAAACGGAAATCCTTTCACATCCATAAAAACTGTTCCTAGAACAGAGAGAAAAAGACTCATAATCACTAGACCCCTGTCTTTATATTGTTTTATGTCATTGATAACTAATCCATATGCCATTTACATTATTGTAATATTACCTTATTAGACAACATTCAACAATAGTTAAATGGCAAAACGGTTCGGCAATACCTGCTTATCGAAGAAAAACATGGTGCTACTGTATACAAATGAAATCCACGATTGCCATACGCTTTACCTTCAAAAGTAAAAGAGCGAACAAGAAACATTCCGCGTTTCTCCATTCGCTCATGCCAAGCTTTAATTGTTAGAATTCCTATGAGCCGCCTGTTCTTCTACGTTGATTGTTAGGCTTCTTGTTGTTTTGCGTCTTTAGTACTTTAGTTGATTGATTTCCTTTTTGAAAATCCTTGTCACTTGCCTGTTGTTTTTTCTGAGCTAGTCGTTGTTTCATCGCTTCAGCTAGACTAATTTTTTTTGGAGCTTGTTCTTCTGACATAAATTTACACCTTCTTCATCGAAAACTACTTTCTATTGTATAGCTTTTTATGAAAGCGTTCAATAACCTATTTTTCTAGCAAAACCTGTAATTCTTCTCGTGCATAGGTATGAATTTGGTCTGGGTTATAAGTAGAAGCTGCACCACCTTGGGCAATCAATGCATTCCCCCCACCCTTTCCTTCGATTCGTGGTAGAATACGCTTTACCCACGTGTTCATCTCAACATTTGCCTCTTTTCCACAAGCACAGACAAATTGCTGTTTCGTACCACCTGTGATCAAAAGAACAATTGCATTCGCTTCCTGCCCAGTTATAAGCTGTGCTATTTTTTGTAGCTCAGATAAGGGCCGCTCTTCATACCTTTGCGTAATCAACATTCTGTCAGCTAGTTGTTCTGCTTGACGAATCAGCATGTCCTTCTCATGGGAGAACAACGCTTCTTTTACTTGCAACAGCTCGTCAGCTAGTTCTTTTTGCTCCGTATGTAATCGTAAGAGGGCCTCCTGCAACCCAGCTTCATTTGTTTGTAGAAGACGGCTAACCTGTCTTAACAGGGCATGCTTATCATGCAATCGCTCTACTGTTCGTTTTCCTACTGTAAACTCTAAGCGAATATGCCCCTTATGCTTTTCCCACTGTAAAATAAGGATTGGACCTACTTCACCAGTGCGATTAGGATGCGTCCCTCCACAAGGATTGTAGTCAAAGTCAGGAATAATCACTAAACGAATATCTTCTTCAACAGTAGGTTTTTTACGTAACGGATATTGCTCCAGCTCTTCCTCATGGACAAAACGCGCGACGATATCACGATTCTCAAACACGATCTGATTTGCATAGGCTTCCACTTTTTTTGCCATCTCTTCGGTTAATTCTTTTATATTCAAATCAATGGTACAGGTTTCTTGTCCTAAATGAAAGCCGATGGTAGAGGCGCGATACTCCTCAGCAAAGGCTGCGGATAAAATATGTTGTCCTGCATGCTGCTGCATATGATCGAAGCGTCGATCCCAATCAATGCTCATCTGAATCTGTTTTTGGTCTGAATTGAGTGGGCTTTCTATTTGATGCCAGACCACGCCCTCTCTTTCTTCTACATCTAGTACCTTATGCTGCCCTATGTATCCTGTATCGTGTGGCTGACCCCCACCTGTTGGATAAAAGATGGTTTGATCAAACGCAACCCAGTTTTTCTGAAATTCATCGGTGACTTGGTGTAAGACGGTGGCTGTACATTCCCGCCAATAAGGATTTTGATAGTAGAGTTTGGTTGTCGCTGAAATTAACATGCTACTCACACCTCCGCCTCTATTATAGAGGGAACCATGTAAAAAGAGCAAAAGAAGCACAATATTCGGATAGCAAATCTATGAAAATAGTTCACAGCGATCCAAACGCTGATAATCTTTCATTACAAATATCTTAGTTATGTAAACCTTTGTTGAGGCCTTTTCCATACGTAGTTACTTTATAACTAAAGCATAAGGTACAATAAATGCAAATCTCAGCATGACTCACCAGTGAAATGGAACTTTACACAATGAAAACAAAAACAATCGGGAATTGTTGAACACGAAATACGAAAACAAGCTCAAAAATCATTTATTTATAAAGTATTTTCAGTCCAAAAAGCAGCGACATAATCTGTACAAGTCCGTTCGTATAAGGTAAAATTATACATAATAGACAAACATTTTAAATACAATTTGATACGTAAACAAAAGTAATCTATTTCAAAACTGTTCTTACATTACGACAAAAAAATAACTTGGAAATGAGGTTATCTGATGAATACCTTACACACAATGTTAAAAATTCGTGCTGAAAAAACACCTGATTTGGAAGCTCTTGTTGGTGGGTCCACTCGCTATTCATTTCAAATGTATAACGAAAGAGTCAATCAATTGGCACATTATTTATTGGAAAACGGTATACAAAAAGGTGATCGGGTAGCCATCATGTGTAAAAACAATCACCCTTTTCCGACCATCATGATGGCAGCATTATGCATAGGAGCAATCGTTGTCCCCTTAAATCTTACCTACTCCTCTTATGAATTAGAAGGCATCCTCAATACATCTAATCCGAAAATACTTTTCTATGACCAAGAATTTGCAAACGCACTTCCAAAAAAGGATCTACTCCCCACTTCGATATTAGTAGGCATAGGAATGGATACCTCAACAGCTTTTGAAGAAATCTTTAGTGGCAACTATCCTTCTTCGCCCCCTTCTGTAACCGTAAATGAAAACGATACAGCATTTTACTGCTTTACTTCAGGAACCACTGGCAATCCAAAAGCTTGCGAGCTCATCCATCGCACTTTCTCTGAATCATTTAATGAAATGCTTTCTTATCCCCATGCTTATCAAAATGAACGTTTTCTTGCCGTCCATCATCTCTACCATCTAAGTTCGATTAATAACATGCTATATAGTATCGTTGCTGGAAATACGCTGGTCTTTTTGCATGATTACGATCCCGTAAAAATTTGGGAGATGATTGATCAAGAAAACATTACGATGATGATTGCTTTCCCTTATATTTTTACCTATATGCTACAAGAATTTAAAAAAAGCCAAAGAAAAACAACATCACTAAAAACTGTCAGCACAGGAGGCACAAAGGTTCCTTCTACCTTAATTAAGCACTATCACGAATTAGAAATTACGATGTCAGTCACTTATGGATGCACGGAAGCTATCGGAGTTAGCTTCTATACTCCTGAAATGGGGCTGGAAAAAACCGAATCTGCCGGAAAGCTCCTGCCAAAAGTTGTATGTAAAATTATTCATCCCCAAACAGGCGAGGAGTTGCCTATTGGAGAAGTTGGGGAGATTGTAGTGAAAAGCCCTTATGTATTTAAAGGCTATTGGAATAATCCTGAAGCCACTAATCAGGTGCTGAGAGAAGGCTGGCTACATACTGGTGATAGCGGTAAATTTGATGAGGATGGTTTTTTATATATTATGGGTAGATATAAGGATGTTATTGTATCTGGTGGAAGAAATGTCTATCCCGATCAGGTAGAAGATGTCATCATGCAAATACCACAGGTTCTAGAAGCAGCAGTAGTCGCTGCTCCTGATGAAATGTTAGGTGAAATCCCACGCGCCTATATCGTGATGGAAGTCGGAAGTATCCTTTCGGAGGAAAACGTTATCGAATATTGTAAACAAAGACTCGCTCTTTATAAGATCCCTCAAATTAGATTCACTGATGCTCTACCGAAGAATAGCTTAGGAAAGGTGCTAAAACAAAGCTTACGAGAACGAGCACTTGTCATGGAATAACAGATTTGTCGTTTACAAGCAAGTAATCGTCTGCTTTGTTAAGAAGCTATTCAAGCGAAAAATAAACTGGCTTTTATAATAATTCATCCACTTATAAGCGATATGAATACCTTTTTGTATATAAAAAACTTGGAAACATGGAGAGTCTTCTCTTCTTGTTCCAAGTTTTTGTTTCTTTATGAGAGGAATGAGCTTCTTTTAGTCGGCAAACACTTTTCTAAGTATCCATTTTACAAATGTAGATTTTCTTAAAGAAGAGATTTTCATCTTTTAGGGCAAACTAATGAACACATTGTTACAAAAATGTGTTAAAATTGTGTTATTCTTAAGAAAGACACAAAAAATTCACTTGTTTTCTTTCGAGATTTTTACTTTTAAAGGGAGGTTCCAACATGTTCACACTCCTAATTTGTATTATTATTGTAGCCATTGGAGGCGGTTTCTTTTTGTTGGGTCAAAAAAGAAGCTCGTAAAGCATACACCATCTACGCTTCACGATCTTCTTTTTGGGGAGTAGGATTTCTTTTTGAAGCGATTATGGATACTCGTCAGGAATGTACAATTGGATCATTTTCTGATCCCACGAGCCATTCCCCTAAACGACTGCTTTCTGAAGAGCAGTTTTTTGCTCTGCTCTTTTTTTATAAGCAATCAAATCGTCCGATATATTGGGAAAGCTTCTAGATTATAGCCACACAGCAAAAAGACAGCCACGTAAATACCACTATCTGGCGGCATAACGCGGACTGTCTATTCTTTTTATTTATCGTCATGAATCAAAACAGGGCTTGTTAAATGCCAGTAGCGCCGAGCAATACATAGTTCCGGCTCGTATTCAGGATGTCCGGTAATTTCTAGCTCTTCTACACAACGTCCTGTCTTAGGAGCGTGAAGCATCCGTGTACCTCCCAGCGAGATGGCTACGTGATGAACAGCACCCTTCCCTTGTTCATAAGCAAAAAACAATAAGTCTCCTGGTTGTACCTTATCCAACGGTATCTCTTGCCCAAATGTAGCTTGATTGGATGCATCACGAGGAATTATTTTGCCAAATGCTTTATGCATGGAATAGGCAAACCCTGAACAATCATAGCCAAACGAAGAAGTCCCAGCCCACAGATAGGGCAGTCCAAGAAACTGCCTACCTGCGTGCACAATCAGCTCCCCTGAAACATCGCTCTTCTCTCCACGTGTACGGATAGACACATCTGCCTTTTGTAGCCACCGCTCCCCGATGGGGGTCTGTACCCGAACCCACATCTCTTCTTGTTCAACGACAGGCAATTCAGTTAGGTAGCTCAATTCAAGCTCAATTGCTTTAGAAGGAAGCTTAGCTTCCCCGGTAACGGGCCCTTCCTTTTCAACATACAAGCACGCCTTATTGACTTGTACGACGGCAATTAGCTCTTCCGGTGTGGAAACGGGCCAATTCACCAGAGCCAATTGGGCACGAGGCATCCAGCCTGGATAACCCTTCTTATTTTTTAGAGTAGGCTGGTCACTGACAAGGACTTTTACCCAATCCCCAGCCTCTTCCTCTACATGAACAATCGTTCCAAACAAAACCTGCGTCTGTGTCTTGTTTGCCTCACAAAGCTCCAGCCGTTCGTGATAGCCAAGAACACGCAACCACTCAGAGAGCTGTGCCGGATTTTGTAAGGCAGGCAGATCTAACTCGCGTGGTGATTCTGGAGACGTCCAAAGGGTTGCTACATTTACACTAACAACATACTGCTGTTCATATGTAATCATATGTGTTCTACCTCCAGCACATCAGTTATACCTAGTCCGGAAGCATCTGTTAGCTTCAGGCAACGCCCCTCATACACGACCCCACCTTTCACCGTATCATGCTGTAGCATTAATGGAGCATCGAAGTCAAAGCGAGTAATATTTTTCTTACTTGCGGCAAAATGAGCGGCTGCCGTGATACCCAAACGAGTCTCAATCATGCTCCCCACCATACATTCTACGCCACATAACTCTGCCAATTGATTAATTTGTTGAGCTTTATAGATTCCGCCTGCTTTCATTAATTTAATATTGATAAGATCAGCAGCCCGTGTGGTTAATACAGCATGCGCGTCCTTGGGACTAAATACACTTTCATCAGCCATGATCGGTGTATCCACATGATCTGTTACCAGCTTTAGACCTTCAATATCATGTGCTTTAACTGGCTGTTCCACCAATTCTATAGCCAATCCCATCTCTTCCATCTTGCGTATCGAGCGAATCGCTTCCTTGACCCCCCAGCCCTGATTAGCATCCAGTCTAATTTTGACCTGATTGCCTACACGGTTGCGAATTTCCTGAATACGAAGGATATCCTGTTCAATGTCATCTTTGCCTACCTTAATTTTTAGCGTATGAAATCCAGCCTGCAAATAGGAAACGGCGTCCTCTCCCATCTCTTGAGGGGAGTTCACACTAACCGTATAATCCGTCTCCATACTGTTTCGGAATCCTCCTAAAAACTGATACAACGGCATTTTGGCTTTTTGTGCTACTAAATCATATATAGCCATATCGACTGCTGCTTTTGCACTATAATTGCCTACCATACAGCTATGGAGCGTTTGAAAAATATCTTCATAATTAGACAAAGATTTTCCGACTAATTGTGGCCGGATGACATGCAGGATAGCCCCCTCAATGCTATCAAGACTATCACCAGTGATCACCACAGTTGCTGGGGCTTCTCCAAATCCATGACATCCAGTATCGGTCGACACCTTTACAATAATCGATTCTGAAGTAATTACCGTTCTCAAGGCTGTTTTAAAAGGTTTAATCAGCGGCACAAATTGACGTCTGATTTCTATGTCAGTAATATTCATGAGGAACCTCCAGTTATTGGAATTATGGAATACTTCAGTAAATTAGGCGTTAAAATAATAAACGTAGTATACCAAAATTATCTGGGTTCGCCCATTCAAACCTTACCTAAAACGACGTCTCATCTGATAGTACGTTGCTGCTAATGCAAAAATAAGTACAGTGCCCTTTACAATATCATGTGCATAGTAAGGCAAATTCAGCATGGTCAAAGCGTTCAGGAGTACACCGATCAGTACAGCACCTACAAAGGTCCCCCCGACATTTGGTTTGCCAGCTCCTAACACAGAATAGCCAACAAATGCTGCCGCAACCGCATCCATTAACAAAGGGGCACCTCCATCTACCTGCCCAGTCCCGATACGTGCCGTCATTAGAACTCCTGCCAAGCCACAAAAGAGTCCTGATAACAAATAAGCTAACACCCGATAGCGATCAACTGGAATTCCTGATAGACGAGCCGCTTCCTGATTGCCACCAACTGCATAGAGTAAGCGGCCAAAACGCGTATAATGCAGAAAAATATACACCAAGACAACAGCTACTAGCATGATAATCACTGAGATGGGAATGTTGGCTATCGTTCCTTGGCCAATTTTCAAAAAGGTTGGAGATATAACTCCTGGAGCTGTTGTCTGATCTGGCATAACCATGTTAGAAGTAATGGAATACCCCTTTGTATATACCAGATGAATTCCTTTCACAATGTAGAGAGCCGCTAAGGTAGCCAGCAAATCAGGAATCCTCACTTTTACTACCAGAAAAGCATTACATAATCCAATCAAACCTCCTATAACTATCGGTACCAAAACGGCTAACCACACGCTTTGTTCAAACCAGACCATGATAGAGGCTGACACGACAGAAGCTAGTGAGACAATAGAGCCTACTGACATGTCAAAGCCATTGACAATAAGAGTAAACGTAACTCCAATAGCAACAAGCGTGACGATAGAAATGGACTGTAAAATACCAGTAATATTGTTAAACGTGAAAAAATACTCATTTACAATGCTAAACAACACGATGATAATCGCAATAAAACCTAATGTTCCATATCGAAATAGAAGATGTAAAAGCTTATCTTTAGCTGTTCCTTGTGCCATACTACTGTCCTCCGCTCGCGTAATACATGATGGTTTCCACTGTTGCTTGTGATCGGCTTAGTTCTTTAACGAAGGACCCGTCGTACATGACCAAAATGCGATCTGCAATCCCTACAAGCTCCTCGAACTCACAAGAAAGATACACAATCCCTTTTCCATTTTTAGCTAAATTGCCGATGATTCTATAGATTTCTGATTTCGCTCCTACGTCAACACCCTTCGTCGGCTCATCGAGAATAAAGATATCGGCTTCCGTCGCCAGCCATTTCCCAATCACTACTTTTTGTTGATTTCCTCCACTTAATGAGCCAATAGGCAACTGCGGGTTAGCTACTTTGATCTGTAATGCTTGAATCAGCCCTTTTACAGCTTCATTTACTAACAGCGAGCGCAAGAAACCGAATCGACTATAGTTATGAAGGGTAGTCATTGTTAAATTAACAGCTACGGATTCTTCTGTCATGATGCCTTCTCGCCTACGCTCCTCGGGAATCAAGGCAATCCCCTCATCAACAGCTACTTTTGGCGATGTACATTTCAGCTTTTTCCCTCTTTTGTACACTTCTCCTGAGGTCAGTGGGTCAGCTCCAAATAGAACCCGAGCTAATTCCGACTTTCCTGCCCCCACAAGACCCGCAATCCCTACAATTTCACCTTCATGAACCGTAAAGGAAAGGTTGCGTACTTGTGATCCAGCCACTACATTTTTACACGTAAGCAACCGCTCTCCTATTTTGACCTGCTCTTTGGGATATTCCTGAGACAATGCCTTTCCTAGCATACTGGTAATAACCTCATGCGGATTGGTCTCTTTTGCCTGCTTGCACAAGACTAGCCCGCCGTCTCGTAAAACCGTAATTCGATCACTAATCTCAAAGACCTCTGGCATTCTATGAGAGATAAATACGATTCCAATCCCCTGTTCACGCAATTGTTTGATGATCTGGAACAACTGCACCGTTTCTGCTTGACTTAAAGGAGCAGTTGGTTCATCTAAAATAATAATCTTAGCCTTTTGAGCAATCGCCTTAGCTAAAAGCACCAACTGCTTTTCGGATAAAGTTAGTTCCTCGACCTTTTTTTGCACAGGTATATCGAGTCCTAGCCGCTTGAGTGCTTGGGCTGCTGTTTCCTCCAAGCTTCGCCAGTTAATAAAAGGAGAGCGTCCCCTCTCTACAAAGCCCTCCAGCAGAATATTCTCTGCTACGCTTCCGTATCCAATAAGTGCTGTATCCACTTCCTGATATACACATTGGATACCATGTGCCTTAGCGTCCTTCGGCTCGGTCAGATTAACTTCTTTTCCATCTATGAAAATTTGGCCAGCATCTAATGCATAAGCACCTGTCATGATTTTCATCAATGTACTCTTGCCCGCCCCATTTGCCCCAAGCAAAGCATGAACTTCACCAGGTCTCACAGTAAAATCCACGCCGCGTAAAGCTGGGACAGAGCGAAATGCTTTTTTGATCCCCTTCATCTCTAATGCTGTCAACGTGCCTCTCCCCTTTTATGGGCGGATTTTACAAGGGGTCTGGCAACCTCTATGCCAAACCCCATTCACCGCTGCCTTTCCTATTGACCCTGTGTGCTGGTGCCCCATTCCTTCACGTACTTGTTCAAATCTGCCATTTTCACAGGCTCCTTAGGCAATTGTTCACGTGTGATTAGCACAGGATTTAAGCTTACCTTATCTGGTACCTGCTCTCCCTTCAGCTTCTTAAATAAGTATCGTGCCTGTACCCGTCCAATATCAGAAGGGTCTACGGCTGCCGTGGCAATCCATGGTGAATTTTGGTCTTGTAGCATTTGCAAATCCTCATCGCTCATATCTATGCCGTATACCTTAATTTCATTGCGTCCAGCCTGCTGTATCGCGCGTGTCGCACCTTTAGCAAATTCATCCCAAGCAGTCCAAACTGCTGTGATATCTCCTTTGTTTGGATACTGCTTCAGAATCGCTTCCATTTGCGCTTGCGTATCAAGAGCCGTGTTAGCAGAAGCTGATCCGAATGCAGCAATTTCGTTAAAGCCTGAATTTTTGTCCATAAATGCCTTATAAGCGATTTGACGACGTTCCATTGGAGTAAAACCAGCTACCCATATCTTCACAATATTTCCTTTGCCACCTGTGTCTTGTGCCATTTTGTTTAGTGTTTGTTCAGCCAATTTGATATCATCTTGCTCTACTACTGTTACTCCCGGAATATCTAATCCTGTATCAAAAGCTACAATTGGAGTCTTTTGAGCCAAGGCCTTTTGAACACCTGGTGCTAAGCTATCTGCACGTCCATGATCCAGCAAAATGCCATCAAATTGTTGGGTAACAGCCGCGTCCACATGTGAAGCCATTTTAGCAAGGTCATTATCCCCGCTTAAAACTGTCAGTTCTCCCCCCAGCTTCTCTACCTCTTCCTTCACGCCTGCAATATATTGAGATGAAAACGAACCAATATTAAATTGCACCACCAGCGCAATTCGTTTTTTCTTATCTGTCGTAGGTTGATCCCCAGCAGTTTCACTACTTGATGCTGACACGTTATCGGCTTTTGATGTAGAGGTTACACCACAACCGCTTAGCACACTTCCTATTAGAAAGAATATTGCGAATAAATAGACGGAACCTTTGTTAATTAGACCTTTCATCATGTTTCTCCCCTTTTTCATTTATCTCTTTTTGTGAAAAAATGTACAATACTCATTGGTTCAGTCATAGCTGAGTACTACTCGATATAAAAAAGCCCCTTTTCCTAAGAAAAGAGGCTTGTGTATATGGAAACCCACTACGCCTCTTATCTCTCAGGTTTCCCTGCAGGAGGTAGCACCTTGATGTCTTGTTAAACAGACATTAGGTTGCCGGGCGTCATCGGGCCAGTCCCTCAGCCAACTCTTGATAAGAGAGTATTTTAAATTTTGTAACGTTTTTTCTTACAACAGATATTACACCTGGGTCCTTATCCATGTCAATAGATTATTTTGCTTCACCTTCAAATTTCTTTGAACCGCCTGCATAGGTATAAATAAACACCTGCGCATTCTTATTGTCACCTTTATCATCGAAAGAAACATGTACAAACTGTCCTTTAAAATCTTGTGTTTTGTGAATGGCTTCGAATACTTGAGCACGAGTTGGCTTTTTGTTTCCATTCGCTTTAGCCGCCTCCTCAATGCCATTGATAGCTACAGCCATGGCATCGTAGCCAAACGAGGTAAATATCCCCAGCTTTTTGCCTGTTGAGCCTTCAAATTCCTGTATCCATTTCTTCCCTTCTTCTGTTGCTCTTACGTCACCAACAGTGGAGGTAAACACGACACCCTCTGCTGCAGGTCCCGCAATTGTAAACATTTCAGCAGAATCAAGACCATCAGCACCCATAAACACACCGGTAAATCCTTTTTCCCGCAACTGCTTAATTAAAATTCCTGCCTCTGCATAATAACCGCCAAAATAGACCATTTCTGGCTTCTTCGCTAACACTTGGTTCACCACTGCACTATAGTCCTTCTCACCAGCAGTCAAGCCTTCAAAACCTAGAACGCTAACACCATCCTTCTCAAATTGCTTCTTTACTTCATTGGCTAAGCCTTGGCCGTACGCTTGTTTATCATGAATGACCATTGCATTTTTTACATTCAAGGTATTTTTTGCATAAATAGCCGCTTTTCTTCCTTGTTCGTCGTCGCGTGCACAAATACGATGTGCTACTTTTTTACCTCCCTCAGTAAATTCCGGCCCTGTTGTAGAAGGCGATACCATGACCAAACCAGCTTTTTCATAAGCTGTTACAGCAGACAAGGATGAACCCGTAGTCACGTGACCTACAACCGCTACTACGTCGTTGTCGTTAATCGCCATTTGGGCGTTAACAACACCTTGTTTAGGTTCTGCTTGGTCATCTAAAGGTTTTAATTCAACGTTAAGGCCTAAGTCTTGTAGTTCCTTCTGCTTTAATTTTAGTGCATATTCGGCACCTGCTTTGGCGGAGTCACCATAATCTGAAGCTGAACCTGAGAGCGGACCAACTAACGCAATCACAATCTTGTCTCCACCTGCTGCGCCACTTCCTCCCTCACTCCCCTTCTGCTGTGAAGTGCCTGATGTCGCATTATTCCCGCCAGCACACCCTGACAAAGCTGCTCCAGCCAATAAAATTGAAGATACGATTGCAAGTGATTTTTTATTTACTTTCATGTCTTGTCCCTCTTTCGCTTTTTTCTCAGTTGAATATTATGAATATTTAAAAATATGGAAGGCGGCTTATGCTAAAATGTATCGATCTTCTGAGAAAGCTTCTCCGCCTCTTGCCTCCTCAAACGCCTGTAGTAAGTCCTTTGTTGTCATTTGTGCTTTCGTCTCTTGGGGAAGGTCCAAAATAATCCTCCCTTCATGCATCATGAATAATCGATTTCCCATATGCAGGGCCTGTTCCATGTTATGAGTAACCATAAGCGTAGTCAATTTGTTTTCTTCCACTATTTTTTTGGTCAAATCAACAATTAACTGAGCCCGTTTTGGGTCCAAAGCAGCTGTGTGTTCGTCCAGCAGTAATAATTTAGGATTGATAAACGTAGCCATCAGCAAGCTCAACGCCTGACGTTGTCCACCAGATAGAAAGCCAACCTTGGTTTTCAAACGATTTTCTAATCCTTGGTCTAATATTTTCAGCTTCTCTTGAAAAAACGTTCTTTTTTTATTGGTTACACCCAGTGAAAGCGTACGGTGACGGCCACGAGAATAAGCGATAGCCAAGTTCTCCTCAATTGTCATCTGTGGAGCTGTACCTGCCATTGGGTCTTGAAATACTCGTCCAATCAAAGCGGCTCGCTTATGCTCCCCCTGTTTCGTTACATTCTGCTGATCAATAAAAATACTTCCTGTATCAGGTAGAATGCCACCAGATATCGTATTCATCAAAGTAGACTTTCCTGCACCATTGCTACCAATCACTGTCACAAAATCCCCATGTTCAAGTTTTAGATGTATGTTGCTAAGGGCAATCTTTTCATTTACGGTATTTTGATTAAACACCTTGGTTACATTGGTTATTTCTAACACGATCATTACCCTCCTTTCACCGTTCTGCCTATTTTCCAAACACCCTTCATGATGTTCGGTAAAATTAGGGCAATGATTACAATGATTGCCGTGATCAGCTTCATATCGGACGCAAGGAAACCCTGCCGCAGAGCAAACGCAATCACCAGTCGATACACGATGGAACCAAGAATGACTGCGAGCGTAAGTCGCATTATACTTTTTGTCCCAAACAGCACCTCCCCGATAATGACGGAAGCAAGTCCGATGACGATCATTCCAATTCCCATCCCTACATCAGCAAAGCCCTGATATTGCGCTACTAAAGCTCCAGAAGCAGCTACCAGCGCATTTGATAACGCCAGACCTATAATCGTAGTCGTATCTGTATTAGCCCCGAAGCTGCGGATCATCCGATCATTATCGCCTGTCGCTCGAATATCTAGTCCCAGGTCTGTATGCAAAAACCAGTCCAACATTAGCTTTACAATCAACACCATGATGAGAAATACAATAGAACTCGCTACTGAGACACCATAGATTTGAAAGTCAAATATGGAGACTGCCTGGGCTTTCGTATAGAGTGTTTCCTCTCGCAACAGTGGTATATTTGATTTTTTCCCCATGATCCGTAGATTGATTGAATATAATGCAATCATGGTTAAAATACCTGCCAGAAGGCCATTTATTTTTCCCTTTGTCGTCAGAACCCCAGTAAATACACCAGCAATCGCGCCACCTGCCATGGCAAGTGCGGTTGCTAAAAATGGATTCATTCCGTCTACAATAAGGGTAGCTGCAATAGCTCCTCCCATGGCAAAACTACCATCCACCGTTAAATCAGGAAAATTCAGAATTCTAAAGGTTAAAAAAACGCCCAGTACCATGACTGCGAAGAGTAGTCCTTGTTCAATTGCTCCAACGATTGCAATGTTCATTGTTTCCCCCTCTTTAACTCCCTCTGTCAATTGCTTATTGATCAAAGGTTTGTACAGCTTTGTCTATGAGATCCTGCGGTAATGATATGCCCATTTTTTCGGCTGCCTTTTTATTAATGACCAGCTTCATTTCCTTTTGGGATTCCACTGGCATATCGCCCACCTTACCCTCTCCCTTAAGAATTTTAGTAGCCATATCTCCTGTTTGCGCACCGAGCAGGCTATAATCAATACCAAAAGTAGTAATTGCCCCACTCTTTACGGAATTCTCTTCTCCAGCGACCACAGGAATTTTTTGTGCTTCCGCAACACTCACAACTGCTGAGATAGAGGCTACTACCATATTATCTGTTGGCACATAAAAGGAATCCACCTTACCTACCATAGACTCTGCAGCTTGCTTTACCTCAGTTGGATTTGTGATAGCAGCTTCTATGATCGTTAGCCCTAACTTTTGAGCTGCCTCTTTCGCTTTATCTACCTGCACTTTTGAATTGACTTCCCCAGAGTTATAGATTACACCTACATTTTTTGCATCGGCTTTTACTTTTTTAATCAATGATAATTGCTCTTCTACGGGATTCATGTCTGTGGTGCCAGATACATTGCCACCTGGTTTATCCATTGATTGAACTAATCCAGCACTTACTGGATCGGTCACTGCGGTAAACAGAATAGGGATATCTGTGGTAGTTTGTGCTACTGCTTGTACAGCAGGGGTGCCAATAGCAAGAATGAGATCAACCTTGTCGCCAGTAAATTTTTTGGCTATTTGAATCGCCGTATCCATATTCCCCTGTGCGGATTGTAGATCATATACCACCGTTTTATTTTCTTCAAAACCATTTGCCTTCATTTTGGCTATAAATCCATCCCTCGCAGCATCTAAAGCTGGATGTTCGATTATTTGCACAATTCCGACTTTAATGACTTTAGATTCATTTGTTGCAGATTGAGCTCCAGAATTTGCTCCGTTTTGATTGCTAGCTGGAGCTGTGCCAGTCTGACTACAGGCAGTTGCAATCAAAAACATTAGGATTGAAAATGCGGCCAAAACGAACCTTGCCTTACTTAATTTACCTTTCACACAGAATCCCCCTTTACCTTCTACAAGTAACGATATACGTAACTATGTTACCATTAATCATTTATATTTTGAAGAGTTAGAAAATTATTTTATCGGGCTTTTACCCGATTCCTATTGAAATATAGAAAGTGATTGTAGCCAAGAATATAGATCTGGTACGGATTCAAAGGCATACTTTCGTGCCACTTCTCTATCACGCTGGTAAATAATGAGACATGGGACACTGGTAATTTTCCAGTCTTGTGCCAGCTTTTTATGAGTATTAATATTTACTCGGTAAAACACTACTGAAGGAAAGAGCTGTTCTAGCATCGTCACCATCTGACTAGCAATTTGACAGGTTCCACACAGCGGCGTATACAGATAGAATATCGAGTATTCTGTGTGTAATAAATCCACTTGAATTACCTTTTGGGCATCGATGATCTCTTTCACGTTACCTCTCTTCCCCTCCTTGGCAGAATAAATTCCTGCTACTTGCATTTCTAAGTATACGCTAATCCAGCCATAACGCTTTGCAAAGATACTGGGTTGTATGTAGGATTTGCTCTTCTATTTATAGGGTTGTTTATTAATACTGGATCATTTCAGCAGTAATAACAATAGTTGGATTTCTGACAATGATATTTTATGACGAATAGAAAAAATGATAATACCCGTTCTCGTTTGGATTAAACGGAGCAAGAATATTGTTAGCCTAAAAATCAATGTGGTCACAACGTGGTTATCTGCCTTACATTGTTGTCACAAATCTGCTCTACTGCACTTCGTTTTGGTCTTTTCAAATAATAAAAGTACACCACTCCATAAATAAGTGGTGTACTTTTATTATTTCACAACATGATAGACAAGTTTTTACATGTAATAGCCACATGTACTACCACATGTCCTAAATATTATAGAATAAGAGTGGTTTTTCACGTTTACGGCAAAGAAATCAAGTCCAATAGCTTCTTGTTACGAGCTTCACGTTCGCTTTCTTCTGCCAAGTCGTATTTTTTAAGCGCATGAAACAGTTCGTTCAAAGTCGATTGAGGTAGCTCCTTTTGTAAAAATACATGTATCTGCTCTGCCAATGCTTTCGGTAAATAAGTCTGTTGATCCGCCCATTTTTGTAGGACATCCGCCTGACTGTGATCTAGCTTGCATTCCCCCATATTCATTGCCTCCTTCTTATTTTCCTATCCTTACCTTAACCTGTTTTCGCCCAAGCTTCCATCTTTTTGGGCGCAAAAATTTTATTTCCTCAATAACCATCCACCCATTTTTGACATATTGATATAGGGCAGAGACAAAGGAGGGTGATATAACATGTCAAGTATCTTTGGTGGTAATGGTTGTGGCGATTTCTCTTGTATCCTAGTGTTGTTTATTCTTTTGGTGATTATCAGTTGCTGCTGCTTCGATAATTGCAATTCTCGCTGCTAAGCACTGAGACACCCGAACTGGAAATGGTTTACCTCGTATAGGAGCTTATATATCACGGCAGACTTATAACCATCACTAATCCTAGGTAGCTATGAACCTAGCCATTTCCTAGGTGAGTTAGATCACCATCTCAATATGTGATTTACAGCGAAGTAAAAAGACGCCACATTAATGGCGTCTTTTTACATATTTCCTGTATTAATTTGTTCACTCTGACGACCTTTCATTTTGACGTAGCTCTAGCCTTCTGATTTTACCGGAAGTAGTTTTGGGCAACTCGCTGACAAACTGAATTTTACGTGGATATTTATATGGGGCGGTCAAGCTTTTTACATGCTCCTGTAATTGTGTAATCAATTCATCAGACGCTTCCACTCCTTGTTTTAATACAATAAAGGCTTTTACAACCTGTCCGCGATCAGGATCTGGACTAGCTACGGCTGCACATTCTGCAACTGCTTCATGCTTTACTAACGCATCCTCTACCTCAAACGGTCCAATCGTATAGCCAGACGAAATAATGATGTCATCAGAACGCCCCTCAAACCAAATATAGCCATCCTCGTCCTGTCGACCTTGATCCCCCGTTACATACCAGTCACCCCGAAACGCTCGCTGTGTCCGTATGGAATCATTCAAATACCCTTTAGATAAAGCAATCATTTTGCGATCGACTGCAATATCTCCCACTTTTCCTGCTTCCAATTCATTGCCTTCCTCGTCAATAATCGCGATTCGCACCGCTGGAGAAGGCCGTCCCATCGAGCCTGGACGCGGTTCCATACCAATAAATGTACCTACCAGCAAAGTATTTTCCGTTTGCCCGTATCCGTCTCGTACAGTCAGGTTGAAGGTCCTGCGAAACGTATCAATGACTTCACGATTTAAAGGCTCACCGGCTGAACAAGCAGAGCGCAAAGCGTTCATTTTATAATTTGCCAAATCAGGCATTTTCGCTATCAGCCTGTATTCCGTTGGAGTGGCACACATAACGGAAATGGGATATTTTTGTAACAGGGATAAATAGGTATCAGGTCTAAATTTCCCTTTATAGATAAAAGCGGTTGCACCCTTGCCTAATGTAGATACAAAAGGACTCCATATCCATTTTGCCCATCCAGGGCTTGCTGTGGCCCATACCAGATCATTTTCTTGAACGTCAAGCCAATAGGTAGCTGCGATAGCTAAATGAGCGAACGGCCAACCGTGAACATGCATAACACCTTTAGGCCCACCAGTCGTACCTGATGTGTAAGATAGGAAGGCAAGCTCATCCGATCCTGTCGCTACGCTTTCAGCTTCTTCTGCTACACCGACTAGGATATCAGTTAGCTCCTGCCATCCCTTCCTATGCTCCCCAACTGAAATAAAATAAGTTAGTGATTCACATTCCTCTCGAATATCATCAATTTCAGATAGTAGTTCCTTTGTAGCAATAATGGCTTTCGCCTTTGCATGGTTAGCACGATACGCAATATCCTTCCCCCTTAGCATTTCAGAGCCGGGTATCACGACAGCACCCATTTTTATCAGTGCTAAATAAATCCCATATGCTTCTATCCCCCGCGGCACTAATACAAGCACTTTATCATAGCAAGCAATTCCACAGCTTAGGAAAGCATTCATAAGCTTATTCATATAAATGCGTAATTGCTCGTAGGTAAGGATTTCTTCCTTTTCATCTTCTGAGACAATCACAAGTGCAGCTTTCTCTGGATGAAGAAGAGCATATCTCTCTACTTCAGATGCAAAGTTATACAGTGGCGGAATCTCAACCATTCCATGTTCTTGCAGCTTATCTGTTGACATGATAAATCCCTCCCTTAGATGTAACTGTTATTTAATAAGGAATTCTATTTATTTTCTGAAAATTCCTTTTTCTGAGACAAATATGTAAATATCCTGTTTGATTGCATAAATATTAATCATCTGCTATGATTTGTTCGTGTTTTTTGCAACATGGAGGGAACATCAATGACAACAAAAAAATGGGGAGCTTGGATGCTAACCGCCATTGTGGTAGGTAACATGGTAGGCTCAGGAATCTTTATGCTACCAGGTGCCTTAGCAAGAATAGCTAGCCCCTTGGCAGTCACCTTAGCATGGTTGCTTACCGGGTTTGGAGTCTTATTAATTGGGCTCGTCTTTGGTAATTTAGCAATTCGCCGACCTGATCTGACTGCAGGTCCACAGAGTTATGCCTCTGCCTTATTTCGAAATCAAAGACGGGGGAAAGTATTCGGTTTTACAATTGCTTGGGGTTATTGGGTGGCGAATTGGTCAGGAAATGTAGCGATTATCACAACATTTGCCGGATATCTTTCTACCTTTTTTCCTATCATGAAACAAACTAGTGTTTTATTTCAAATTGGCTCTTTTCCGGTTGAGACTGGGAAACTCATCACCTTTTTAGTCTGTACGATTTACCTATGGGGGACGCATTTCATTTTATGCCGTAACACTCTGGTAGCCGGTAGACTTAACTTCATGGCAACAGCCACAAAAGTGGTCGGATTTGTCTTTTTCATGGTTGCTGCTCTTTCTATTTTTCAATGGTCCATGATGGGGTCGTTTTATTATCCAATGCCAGAAGCCGGTTCTACAGTAGAGCATGGATTGCTTGAACAAGTCAATCTAGCGGCTATTTCAACGCTATGGGCATTTGTAGGAATCGAGTCTGCCTCCATTTTATCATCACGTGCTCGCTCCCAGCGAGATGTAAAAATAGCTACGATTCTTGGATTAGTAATTGTTGTCTGTATCTATGTTTTAATTACATTACTGACCATGGGTGTGCTCCCTGTCGAAGCACTGCGTCATTCAGATAAACCGCTAGCAGATGCACTCGTTGCTATTATGGGACCTGCCGGGGGCATTGTCTTAGCACTTCTAGCGATTTTTTCCCTAGTTGGGACAACGATTGGCTGGATTTTAGTTGGTTCGGAGGTATCCTATCAAGCGGCACAAGCAGGGATGTTTCCTAAAATCTTTGAAAAAACGAATCAGCATGGAAGCCCGGCTCAAGCCTTATTGATTACTAATTTGTGCACACAGCTCTTTGTTTTTTCCACCATTTCCAATACGATCGCAGGAGCCTTTACCTTTGTCATCACGGTAGCAACTCTTGCTTATCTGATCCCGTATATCGTATCTGCCCTCTTTCAATTGAAGCTGGTTTATACGGGAGAAACCTATCGTACTGGTGAAGCACGAGCTAGGTTATTGGATGGTTGCATTGGAATTTTAGCAACGCTCTATTCAATGTGGGTGATAAAAACAGGTATTGCGGATTTAGAAACCCTTTTACTGGGAATAGGACTTTTCTTTAGTGCTATTTTGATCTACCCTTTTGCTTTTAAGAAAGCGGTTTGATATAGTCCAGAACAATAGCTCAAGACTTCATCGTTATATAGAAAAAAGCAGGAAGGAGTTTGTGCTCCTTACCTGCTTTTTCTGATTATCCTCTTATGTTTAGCCACCCTTCGAATAGAAGTTGCCCTATTCCTTCTCCTCTGGATAAATCCACTCTTCTGGTTCACGAATAATAGACAGCTCATTAAAGGCTCGATAATAGGCAACATAGCTTTTATTGGCTTTTTGATATTCTACCTGATAAATCGTGTTACCCTTATTACTTTTGTCAAACGGGCTTTTTTCCAGCGGTATGACAGTGGCAGAAGTAAGCTGCCCGCCACGCTGGGCTATCGTCTGCTGGATTGTATCTATATTCGCGTCTTTTGCTTGTCTAAATCCGAGGAATGCCGCAATAACTGCTAGTACGCTTACAACCAAAAATCCGATGATCAGCAGTTTTGATTTCTTTGTACTGTCCATCCGGTTCCTCCTTGCGACTAAGCTTGTGCGTTTGCTTTTGCCGCTTCCTTCGCATCTATATATACCTTATCAATGGTACCGCCGCCCAAACATTCTTCTCCTTGATAAAAGACAACTGCCTGCCCAGGAGTTACTGCTTTTTGCGGTTCTGCAAATTCGACCTTGTAGATATCTTTTTCTATCCGCCGAACCGTAACCTGCTGATCCGGTTGACGATAACGGAATTTAGCCATGCAGGTAAATACTTCTTCTTTTGGTTCATCACTTACCCACTTCACTTGTTCAGCGATCAGGTACGATGAGTAAAGCCAAGGATGGTTTGAGCCTTGTCCAACAATGAGAACATTTCTCTCTAAATCCTTGTCAACAACAAACCAAGGTAGTCCTTCTCCTGCTCCTCCTCCAATGCCAAGGCCTTGTCGTTGTCCTAATGTGTAATACATTAAGCCATCATGGTTACCGATAACCTCGCCATCTGTAGTTTCAATTTTACCTGGTCTTGCAGGCAGATAATTTTGGAGGAACTCACGGAAATTACGTTCACCAATAAAGCAGATGCCTGTGCTGTCTTTTTTCTTAGCTGTAGCAAGTCCTGCTCGATCAGCAATTTCACGCACTTGTTTTTTAGGTAAATGACCAATCGGAAACAAGGTTTTAGCTAATTGATTCTGACCCAATTGATTCAAAAAGTAAGTTTGATCTTTATTTTCGTCAACGCCTCTTAGCAATTTATATTCACCATCACGTAGTTCCACACGCGCATAGTGACCCGTTGCTACATAGTCAACGCCCAAGTCCATGACCTTATTCAAGAATTCACCGAACTTAATTTCTCGGTTACACATTACATCTGGATTAGGTGTTCGTCCACTTTTATATTCATCTAAAAAATAAGAGAATACCTTCTCCATATATTCCTTCTCAAAATTAACTGTATAGTAAGGTATACCGATTTGGTCACATACACGGCGCACATCATGATAATCCTCTTCTGCTGTGCAATGACCAAATTCGTCCGTATCGTCCCAGTTCTTCATGAAGATGCCGATTACGTCGTAGCCTTGTTCTTTGAGAAGCAAAGCGGTCACGGAAGAGTCAACCCCACCGGACATCCCGACAACGACACGTGTATCTTCAGGTTTTTTCATGTTAAATCTCCTCTCTGCACCAACAAACTTCCTATTTCCATCATAACTGATATTCACAAAAAGAACGATTGAAAATAAGTTTATTATACTAAAAATAAAAAGGAAAGGGAAATGATATACAACTAAACGGAATTCTATATAAAAAGACCGCAGTACGCTTGGCACTAACGGTCACTCGATTACACAAAAGGGATATGTCTTCTTATTGCAGCTCGTCATCAATCTCGGAACTGAAAGCATCCATACTGTTTTCACGACGAGCATTTTTATTTTGTAGATCGGAACGCTCTTTCTTGGAGATTTCGTCTCCATGTGCTTTCAGGTAATCCTTTGTCTGACTAATATTTTGCTGTGTGTTTTCAATCATTTGTTTTAGCTTTGCAACATTGTCGGAACGATCGTCTGGTTTCGCCATAGATGTTCTCTCCTCCTAAATAAATTGCTAGAATATCATATATTTTTTTCCAAAAAGGAGATTTTATGCATATTAACAGGAAATAACTTTCTATCTTCATACCTGTTTTTAGGCTTAAAACGCCCGAATATTCGAATTTCAGACGCCCTACTTTGTTCTGTTATCACCCTCGTAGCCATATTGCCATCGGTTTTTACATCTTCGACTTCTTGTGGTTCAATCTATCACAAGCTTCTCCATTTCATCAAAAGGAGTCTGAAACCTCCGAAATGGCTTAGATCCAGATAATCTTAGCTTAGTTAACTAAACAGATTCGTTGGCTGCCTGCACCCAAGCCAAGCGCCTTTCATTTACTAGGCTATAATTATAATAATATAAACAATTTGCTCCCTCTTCTACCGCAGCCTTTACTTTCTCTATCAAAGCTCCCTTTGTTTTCGTTCGTTGATGGTGCAGAGAAAGCGCAACACCAATCTCCTGTTTGGCATCATGTAATTGTAGATTTTGAACTCCGTATCGCAGGGAGTCAGTCTGGTCACCATACATTAAAGGAACAAAGCGATCGACATGGGGGGCAAGATTACGTAACGACACTCCTTCTAAAAATGACTGGTTTACAGAGAACGGTGTCGAGGATGGAATGTAATCTATTTTTACCTGATAACGTCCTGCGATTTCATGCAAGCTAGCAATCAGGTCTGTAGTGATTTGTTCTCGGGATTGTTGATAGGCATACAATTCAGGATATGAGAGCATCAAATAAGCAATTTGGCTACCTTCTTCAGGGAGCGGTCCGTAATCTTTGGATAACATCGGTTGTAGCAAGCGTTTGGACAATTCTTGTACAGCATCTCCATCAATGCCTCTCTCCGTCGCAATTCGTTTACATGCCGGACAGAAGCAAAGCGAAAGTAACCATTGAGCCGCTTCACCTACATGCAACAAATTTATCTCATGATGGCCGCCATGCTTCATCATCATAAAAGAGGCTGCTTCTACCGTAATCCGATCTGGTTGAACCTGAATTAACGTATCCTCAAATAAAGCCTCTATATACTCCTTTACGTCTGGCTGAGCTGGACATAAGCTGTATGTAAATCTATCCCTCCATACATTTTGTACACATAATTCAGGAAATTGGGTACCTATTGCAGAATTATGCACCCCTACCCACCAGGTATGAAAGTGCATATTTTGCTTCCGACAGGCTTCCCTCATCCGTGGAAACAACTCCTCCTTCGCTAACGAGCGATGTACGACTGGCTGGACTCGACCATAGCGTGTCGGATCGGGCCTAAAAAATACCCCTGCGTGCGGCACTTGTAGAAACTGCTCTGTTTGGGATTGAAAAAACCGTCCCTGATGGTAGCTACTATTTAGTACCACCGTATCGCATCCTATTCTTTGCATATCAGATAAGATACGCTCTGTGCCGATTTCATAAACCGTCCATGCATACATAAACATCCCTTTTTGGATTGAAGTAGCCAACCTGCCTCCCCCATTTCGCTGATGTTCTTACTCTTGATCTTGAAAGTCTTTATACAGATTCATGCTGTCTGTAGTAGATTAAATGCCTTTTAGGAGCATATTTCAACCGAATCAAATGAGTGGCTAGTTTTTCCGCACTCTCACTCACTAGAAACAATGCCGTACTCCATTACACCTACTCCCGCCAGCTCTTCTCTATTCAACATATGCAAGTCCCCCTCTCTTCTTTCATTATAAAAGAGAACCTCTTATCAGAGTACGATTTGATCGAATTTTCACTAAATAGTTGCATCTGTTACTAGATGGATATGTGATTATCCATCCTAACAGGAAGTACGGCTTTCATTATTCTCTGGCCACTTACTTACGATAGCAATGACAGTCTACAACGTGATCATTTACCATTCCAACAGCCTGCATAAAGGCATAACAGATGGTAGAACCTACAAACTTAAACCCTCGCTTCTTCAGATCCTTACTTAGCCTGTCACTAATTTCTATAGTTACCGGAACGTCTTGTAGACTAGAAGGATGGTTTTGGATAGGATTTCCGTCTACAAATGACCATATGTATGCGCTAAACGATCCAAATTCATTTACAACATCAAAATAAGCCTTGGCATTGGTAATGACAGCCTGTATTTTAAGCTTATTTCTTACAATCCCTTCATTATTCATTAGTTCTGCTATTTTCTTGTCATCGTAGGCAATAATTTTTGATGGCTCGAATTGTTCAAAGGCTAGACGATAATTCTCTCTCTTTTTTAAAATGGTATACCAGCTAAGTCCCGCCTGAGCCCCTTCCAAATTTAAATATTCAAAGAGTAACCGATCATCATAGACTGGGACGCCCCATTCTTTGTCATGATAATCAATATACAAGGGGTCTTGATTTACCCAACCGCATCTATTCATCTGCTTTTCCTCCTTAATTATCACTCACCGAACAAATGTTCCTTTTCTGTAAACCTATCATATCGAATGTTAAACCTGTAAGCAAGATGTAATGCTAAAAAAGCACCCTTGCTCAAGATCTGCAAAGATGCTTTTCCTAATTAATCTACTACACTATCCTTACTCAACGACTGCAATCGCTTCAATCTCAACTAGTGCGCCTTTAGGCAAGGCAGCAACTTGTACGCAGCTACGTGCAGGAGCGTCTTGTTGGAAATATGTATGATAAGCCTCATTCACTTTAGCAAAGTCGTTCAAATCCTGAACAAATACAGTCGTTTTTACTACCTTCTCTAAGCTTGTCCCCGCTTCTTCTAAGATAGCCTGCAAATTTTTCATCGCTTGATGGGTCTGCTCTTCCACTGTTTCAAATAAGTCTGCCGTACCTGGCTTAAACCCTAATTGACCTGAAGTATACACCATGCCATTTACTTTAATTGCTTGTGAGTATGGTCCAATCGCTTGAGGTGCTTTTTCGGTATGAATAACTTGTCTGTTCATAATTGATCCTCCCCTAGATTTTCTTCTCTTTGCTTATTCTGCTACGTTCCCCGCTATATTAAGTACATCCCATGTTCGTGAAAACGGTGGAGAGTAACATAGATCAAGCATTCCTAACTCTTCTGTTGTCAGCTTGTTGTAAATAGCGGCTGCAAGCACATCAACTCGCAGGACAGCTCCTTGTTTCCCAACGATTTGTCCACCAAGAATGACCTTTGTCTCTGCATCATAAATCAGTTTAACATGAATGTCTACCTGACCAGGATAATAATTGGTCTGATTTTTGTCACGAATCAATATTGTGTTATAGGAGAGCCCTAGCTCCTTTGCTTCCTTTTCTGAAAGTCCTGTACGCCCCGCTTCCAAATCTAGTACCTTTATGCAGGCAGAGCCTAATGTTCCGGGAAAATAACTATTGAGACCCACTAGATTTTCGCCTACAATTCGCCCTAGTTTATTAGCTGTGGTAGCTAACGGAATGTAGACTTCTTGTTTTTTGACCAAATGATAGACCGTTGCACAATCCCCAGCAGCATAAACATCTGGAAGAGAAGTCTCTCCATGCCCATTAATGACAAGCGCGCCATTTTCCAGCATCCTAATCCCTGTATCTGTAAGAAACCCCGTGTTCGGACGCACACCAGTGGCTATCACGACAAGATCAGCCGGATATTGACCTTGATCCGTTATAACCCCCTCTACTTCTATTTCTCCGACAAACCCCTGCACACGTTCTTTTGTATGTAAAAGTACACCTTTACGAAGAATTTCATCAGTCATGATATCGGTGATTTCTTCATCAAATGTTTCAGGAAGAACTCGGCTATCTGCTTGAAATAACCTCACCTCTTTCCCTACATGCAGCATAGCTTCCACGACTTCCATTCCAATATAGCCCCCGCCGATGACCACTACTTGCTTGTTTTCAGGCTTCATGACCTTTTCTTTTAGAGCTACACCATCCTGCATACTTTTTAGCGTGAAAATGTTCACAAGGTCTTTGTTATCAAACGGTGGTATAACCGCAGACGCTCCTGTAGCAATCATAATCTTGTCATATTGATCATCAAACTCCAGGCCCGTTTTTAAAGACTTCACTCGGATGGTTTTGGACTGTGGATGTAGTGCCATCACCTGATGCTTCGTATGCACTATAATTCCCGAATCGGCAAATTGCTCCTTCGTACGGGCAATCATTTGATTGGGATTCTCAAAAAAATTTCCTACAAAATAGGGTAAACCACATGCGCCAAACGATACCTCTTCGGTCATTTCATAGACTACAATCTCTGCATCTGCATGGATTCGCTTTGCTTTCGCTGCTGCACTCATACCCGCTGCAACTCCACCAATAATGATAATTTTCATCCGCGGCTCTCCTTTTGTGTGTAATAGGTTCTTTATCTAGGCTCAAAGGGATTCTAACAGCTAGCATTGCCACCTAAGGTTGAGTGCATCCATGTATTTCTTTGTTCTACCCCTATATCTGGTAAGATGATTTTTTAAATACTGAAATAAAAAGTGCTATACTAAAAAAATACTGAATAAGAAAACGAGGGGAAATTTTTTGAAAAATTATCAAACCCTGTTATTTGATGTAGATGATACACTCCTAGACTTTGGTGCAGCAGAACACTCAGCCCTACAATTACTTTTTAAGGATCAAAACCTTCTTTTAACGCCTGAGATCGAAGCGCATTATCAGCACATAAATCAGGCTCTATGGAGAGCCTTTGAGGAAGGAAAAATAGGTCGAGATGAGGTCATAAACACACGCTTTTCCATTCTATTCAAGGAATATGATCAAGAGGTGGATGGAGTCTTATTGGAGCAGAGCTATCGCAGCTACTTAGAAGAGGGGCACCAGCTTATGAATGGGGCCTTGGAATTAATAACAAAGCTTCACAAGCATTATGACTTATATATTGTGACAAATGGTGTTTCCAAGACTCAGTATAGACGCTTACGTGATAGCGGATTATATCCACTATTTAAGGGTATTTATGTTTCGGAGGACACTGGGTTTCAGAAGCCTATGAAAGAATATTTTGATTATGTTTTTGCCCAAATCCCTAATTTCTCTGTTGAAAAAGGCTTACTGATCGGGGATTCTTTAAACGCGGATATAAAAGGCGGTCAGCTAGCCGGGCTTAACACATGCTGGTTCAATCCTGGCATAAAGCCAAATCATACGGAATTTGTGCCAACTTATCAAATCCAAAAGCTTGAAGAACTATATCAAATCGTTAGAATCAACTCGGCCATCCTCTAACTTTGATTCAAAACGAAATCTCTATACAATAAAAAACCTATCATGTAATCCATATCTTGTCACATTAACCACCTTAGATTACATGATAGGGCCTATTTATTTCTTTTGCTTCTTAACCATCATCTCTAGCATCAGCTCATCCATTTTACCTGAGCCTTCATTGCCTAGACGGCAGAAGTTGTCGATCGTTTTTTCTAAGCCATCATCAATAATTCCATTTGTTCCAGGTACCCCGATCCCCTGTGACGCTAACAAGGCAGATTGTACGGCTGCACCTGTACAAGTAGACACTTTCATTGCACAGCCTGCTTTAGCCCCATCACACAGCATACCTGTTACATTCCCAATCGTATTTTGAATGGCAAAAGAAATTTGATTAAGATTACCACCGAGTAGATACGTAATCGCCGCAGCCGCGCTAGCTCCCGCAACCGTTACTCCGCATAATGCAGATAATCTGCCGAATTTTGATTTAATCCAAATAGCTAATAAATGGCTAAAGGTAACGGCTCGAATCATCTGTTCATCGGATGATCCCAATTTATCTGCAACCGCAACCACTGGCATCGTTACGGAAATTCCCTGATTCCCACTGCCTGAATTCGACATTACAGGTAACATAATCCCAGCCATCCTTGCATCTGAACCTGCGGCTGTTACTGACATGGCATGCGTAATTAAGTCATCGGACAATAATCCCTTGGCAACATTATCCTTGAGGATTTTACCAACCTGTAATCCGTAGTTGTTTTTTAGTCCCTCCATGCAGATTGCTCGATTTAGCTCAATGCTTTGCTTGACCAGAGTCAACTCATCAAGAGACACTTCCATAACAAATTGATGGATACTATCTAGCGTGAGGGTATCACATATGTCTTTTTCTTGCTCGCCCTGCTCATGATAGTAGTCGCATTCCTTTTCAAATATAGTAGCTCCATTTACTTCAATCCGTCTGATTTCTGTATGCATATCTTCGATGATTACTTTGGCATAATCAGAGGACGAGTGGACAGTGACTTCAATATATAACTTTTTGGGCGTGTCTGCTAACTGAATCGTGACATTGCCAACTTTAACGAATTCAAGTGCCTGTTGTTCAAATTCGGGTCCTACATTCTTCAACACTTCTAGCTTTCGTTCATGATCGCCTGCCAAAGCACCCAATGCAGCCACAAAATCAATCCCGGTTTGTTTCATGCCAGGTATTCCAACTGCCATAGCATTTTTCATCACATTCGCACTAATTGTTACATCAATAGAGGTAATGGCGGCTTCCAGATAACTTTTGGCAACAGAGGCTGCCCAAGCAATAGCTACAGGCTCCGTACATCCAAGAGCAACAACCAATTCTTTTTCTAATAGCTGTACAATCTTTTTGCTCATATCTCTCATAGCCGTCTTCCTTTTCGTTAAAGTACATCCTTCTCTTCTTCCTTGATTTTTTGCAAGTACCGGTAAATAGTTGGTTCTGAGGATTTTAATTGCTTGGAAATCGCATGTACCCCGCCTTTTAACTGAAAAGCACCTTGATGGTACAATTTTTTCACAATCTCCATTTTCTCCTGTACCGTCATCCGCTCCGGTGGTGTTGGTAGATCCATCATCGTATGGTGGATCATACTAGCAAGTACATCCTCTGCCTGACCATGCAGATGCTCCGGCAGGTGTTCTGCATCTCTGCGTCCTGTATGCTCTACCTCTTGCGGTTGCTCTCCGATGTGTAAAAAGCTATCGATCCACTCTTTTGCTTTTTCAAAATGTTCCACATCCGAATTAACACACAGCACACCGATTAGCTCATTGGCTTGATTCTTAATAAAATAGCTCCATGAGCGAAAAACCTTCCCATTTTTACCGTATGCCTTATAGTTTGCAATAAATTCCTTTTTTAAATAGGTCTTATCCTGTAGTACCTGTAGCACCAGATTCGTCGGTGCGTCTCCTACTTTTCTTCCACTAATATGCCCATTCTCAATCGCGATAATAGAGGTTTCCTGCTGAGACAAGTCATGTAAAACTACCTCTGAATGCTTGCCAAGAATGGAGGCGATAAAGGAGACAAGTGGAACATACATCTGTAGAACTGCTGTATTCTGCATGCTGTATTTCTCCGTTTTCCATCATTGTTAGCGTTAAAAAAGATAATAAGATTTTATCATCACAATAATATTTTTTCTACATATTTTGATCCTCAAAACTGTTTGAACATGCTGTAAATACACTTCCCCTTCTCACTTTTGCACAAAATAAAATACGCATCTTAGGTTTATCCATTGAGTTACTATAAATCATCCTTTATGATTCTTTTAGTATATGATAATGATAATCATTACTTTCGAAATAATATGTACATATGCTGGAGGAACGTATATCATGATCCAAGTCCGAAAAAATATCGTAAATTTGTGTATGATTGCGATGATTGGAGCTGTTGCAGCGGGGTGTGGCGGCCCTTCGGAAGTGCAAAAAAGCAGTACAGAGCAACATTCGACGCAAATCAATCAAACAAATACACCACCTACCTCTTCTGATGTTACGAAGCAGGATACGAGAGGCACAACTGTTTCTACTCGAAAATTTACAGATTATAAGGGGCATTCTGTGGATATTCCTGTTGAACCACAACGCGTTATTTATCATGGAGAAACATTGAGTGATTTATTGGCCCTACAGATAAATGCTGTTGGTACATCCTCCAAATTCTTTTCAAACACCGTTTATGAAGATAAAGTCAAACAACATACTGTAGATGTTGGATTTCCGATCAATCTTGAAAAAGCGTTGGGTCTTGAACCAGACTTAATTATTCTTGCGAGTACAGACGAGCAGGAATACGCACAGCTTTCTAAAATCGCGCCTACAGTTATGTTCGATACCTTCGCACCGTTAGACGAGCGTATCACTTTATTAGGCAGTATCGTTGGGAAAGAGCAGCAAGCAAAAGAATGGCTGGCTGATTACCATGCCAAAGCTGATAAAATGTGGGATGAGCTGCACAAAAATGGGTTAGGAAATGACGAGACTGCTTCTGTGTTCACCTATTATCCCGGCAATCGGTTATTTGTTATGGCAAGTACAGGGCTTTCACAAGTGCTATACCAGCCAAATGGCTTTAAACCAACCGCACCAATTCAAGAAATTTTAAACAATAATACTGGATTTAAAGAAATTTCTATGGAGCTTCTGCCGAAATATGCCGGTAATCGGATTTTTATCCTCACTCCTATCGCTGATGAAGCAAAAAGATCTACAGAGGATTTACTACAATCAGCAATGTGGAAGGAGCTACCTGCCGTAAAACAGGGGCATGTCTATTCCCTTGACATCGTGAAATCAGGTAGTGACGCTTTAACAAGAGAATGGCTGGTAGAAAAATTACCTAAGCTACTAAAAAAATAAAGTGGTCCTCCTTAAAAGTATTTGAATAAAATACATGAAGAAGCTTTTCAAAGATGATTGAAAAGCTTCTTTTCTTTTTATACAATGAAACACAACTGATAATAATTATCACCAAAGAGGAGGAGAACAGAATGACTCAGCTTACATCTACTTGTGTTCCACTCCGTTCCTTGCTTTTTCATCTGTCAGCTATTGAGATGATTAGTAAGCCAGTAGGATGGAAGTCCGAAATGGAAACCTCTCATTATCATACCCTTTTCATTTTTAGTAAGGGAAAGGGCACCATACATATCGGCACGGACGTCTTTCAATTATTGCCTGAAAAATGCTATTCCCTTCCCCCAGGGAGTAAGGTTCAGATTGAAAATGGATACGATAGTGAAATTCAATTCTATCAGATTACGTTTACCGTAATTCAAATAGGTGAATCCCAGCATACCACTTATTCTGGCAACATTCTGCCTGACAAACAGGAAATAGCGGTATACCCATTCTCACGTTTACATCGTCTCGCCGAAGCGTTATATGCGGGAAACGGCCATTCTTCCGAGCTTGAATGGTTTAAACAGCATCTTTATTTTCAGGATTTGCTAGGCTTTCTGTTTGAACATACGCTTCATTATAATCAGTCGTTTCATTCCACTCTCTCGGTAGAAAACACGATTCATTATATGAAACAAAACTATATGAACAACATTACTGTTAAACAGCTTGCCCAGCTAGCTCATGTAGCTCCTTGGAAATACACAACGATCTTTCAGGAATTAACAGGGAAGAAACCACTAGACTTTTTAACCGAACTACGCATTAACCATTCGAAGGAATTATTAACTCATACCAACAGTCCCCTGCGCGATATTGCTTCCCAAGTCGGGTTCTCAGATGAGTATTATTTCAACCGTCGCTTTCGCCAAATGACGGGGATTGCTCCGAAGCAGTATGCTCTGATGATGCGGCGTGGGAAGGCTATTAAGGACTGGACAGGTCATGAGGTTAACATTCCCACGCATCCAAAACGCATCATTTATCATGGCGAAACATATGGGGATTTGCTAGCTTTAGGCGTGAAGGCTGTCGGTGGAGGTTATGTTTTAGTGGATCACCCCATCTATAAAGATCGGGGAATTGAGGTACAGGATATCGGCTTGCCTATTAATCCTGAAAAAACGATGGCTCTCAAGCCGGATTTGATTATTTTCGCTAATGCTGACGAAAATGAATATAAAAAAATTTCGCGGATTGCCCCTACGGTTACCTTTAATTCATTTGCACCACTTGCTGAACGTATTCAAACTCTCGGCAAAATATTAGATAAGAAGAAAGAGGCACAAAAATGGTTAGACTGGTATGATACAAAAGCTACTAGTATGTGGCAGCAGCTACGTTCAAAAATAACCCCCGGAGAAACCGCCTCCGTCTTTCTCTATGAACATGGCAAGCATTTGTATGTCATGGGGACTACAGGTCTTTCATCAGCACTTTATCATCCGCTAGGCTTTCAACCAGTACCCAAAATACAAGAAATCCTGGATTCAGGTTCAGGTTTTATGGAAATCTCGGAGGAAGACTTGCCACAATATGCTGGTGATCGGATTTTCATGCTTTTATCCACTAATTCAGAGTCTAGACAAGCTACAGCTGCATTAATGGACACCTCTTTATGGAAAAGGCTCCCGGCGGTTCGCAATGGATACGTATATTTGGCAGAAGCAGAGAGATGGAATTATGCAGATGCGATGACAAGAGAGTGGTTGCTTGAAACTCTCCCCCAGCTCATTGTGTAGTTAGCTCTAGTTTTTTAGCCGTATCATAAATCATACGAATTGACCTGATTGCTTAGCAGTACTTTTTTGTCGATACATCAAAAAGCAGATAGACACTCCCTATTGGTGTCTATCTGCTTTCTGTTTACAAGATGATTCAAATGTTTTCCCGTGTAACTATCCTCCAAGCATTGCTGAAAATTCAATTATCATACGTTGCGATAATTATCATCATCCAGTCCCAGTTGCTTGTTCTTTTCTTTAAAGCGAATATTGTGCGAAGAAACGTATGCCACTTTTGGTGCCTCTGGGTCTATATACAGCTTCGCACTGTTCAAAGCAAGTGCTCCATCCGTAAATGCCCCAGCAATTAGCCGAACTTTACTATCATAATTGATGAAATCACCAGCCGCAAAAATACCAGGTATATTGGTTTCCAGCTTTCCATTCACAACCGCCAGCTCATCCTTCATTTCTAGTCCCCATTCGACTAGCGGTCCATAATCACATTTGAGTCCATGATTAACGATCACAGCATCCACCTCGATACGCTCGGTCTCTTCTGTTTCCATATGAGTAATCGTTACCTGCTCTATGCTCTCTCCATTACTATGAAGCTGTGTAACTGCATAAGGTGTCCGGATATCGACAGAAGATTCTCTCATAATGGAAACGTTTTTTTCATGTCCTCCAAATTGATCACGTCTGTGGACAATCGTTACTTTTTCAGCAATTGGTTCTAATTCGTTCGCCCAGTCTACGGCAGAGTTACCGCCACCCGAAATAAGCACTCGCTTGCCTCGGAACACCTCTAATTCTTGAACGGTATAATGTAGGTTTGTGACCTCGTAACGGTCGGCTCCCTCAATCTCTAGCTTTTGCATGGTCAATATACCGTACCCAATTGCTAGAATAATGGTGCGCGTATGGTGCTTCTCACCAGTTGCAGCGGTAAGAATAAACGTTCCGTCTTCTTGGCGAGAAAGCCCCGTAATTTGTTGGCCTAGTACGATTGTTGGGTCGAATGTTCTAGCCTGCTGTTCCAATTGTCCGATTAATTTTTCACATAAAATCGGGGTCATACCACCAACATCCCAGATCATTTTCTCTGGATAAATGAGCATCCGCCCCCCAAGCTCCGGCTTTGCCTCGATCAATTTTGTTTTTAGATCACGCATACCACTGTAAAAAGCGGTATACATCCCAGCCGGGCCTCCTCCAATAATCGTTACATCATATAGCTCTAACTGTTCAGTCATATCCCTATCTCCAACCTTCTAGTCATTTTCATCCCACACATAAATCGGGTAGCAAACAGATATTGAAGAAATAATAGAATCTTTACGTTCCAAACTGTGCTTCATGCAGTCTACTGTATATGCCTCCCACCGATAGTAGCTGTTGGTGACTTCCCTGTTCGATAATTCCCTGATCCGCTACTACTACGATTCGATCAGCATTTTTAATCGTTGCTAAACGATGAGCAATCACTAGCGTAGTTCTTCCTTCTGACAGCTCGGTCAACGCCTGCTGAATAGCAACCTCCGTCTCCGTATCCAATGCAGAGGTGGCTTCGTCAAGAATTAGAATTGGTGGATTTTTTATAAAAATGCGGGCTATGGAGAGCCTTTGCTTCTGTCCTCCTGAAAGCTTAACACCCCTCTCTCCAATGGCCGTATCCAATCCATCTGGTTGAGCCAGAATAAATTCATCAAGCCTTGCTCTTTTAACTGCCTCCCATATCTCATCCTCTGTGGCATGCAGCTTTCCGTATAGGATATTTTCACGAATGGTCCCCGAAAATAGGAATACGTCCTGCTGTACAATCCCAATTTGTCTGCGTAAGGATTCTTGCTTAAGATCGCGAATGTCCACGTTGTCAATCACAATTCTTCCAGCTTGTACTTCATAAAAGCGCGGGAGTAAGCTGCACAGGGTTGTTTTCCCCGCCCCAGATGGCCCCACAAAGGCCACTGTCTCTCCCTTGTTAATGATTAACTGAACGTTATTTAGTACCTTTGTTTGATTCTCATACCCAAACGAAACATTTTCAAAACGGATTGCCTCTCTAAATGCACCCATTTCAACTGCATGCGGTGCATCCATGATGTCGGGTTCCGTATCTAGCAATTCAACGTACCGTTTGAATCCGGCAAATCCTTGCGGGTAACTCTCAATGATCGAGTTAATTTTCTCAATTGGTCGGAAAAAGACATTGGTTAAGAGCAAAAAGCCGATAAATTCACCGTACGTAAGTTCATTATTAATGACGTACCATGTGCCGCATACCATCACAAAAACTGTTATAAATCGCATCATCATATAACTAATCGATCCATTTTTGGCAATAAGCTTATAGGAGACTAGCTTCGTTACACGAAATCTACTATTATTTACGGCAAACTTCTTTCTCTCATGCTCCTCATTTGAAAAAGCTTTCACAACACGAATGCCACCAACATTGTCCTCTACTCGCGCATTAAAATCTCCAATATCAGTAAACAATTGGTGAATGGCTTCAGTCATTTTTTTGTTAAAGTAAACAACAAACCAAATAATGATCGGAATGACCACAAAGGTAAACACAGCCAGTTTCCAATGGATCAGTAACATTAACGTAAAGGAACCTATCAAGGTCATCAGCGCTATGAACAAATCTTCTGGTCCATGATGGGCCATCTCGCCAATTTGATTCATGTCATTGGTTAATCTCGACATCAGATGGCCTGTTTTGTTGTTATCAAAAAAACGAAATGACAGCTTCTGTATATGATCGAATAGTTTCTTACGCATATCGGTCTCAATGTTGATACCCAGCGTATGCCCCCAATAGTTCACAATATAGAGTAAAAAAGTATTCAAGGCATAAATGCCTAGCAAGCCAAGCGATGCCCATAAAATAATATCCCATTTCCCGCCTGGCAACAGATCGTCAACAAAATAATTAACTGCAAGTGGGAAACAAAGCTCTAATAAACCTGCAAAGACCGCGCATCCAAAGTCCAGCATAAACAATTTCTTATAAGGAACATAATAGGCAAAGAAACGTTTTATCATATTTTTCAATAGAGCCCCCTTCTTTGTCTTCATCACCAAAGTATGTAGATCGTCATGCTATGCTTTCGATCGCGCCAACAGATAGAGAAAATAAGGTGCTCCAATAACAGCTACCACAATTCCAGTCGGTATTTCTGATGGCTGTAGCATCCATCTTCCAATCGTATCTGCCGTGATGACAAGCAATGCTCCAGCTAGAGCTGCCGTGGGAATCAATATCTGATGTCGTGGACCAACCAATCTCCGTGCCAGATGCGGACCAATTAGCCCTACAAAGCCAATTCCCCCACTTACTGCGACACAAGAACCAGCAAGTCCGACTGCCGCAGCTATCAACGCTAGCTGTTCCCTTGACACAGATACGCCAAGTCCGACAGCAGCTTGCTCACCAAGGGTTAGCACGTTCATGACTCGTGCCTTATAGTACACGTATGGTAGTAATAGTAAAATCCACGGGAGTAAAGACAACACAAACTTCCAGTCAGTTCCCCATATACTCCCTGCTAACCATGTTGCTACAAACTGATATTTCTCCGGGCTGATTTTTAGTGTCAAAACGATCATGGCAGCACTTATCCCTGCAGCAACCGCAATCCCACTAAGTAACAGTCTCGTGGTTGAAAGCCCCTCATATCGCTTGTAGGCAAGTGAGTAGATAAGCGCCGCAGTCAAGCCTGCACCAATAAAAGCTAGAACAGGTAATAAAAAGATCGGCGCAGCTGCTGTTGTTGGGTAAAAAGAAATAAATAGCATTACCATTAAACCAGCACCCGCATTTATACCGAGAATACCAGGATCAGCTAATGCATTACGCGAGATTCCCTGCATCACACAGCCTGACACAGATAAGCCCGCCCCAATCAAGAGCGAAATCACGATACGTGGAAGGCGAAATTCAAACAGAATTAGATTCTGCTTATCTGTACCTGCTCCAAACAGCGTCTGTAGTAGCTCCAGTGGAGACAATCGGATAAATCCTGTATTCATACTGAAAATAAAGGCAATGACAATCAAAATGCTTAAGATAGCGATCGCCGTGAACCCATGTTTTGATTTAAGCCGTTCTGTTTTCGTAGCTGTTACACTTTGCATAGCTTACAGCTCCCTCCTTTCCTTACGTGCCAGATAGAGAAAGAACGGAACACCTATCAGGGCGATTAAGGCACCAAGCGGGGTCTCAAAGGGAGGGTTAATCATTCTAGCAGCTAAATCAGCGAATACCACTAGTAAACTTCCAAGTATAGCTGAGCATGGAATGATGTAGCGATAATCGACACCCACTATATAACGGGTTACATGAGGGATAATAAGCCCAACAAAACCTACCGCGCCGACGATCGACACCGCAGCACCTGCTAGAATCAATACAAGAAGAGTCCCCATCAGCTTTACCAAGAGAGTTTTCTGACCAAGTCCTCTTGCAACATCCTCACCTAGACTAAGCATGGTAATGGAACGCGATAAAGCAATCGCACCTATAATAGAAACAGCAATCCAAGGAAACATAATCTGAAGCTGTACCCACTTCGTCCCTGCCACGCCCCCAGCATACCAAAATGCTAAGTCCTGACCGATGCGAAAATATAGGGCAATCCCTTCGCTAAGTGCCGATAATAAGGCACTTAATGCTGCACCTGCTAACACAAGACGAACTGGTGTTAATCCCCCTTTAGCCAGCGAGCCAATCCCGTATACCATTCCGGCTCCTAAGCCTGCACCAAGAAACGACCACATGATCAAATACATAAATGGCAGACCTGGAAAGAAGGCAAAACAAAGTGCCAGAGCAAAACCAGCTCCAGCATTAATCCCCAACAAGCCAGAATCTGCTAATGGATTACGGGTCATTCCTTGCATAATTGCTCCTGCAACAGCGAAACAAGCCCCCACCATAGCTCCTCCAAGTACCCGTGGCAAGCGAAGCTCCTGGATGATCTGATGCTGGGTCATTTCTGGATTAAAAGCAAAAATAGATTCCCAGACAACGAAAAAATGAATATCGGCTGCCCCAAAGGAAACGGATAAAATAATTGCTAATACAAGCAAGCTCAAACCACCGATTATGATCAATGTAACTGCCCAAGGACGAGATCTCACATTGATGTGATCGAGCTCTGTAACTGCTTTACTTACATTGGCCTTTTGACTCATTCGTGCCACCTTTTCATCAATGTAATATGTAAATGGGTACTGATATGTACAAATGCATGACCAAATGGCTTCTTCCACGTGACCATGGGAAGAAACTCCTCCTGATCTTACAATTTAATGAAAGTGATTCTCATTTTCACTTTTATGATTATAGTCCACTAGCTTCCATAATGACAATGGACAAACTGAAGGATTTTTTTGTACAAAAAGAATCATCTGATATCTCATTCCAACAAAAAAAGACTCGATCGTTCATACGATCAAGCCTTTTACTATCTAAATCCTACTTACTAATCATTAGCATTTCTCTTTGTATAACAAATCCTATTCTTCTGTAAACAATCTAGAGCGTGTTAAAAATCTAACACCCTCTGGTCCCTCCAACGAAAACATTCCTCCGCGTCCAGGAACCACATCAATAATCAGTTGGGTGTGCTTCCAATATTCATACTGGGCTTCACTCATATAAAAAGGCGTATTTCCAATCTCTCCAAGCAGTACATCATGATCGCCGATTAATAGTTCCCCCACAGGATAACACATCGGAGAACTACCATCGCAACAGCCCCCAGATTGATGAAACAAGAGGGGACCATATTTGGCTGTAAGCTTTTCGATTAAAGCAAGCGCAGCTTCTGTTGCCAACACCTTTGGCTGCATTCCCATGATATCCCCTCATCTCATGTTGTTTGGCTATTCTTTTACCATGCTTGTTTAAAAGAACCCGAGTGCTTGGTCACTGTAGCTTACTAGGATATTTTTAGTTTGCTGATAATGTGCCAGCATCATTTTATGATTTTCGCGTCCGATTCCAGATACTTTATACCCGCCAAAGGCCGCATGTGCTGGATAGGCATGATAGCAATTCGTCCACACGCGTCCCACTTCAATAGAACGTCCAAAACGGTATGCTTGGTTGATATCCCGTGTCCATACACCTGCCCCTAGTCCATATAAAGTGTCATTTGCAATCGACAATGCTTCCTCAGGATCGGAGAATGTCGTCACGCTCACTACCGGGCCAAAAATCTCTTCTTGGAAGATTCTCATTCGATTGTGTCCTTTAAACACAGTCGGCTTAACATAATATCCTTCTTTCAACTCTCCTCCCAGCATATTTCGTTCTCCACCGATTAGACACTCTGCCCCTTCAGCTTTTCCTATTTCTAAATAGGACAGAATTTTTTCTACTTGCTCAAAGGAGGCCTGAGCACCAATCATCGTTTCTGTGTCCAATGGATTTCCTTGTTTGATAGAAGCTACCCGTGCAAGTGCTTTCTCCATAAATTGATCATAGATAGATTCCTGAATAAGCGCACGGGATGGGCATGTGCAAACCTCTCCTTGATTGAGCGCAAACAAGACAAATCCTTCAATTGCCTTGTTTAAAAACGCATCATCCTTTGCGCATACGTCTGCAAAGAATATATTTGGCGATTTACCACCTAACTCCAATGTCACAGGAATGATATTTTGTGAAGCATATTGCATGATCAGTCTTCCTGTAGTCGTTTCACCTGTAAACGCAACCTTAGCAATACGATTACTAGAGGCGAGCGGTTTACCTGCTTCTAACCCAAAACCATTGACCACATTAACTACCCCTGGAGGTAATAAATCACCGATTAATTCCATGAGCACTAGGATTGAGGCCGGTGTTTGCTCGGCTGGCTTGAGCACCACGCAATTACCTGCTGCGAGTGCCGGTGCTAGCTTCCATATAGCCATTAACAACGGGAAGTTCCAAGGTATAATTTGCCCAACTACACCAAGTGGCTCATGAAAATGATAGGCAACAGTGTCATGGTCAATTTGACTGATTGAGCTTTCCTGCGAGCGTAAACAACCTGCAAAATAACGGAAATGATCAACTCCAAGTGGAATATCTGCTGCTAGCGTTTCTCTCACAGGTTTTCCATTTTCCCATGTTTCAGCTACCGCAAGCATCTCTAGGTTAGCCTCTATTCGATCAGCTATCTTATTTAAAATGTTTGCGCGTTCTGCTGGAGAAGTACGGCCCCACGCTTCCTTCGCCGCATGAGCTGCATCAAGTGCAAGCTCAATATCTTCAGCACTCGATCTGGCTATTTCACAAAAGACTTTACCTGTAATGGGAGTAACATTTTCAAAATATTCTCCATGAGTAGGCGCTACCCATTTACCACCTATATAATTATCGTATCTACTTTTAAACGCTACCTTGGCTCCTGATTGATTCGGATTTGCATAAATCATGGGAAAACCTCCTTCATATCCTACAAATAGGGGTGATAGTTTTACCTTATGCTCAATATCTATAAATATTATCGTAATTTTCGAAACTTTGTAAACAAAAATAGAGAGTTTGAGACTTTATTCGACAAAAAAGGGTTATCCCATAAACATGTGATAACCCTTTCCTCTTGTTTTTCCATTTATGCTTGTAAGAGCTTGCTGGTCAACTCTTCTATTTCTACAATTGTAATTTCCTCACAAAATTGATCCTGCTTTGTACATACGGCAACTTTATACATCTCATCTACGTGATAGGCTCTACAATGATAACCAGTCGGTATGTTATCAGTGTATACCGTCGCTCTGTCTAAAGACTCCTGCTGAATCGTAAAAGAATCAAGCGGCAGTGAGAGTCCCTTCCCCACGGCTTTTATATAGCTTTCTTTATACGCCCAATAACTAAAAAAACCTTTTATTTGGTTCGCCTCAGGGAGCTGGAACAAATTCTGACGCTCTTGTTCAGAAAAAAATCGGTCAGCAATTTGTAGATTAATGGGTTTGATTTGTTGAACATCAATACCAATTGGACTGGCACTAAAAGCAGCAACTATCCAGCTAGCTGAATGCGACACATTAAATTCGCACGCACCTTCTCCCGTAACAAAGGGCTTTCCGTATGGATTGGTCTCATAGCGAATCTCTTCTGGCAAAATCCCCATTCGTTGAGCCAATTGCATCCGTACCAGCACCTCCCCAAGCAAGGAGCGCCATTTATCCTCCGTTTTAAGGTAACGATTTACTTTTTCCTGACGGTCCAACGGGAGCAGAGAGAGCAACTCCCGATACACCGCCTCTGAAAACGTATCGGGTACTTTTATCGCAAACACTTTCATGGCAAAGTAGCTATCTCCTCTCCAGCCTTCTTACTCACAACCCGATACACTTCTTGTAGGGCTCCAATCATCATGGCTTCTTTGCGGACGGCAAATGCAGGCGGTCCCCAGATTAGAAGCAATTGCTCAGGTAGTATATTTTCTTGCGTAAAAGAATTTGTCATCGCAGAAAAATGAGGGGCGGTCTGAAAAAAGGTGCCATGGTCAACCGCTCTGCGTAAAAACACAGCACCCACTTCCTCGTCTATACCTGTATGTAGCAATTCAGACGGATTGGTCGGCTCTGGTAGACTCGTAATTTCCTGTTGGCCCATTCCCTCTCCCGAATAGGCTTTACTGTGTGGCAACCACTGCTCCCGAAATCCACCTATAATATCACCACGCTGTAGCCCAAGAAATGCTAAAAATACAAATGGGTCCTCTTCCGCTTCAGCGAGCAGTTGATAATACAGAGCATATACATGTTTGCAATAACCAACCACATCTGGACAACTACAGTGAGCATTCCATTCCTCTAGTGAGTCTGGAAGAACCTCTATTTTTTGATCGGCGAAATGAGCAGCCATTTCCCCAGAAAATGTCCCGCCTAATAGCTGAGCTGTAAAAAGAGGCGACTGTCTGATTAAGTCCAATGCTTTTTCACGCCCTACATGCACCGTTTTTTTGGGGCTAAGTGAGACCGTGTAGTGCACCTGATTTGCCCCTGTCACTTTTGCTTTTATACCAGCCTCAACGGCTCTCCACTCTAATACTCCACCTTCTTTGGCTTTCGTACGTCCACGCTGATTTCGCTGTGCCCCACCTGCTTTTCGAATCAATTCCTTCAAGCGAGCGATCCACTCAATCTGTACGTTCGATTTTTGCGGCTTCACAACAAATCATCCTCCTCTTGGCAGATCAAATCCTCACGTAGCTCAAATAAGGAGTGTAGCTCATTTGCGGATAACTCGGTAATCCATTGTTCACCAGAGTGGATCACCTGCTCTGCCAATTCCCGCTTTGATTCCATTAACTGATCAATGCGCTCCTCTAGCGTTCCCTGACAAATTAATCGGTGGACATGTACATTTTTCTTTTGCCCAATGCGATATGCCCGATCGGTTGCCTGGTTTTCGACAGCAGGATTCCACCACCGATCAAAATGAATCACATGATTTGCTCTGGTTAGGTTAAGACCGACACCGCCAGCTTTTAATGACAAAATAAAGATTCGCGGTCCCATACCAGACTGAAAGCGATCTATCATATCATCACGGTCTTGTTTACTAATTCCTCCATGTAAGAAGAGAACCTCCTCTTGTAAAACCTCACGAAAATGCTTTGCAAGCATGCTCCCCATGTCTACATATTGCGTAAACAGCAACACGGCCTCCTGCTGTTCCATTATATCGTGAACAAGTTCGGTTACCCGCCGTACCTTACCAGAACGACGCTCTAAATGATCGGCAGACTGGTGTAAATAGAGGGCTGGATGGTCACAGATTTGTTTAAGATGGGTTAACGTAGCAAGAACATATCCACGACGTTGCATTCCTTCTACCGAATTGATTTTTTGCATCATATGATTAACGGCTGCTTGATACAAGCTAGCCTGTTCCTCTGACAGTGTGCAATACGTTTTGCTTTCAATTTTTTCTGGTAAATCCACAATAATGGTAGGGTCTGTTTTCAACCGCCGCAAAATAAAGGGCTTTACTAATTTTCGCAGAGATTCCATCCGCTCCTGCTCGCGATACCGTTCAATAGGCAACGTAAATTGTGTACGAAATTGCGTTAAAGTGCCTAAATAACCGGGATTTAAAAACTGGAAGATCGACCAAAGCTCACTTAGCCGATTTTCAATTGGTGTACCCGTCATCGCAATTCGATGCTGAGCATGTATTTTCATGGCGCTTCTCGCCTGTTTACTTTTACTGTTTTTGATATTCTGAGCCTCATCTAACACCAAATAGGACCATTTGATTTCCATTAAATCAGCTAAATCACGGTTGACTAAGGAATAAGATGTAATCACAACATCATGTTCAGCTACTTTTGCTTGCAGTTCATTTTGATGCAAGCGTTCTGGTCCATGGTGCGTATACACCCGTAGTGTTGGGGCAAATCTCTCTATCTCTTTACTCCAATTATTCATCAATGAGGTCGGGCACACGATTATAGCCGGTGCAGATAGCTTCTCCGCCATCAAAACTGTAATCATCTGAATGGTTTTTCCTAGACCCATATCATCTGCCAAACAGACGCCAAAGCCTAATTTGGACATAAGCTGAAGCCAAGCATACCCACGTTTTTGGTAAGGACGCAATACTCCTTGCAGTCCCATGGGGGTGTCAATATGATCTAAATTCTGTTCAAGTCGTCCATGTAATAAGTCATCAAGAGCTGTAGGAAGTTCGAAATCAACTACAGGGAGATCTTCCCATTCATCACTTGCTTCCATCTCAGCCATTAAGTAAAGCATATCATGCAGCGTGATTTCATCTTGCTCAGCCTGTTTTAAATATTGCAGCATCCGTTTAACCGATTCCTGATTTACCTCAGTCCACTCCCCGCGTAATTGGATAAAAGGGAGCTTTGAATCGGCAATTTTCTCCAGTTCGGCCAAGCTGATTTCCTGGTCACCTAAAGCTGCTTTCGCATCAAAACGAACGATTTCATGTAAGCCTAAACGATGAATAACAGCAGAGGAATCCGCTGCATAGAGTGAGTGATCCTGCTTAACTCTAAGCTTTAAGCCTAGTCGTTTGCGTCCACGCTTTACCCACCAAGAAGGTAATTGAACACCAACTCCTTCTGCCTGCAACCGTGGAGCTATCTCTTGTAAAAAATGAAAGGCCTCTTGCACAGGAAGCTGTATTTGCTCCACTAATGCTTGGCGTAGCGTTTCTTCTAACGCTGGCATTAGTATCGACGCGCATCCCAATTGCTCCAGCAAGAATTCTTGAGCCCTACCCAGATCCTTTCCGAAAAAGGCTGTAGCCTCACCAGACCCTAACCAGATATCCTTAGCTGAAATAAGCCGAGATGGTTCTGTGACAGGTTGTAGATACACATGCAATGTAAAAATGGACTCTTCTGCTTCTACTTCGATCTGCTGAGGTGGTTCCAGACGTAAGTATAGGCGCATTGCATACTGTCCCACACAATCCCGCTTGTTACGTCCTTCTCCTTTTGTCCACAAATCTACTTGCTGTTTAAAGCTTTGCAGCTCCTTCGTTGTACCCTCAATAGGCTCCGTTATCCGAGTTAGTAATCCCCGTAGCCATTGCAAGGAGAAATCTCCCTTCCCCTTGCTGAGCTGTTGTCGCAGCTCTTCGCTTTCCATATCCAGCCAGTCATGTATCGTAGTTTGTATTGCATTTTGTAAAAAATCCGCCTGAATGTTGTGCGGATCTGTCATAATGTCGCTTCCACCTGTCTTCTGTGGGTCATACGCTCGACAGATAGCCGGCATTGCAAGCGCCAAGGTGTGTGAAAATGTGCGCACTTCTTCCTTGGTCAAATCTACATCCCAAATAGCGTCTGCTTCTGCATAGCCGTACCGTTTTCCTTTACGTACCTTAACACCCGGCCGGATATTTGCATGCCATAGCATTTGCAGGGCAAATTGAGCTACCTTTTGGTAGTAATGCAAGCTATCACCTAGCAAAAAACCGCTATGCTGTAGCATTGCTTCGTCTGTTTGCCACAGGAATGGTAAAGCTTCCTTCATAGCTATACTTAGTCCATTAATCTGTTGTACCATCAATTTTGGCTTATTGGACGGGTAATACTCCCCTTGATCAAACCAATATGGAACTTGAAAGGTACGGATGCCCACTTTTCCAGACTTCATCAATTTCATCTGTTGTTCGGTCGACAATTGTTCCATCCAATTACTGACGGGTACAATCTCGCCGCCGCGCAAACAGAAAAGAAAAAAAGCATCTGGTAACCAGATACCGTGCAACGTCGTCATTGATGCCCTCCAGCTTTTAGTAAAAGGGTTAACCTTGATTGGTTAACCCTCTTTTCTTTTTCATTACTCGCTGTACAATTTTTCGCGAAGCTGTTTGATTTCTTCGCTTTCCAGATATTCATCGTATGTCATCATTTTATCAATGATACCATTTGGAGTAATCTCAATGATCCGGTTGGCAATGGTTTGAACAAACTGATGGTCATGAGAAACAAACAGCATCGTACCATCATATTCAATTAAACCATTATTTAATGCTGTAATAGATTCCAAATCCAAGTGGTTAGTAGGCTCATCTAATAGGAGAACATTTCCGCCCACCATCATCATTTTGGACAGCATGCAACGCACTTTCTCTCCACCGGACAAAACATTAGCTTTTTTCAGTGCTTCTTCGCCAGAGAACAGCATTCTGCCTAAGAAGCCGCGCAAGAATGTCTCGTCTTGATTTTTGGAGTATTGACGCAACCAATCAACCAAGGATAAATCGCATCCATCAAAGTACTCAGAGTTATCTTTCGGGAAATATGCCTGAGTGGTTGTAACACCCCAAGAGAATGTTCCACTGTCTGCTTCCATTTCACCCATTAAAATTTGGAACAAGGCTGTTTTTACGTGACCATTTGGGCCCACTAGCGCTATCTTATCACCCTTGTTGATAATAAGGTGTATATTTTCGAAAAGCTTTTCACCTTCAAGAGTCTTGGATAAGCCTTCTATTTCCAAAATATTTTTACCTGCTTCTCGCTCCGGCTTGAAGTTAATAAATGGATAACGGCGGCTGGAAGGCTTGATATCATCCAACGAAATTTTATCCAACATCTTCTTACGAGAGGTTGCTTGTTTTGATTTAGAAGCATTGGCGCTAAAGCGCGCAATAAAGCTTTCCAATTCTTTAATTTTCTCTTCTTTTTTCTTATTTTGCTCTCTCATTAACTTAAGAGCTAGCTGGCTAGATTCATACCAGAAATCGTAGTTCCCCACATACATTTGAATCTTACCAAAGTCAATATCAGCAATATGCGTACATACTTGGTTTAAGAAGTGACGGTCATGGGATACAACAATAACAGTATTTTCATAATTAGCTAAGAAGTTTTCTAGCCAACGAATGGATTCGATGTCCAAGTGGTTGGTAGGCTCATCGAGTAGAAGGATGTCTGGGTTACCAAACAATGCTTGTGCCAGCAAGACACGAACTTTCAGATTTCCGTCAAGCTCTAGCATTTTCTTATCATGGAATTCAGCAGGAATTCCCAGACCAATCAATAGAGCAGCGGCATCAGATTCTGCTTGCCAACCATTCAAGTCTTCGAATTCTCCTTCCAATTCAGACGCACGAATCCCGTCTGCTTCAGAGAAATCTTCTTTCATGTACAGAGCATTTTTCTCTTCCATGATATCACACAATCTTCTATGACCCATCATTACCGTTTTCAAGACTTCGCATTCATCGAACTCATAATGATTTTGCTTTAAAACGGCAAGACGTTCTCCAGGAGTTAAAATAACCTCTCCGTTGTTTGGTTCAATTTCGCCGGATAAAATCTTCAAAAATGTAGACTTACCAGCTCCATTTGCCCCAATTAATCCATAGCAGTTACCAGGTGTGAACTTGATATTTACATCTTCAAACAAAGCGCGTTTCCCATATCGCAGGGTAACACCATTTGTACTTATCATTCAATCTCATCCTTTAATATGCATTTTCTTCTTCAAACGTATATTTTACTACATTTACAAGTAAAAATTAACCCCTTGTATTTATTAACACCTGCCACAACAAATTATAGCTGATGTATCCTTGCTTTTTACAGCCCAAAACCCTCCATGCTCTGGGCCAAATTGATATGATCCACAGCCTTTTTTATTTTCTCATAATAAAAAACCATCTACACGCATACTCCTTTTTAGAAAAGGAAGCATACCGCAGATGGTTTTTATTTTTACCACGTGATAAACGGTTTTGATCCAGGTGGTGCATGATCAATCAATTGGTAGATCGGATATGCATAAGCAACGATAATCAAAAATACGGCGATACCCAGCCATAAAGACCAGCGCTCTAAAATTTTTGGAGTACGTTCCACTGATTCTTGGGATTCAGCAATTGGATAATCCTCCTCGCCTTTTGGTGCTTTAAAGATGAGATAAAATAAAATTCCTACCATCAGTATCCCTGCAAAGAATAGGATAGCACCGCCAAAGCCCATTAACTGTTGGGGAGGTATCCAGCTTAGAGCCTCCGCATTGTCAAAGTAAGTAGTGTAATCCGTACGGCGCGGCACACCCTGCAGCCCAAGATAGTGCATCGCACCTGACATGAGTAACATCCCAACCGACCACATGACTGCTTGTAAAATTCCTACACGATGCAAGGCAGGGGTCATTTTGCGCCCTGTTAAATTTGGCAATAACCAATACGTAATACCAAAGAAAGTGAGCGCAATGCTAGTTCCGACCGTTAAATGGAAGTGACCTGTAACCCAGATTGTATTATGCACCACTGCGTTCATCTGGTTACTCGCATTAATAATTCCACCTGCACCCGCTGGAATGAAAGCAAGCATCCCCAGCATAGGGGCAAAGAAACGCGCATCCTTCCAAGGCAATTTCGAAAACCAGCCAAACAAGCCCTTTGCACCCTTTTTACGTCCTGATGTTTCAAATACGGCAAATAGCGAAAATGCCGTCATAAGCGAAGGGAATACTACGGTTAAAGTCAAGATTACATGTAGCATTTTCCATTTATCTGAAATACCTGGCTCCATTAACTGGTGATGAAAGCCTACAGGAATGGAGAATAGAATAAGCAGAATAAAAGATAAACGTGCGAGCGAATCACTAAATACTTTACCACCGATTATTTTTGGAATATTAACATACCAGCAGACATAAGCAGGCATTAACCAGAAATAGACAAGTGGGTGACCAAAATACCAAAAGAGCGTACGGCTTAGCAGGACATTCACTTCTGGTACCCAGCCAAGAGACCATGGAATGAGCTGTAGCAAGACCTCTGCTGCCACCCCTAATGTTGCAATCTGCCACAAAATCATGGTAGAAACAGCCATGAATTGAAATAGGGGAGATGTTTTTCCCTTATTTGTTTTTCTCCAATGAATGTAATTCGCAAAAATCGAATATCCGCCCATCCAGCTACCTACGACTAGTAAGGCTGACCCAATATAGAACAGTGGAGACGCTTTCATTGGTGCATAGAATGTATACAGAACCGAGGCTTCATTGGATAGAATCGCTACTGTTGCCATCGCTGTACCCACCGTCATGAGAAGCCAACCAATCCAACCCAACTTTAAAGCTAAAGGTGTCAGCTTTCCCTCTGATGTGCGAGCACAACCTGAGATGAAAAATCCTATAATAAAGAATGTTGTAAAAACTAGACCCAATAATACCCCGTGTGCTGTTAAAACCTGATAATAGCCTAACCAAGATGGCAAGGTTATAACCCCGCCCCGTACCAGACCTTGAAGCAAGCCGCACAAAATGGCGATAGCAAAACCAATATACGCCACATAAATATGCGCCAACGAAAGTTTTGCAGCTGCGGCGTCTACTTTTACCACCGGTTGTGTTTTATGATATTCCTTTAATTGCGCTACCATACTTTATCGTCACTACCTTTCTGCATCACTTCACAACAATTGTAGCTGCCATTAACTGGTGACCAGCGCCACAATATTCATTACAGAGAATTAAGTACGTTCCTGGCTTGTCAAATGTGTGAGTGACTTCGCTGATGTGACCAGGTAACACCATGATGTTGACATTTGTTTTTGGTATCTCGAAGCCGTGTACCACGTCTTTGCTCGTTACGACAAATTTAACCTTGGCACCGACTGGAACTTCAATTTGATTAGGTTGGAAAGTAAAAATAAATGATGTCATGACAAGATCGTATTCATTATCACCAGTTTTATGAAGTCCTAGATTATCAAATGGGGCAGTTTCATCTACCTTTTTTGGGTCTATCATTTTCATATGGCTTGGCGGCATCATCCCCATTGCATAGGCATTGACAGACAAGACGATCAAAAACAGTACAAGCGTCGCGCCCCCAACCATCAGCCAAATTTTTTCAAAGCGGTGTAAATGCATAAAATACCCTCCCGTTCATTCCCTCTCTATACCAGCTACGCCCTGCTTAGAAAAATCCCAAATACAGCAAACCAAGTCACTGCGATAAACAGACCTACTAGAAAGACCGAAGCTAGCGTTCCTTTTAAATTTAGTTCGCCTTCCTGATGCTTCTCGTTCTCTGCCTTTTGATTCGGTTGAGTTTGGGAGCTGTTCATCCGATGACCTCCTCTCTTTTTCTTCCTTGTCATCCAGTTTTTCCTCAAAAAGGAATTTGCATTGTTTACGATTTGATTAAACCATTCCCACATTTGTAAAGGGTGTGAGATTCATCACTTTTAGCCCTTTAGAGCTATCTAGTTTTCGCCATTGTCAAGGTTTTGACAAAATTCTATTTATTTAAAAATCATCTTAGAAAAAAGAGTGTTTTTGTGAGAAAAATGATTACTTTTTATTTTCATAATTTTACATCTCATTTCTCGTTTATTACCTTTTATATATTCTCTTGTAGTCCAAGATTAGAAAATGATAATAGACAACGAAAAAAGCGTAATCTACGCATCTAACGTAAATTCCGCTTTTTTATTGTAGTGCCGGTAGAGGGACTTGAACCCCCACGGTTTCCCTCACGATTTTGAGTCGCGCGCGTCTGCCAATTCCGCCATACCGGCAAATATAAAGTTGGCTGGGGTACCAGGATTTGAACCTGGGAATGACGGAGTCAAAGTCCGTTGCCTTACCGCTTGGCTATACCCCAAAATGGTGGGGAGAGACGGATTCGAACCGCCGAACCCTGAGGGAGCAGATTTACAGTCTGCCGTGTTTAGCCACTTCACTATCTCCCCATAAAAAAATGGTGCCGGCGATAGGACTTGAACCCACAACCCCCTGATTACAAGTCAGGTGCTCTACCAATTGAGCTACACCGGCATTTTCATATTGAAAGCTTGTCTTTTCGTTATGTATGTAAATGGTGCGGGTGGAGGGACTTGAACCCCCACGGTCGCCCGCCAGAACCTAAATCTGGTGCGTCTGCCAATTCCGCCACACCCGCATGTGAGCTAAACGGTCAACAACGCGCTTTCTAGCTTGTTGTTTTTCTTCAGTACCGTTTCGGCTTTTTTAATATAGCATACACTTAAATTAAAAAGCAAGACTTTTTTATAAAAAATTTGATAGCCACAATTAATCTTTAAAAATTAACTGTAGCTATCCGTTTTTTATACCTATAAAAGCTGTGTATTTCATAACATTCTCTCATTAAGCAAATAAGCGCTGTAATTGTAAAGCTAGTGATATATCTCCCTTAATCTTTATTTTACCTAGCATAACAGCAGCAGTAGGATTCAATTGTTTTTGTAGGAGCTTTGCAAAATTGGTGTCAGATAGCTGGAGCGTGCATTGTGCCTGATTAGAGTTTCCTTCCGTTACTTGAACCTGATTGTCACAAAATCGAATCTGATAGGTACCTCCCCGTTCTCCACTTACATCAAATTGATAAACAGCCAACCATCCCTCAATGGTAGAAGGGTCTTGATTTATGCGATCAGCAAGTGTCTCCAATTCTTGCAACACGTGTGAACTCCCCCTTTCTCAGCCTGAGCCTATATTTTTCCTCATACTATCCTATTCAGTAAATATCCATTATATGCCATTTTCACTTTTTCTGAAATAGAAAAAAGATGCCTTGATAGGCATCTCTTGTAAGTGTAATCGCTTCTCGTCCAGACGAGCGTTTTTGACTACTTATTTCTCCTTGCTATCCGATTCTGTCTTTTGCTCTGAGACTTCCTGCTTTGAAATCTCCATTAGCTTTTGCATCAATATATGCTGAGGCATATGCATTAATCTTTCCAAGGGTACTCCAAGCTGTTCAGCCAACTTTACGGCTGTTTCTGCTGATATCTGTAAAGGTCTCATCTTTTCACCTCTTGCTGTCTTTATCAGTCTATCCCATTATACCACGCTCGACGCTAATCATTGTATCTGACGGAATAAATCGGATAATTCTTGCACAATGACCTGCTGGTAGCCAGTCCCCTCTCCATATTGGGCAAGCATTTCCTGACGAGCCACCATGATTTTGTCTTGATAATCGTGTGCCTCACGATCAGGGTTTTCCTGTTTAAACTCAGTCATAATTTTCTGAACATGCGCTGGACGTGGTCCCCATGTAGCAAGCACATCTGAGTCCTTGTTGCAAATAATCAACACCGGAATAGCTCGTCCTCCCATAGTTAGAAATTGATCCATCACATCCAGATGATCCTCCATGACTAATACTTCTACAGGTAAAGAAACAGCTTCTGCTACACGAAACAATACGGGTACATTCCGCACAACGTCTCCACACCATTCTGCACACAATAAGAAGGCTCGCAATCCCGCTTGCTGAACCGTGGCTGCTATTTGGGAATGCTCCTTTTCTGTTTCCCACGAAAATCGCTCATACCAGCCATAGAATTCCTCTTTATTTTTCTCCATTGTTTCCATGAATTGCTGCATGGTCATTCCTGTCCCTGTTTTCGAGTGCAAGTTAATCGCCATGATTGCTCCTCCTTTAGCATTGATTCTCTTCTGTTTCAATTCGCTAGGATGTGAGCATCTCCTCTTTGCGATCCTTTCTGTAAGTGTTAGAGATGATGCTTAACAGCAGCAAAAAAACCTGTGCACATTTGCTACAGGTTTTTTACAACAATTTATCCGGATAGATTTTGTTGGATTTGTTGGGAAATTTCTGTTGCCAGTTGCAATGCCTGCATACCTGACTCCGCTGAGACCAAAGTGGGCGTTTTCTTCGTGATGCTTTGTAAGAAATCTATTAGCTCTGCCCGTAGTGGCTCAATCCCAGGTACAATCACTTTTTCCAAAATGTTTTGCTGACTATAGCCATCACTTTGTTTTTCTAAGAAATTTGTAGAACGGGAAATGACCACTTTTTTATCGAGTAGATCAGCTTGAACAAACGCCTGTCTAGTTACTACTCGTAAGGTACGCACTTTTTCTTCCGTTAAATGACTAGCTGTGATTTGTGCGATAACTCCTGATTCGAATTGAAACAGTGCTACAGCATGTTTGATTGCTCCTTGATAAGATTGACCCACCGCATGCATCCTAGCTAATGCACCCGGCTGTAAATGCTGCAAAATATATATGTCATGAAGCATAGCATCCAATACCACATCAATTCCTTGAATACGTGGTTCCATCGGACTCATGCGGTGCATATCGATGGCGACAACCTCTTCACCCTCCAAAATAGAGCGTAACACCCCAATAGCAGGATTAAACAGCTCGATATGCCCCACCTGCAAATGTAACTGAGCTTCTTTGGCTCGATCAATCAACTCACTGGCTTCTGCTAAAGTCGCAGTGAGAGGTTTTTCCATCAGCATATGCACCCGATGACGAATACAAGCCATTCCTACCTCAAAATGAGCAGGTATTGGAACGGCTATACTGACTGCATCTACTTGGGCCAACAGTTCATCTAGGGTAAAAAACGAAAGTATATCATATTCCCGTGCGACCTCTTGCGCCCGTTTTTGGTCTGCATCGTAAACCCCTATCAATTGGCAATGATCGTTGAGCGAGGAGTAGACACGTACATGATGCTTGCCCATTACACCGGTTCCAATTACTCCTACCTTCACTCCACATCCCTTCTTTCCATCCAAAAACTTACAAATTCACTCAACTCTCACATTGTATGAAGTAGATGGAAAGAAGGTCACTTTTCCTGTGAAAGAAGTTAGCTACCTGACTCCTCCTTATTCAACAATCCCTCTATTAGCTTTTTATTGAATAAATATTTTGGATCATTTGGTCGATACTTCCCTACTTGTTCGTTATGCTCATAGGCTTTTTCATTTTGTCCAATGCGATTGTAGCAAACACATAATTGAATATGCGGAAGCCACGTCCAGCATGCTTCTGTAAAAAATCCCCAGCTATCCGGTCTTTTGACCTTAGTAGCTAGGTCATACCAAAAAATTGCTTTTAGATATTCCTTTTTGCCAAAAAAGATATGACCCAATCGGCAGCAAGCCTCAGCTCGTGGAGTATCATAAGAAAAAGCTTTGATTATATATTCTAATTCCTTCTCTTTATCCCCTAAGGCAACATAACAATCTGCGATCTTGTAGCACGCATTGATTTCATCCTCAATCCAGCCCTGTTTAGAATCGAGCATTTTGATATAATATTCAATCGCTTTTTCATGAAAAGAATGATCTCGCAGTTCATTTGCATAATAATACAAGTCCCTTATGGTAAATTCTTCCCCGCGCTCCAGCTTTTTTTCATAAATCCGCAAATTACGCGTCGAATACCCTTCGTGCTGATGAATCTTTTTATGAGTCACAGCAATATCACTGTCGATAATTTTTCCCCAAACAGCTAAATACTCGTGCACAGCACCAATCCATTGGAAATTATTGCTTCGTTTCACCAGACGGTTTCGGCGGAAAGACATAATAGGATTATCGAACTCATCAAAGGCAGTGTGATATTTCATGGTGACTGAGTCAACAGCCGGATCTAATGTTTCCTTCAAGGTTCGTAACCGTTCACGGTCGATCTCCAAGAGGAAATCATCTGCATCCAGATGCAAAATATATTCTTGTGTTGCTTTCGTAAAGGCAAAATTACGAGCGGCCGAGAAATCGTCAATCCATTCAAAGAAAAAAACGCGATCCGTATACTGTTTTGCAAGCTCTACAGTCCCATCAGTCGAGCCTGTATCAATAATATTGATTTCGTCTACCAGGTCCTTCACAGAATCCAAGCATCTCGCCAAACTATCTTCCTCATTTTTCACGATCATGCATAAACTAATTGTGATCATGCTGTCACCTCATGTCGCTAATTTTGCTCACTTTTGTATGTATATTTCCTGCAAATAAAAAGGTGAACTATTTCTTTATCTATTCTCAATAAAACATAGCGCCAAGAGCCCGTATTCCTCATAAGATAAAGCAGAAAGGAAGGGTTCTATGGAAATTCTGTCGCACGCCTTGCCACAGGTTTATTATGTAACTGTCTCAGATGAGGGTATTGCTTACTTGGATCAGCATATCAGAGCGGATGTTCGCATAGATGCTTTCCTCTCCATCCAGCAGAAAGCGTACCCCATTCAGCTTTCCTATCGAGGTGCCCATACACGAGAATTGGCGAAAAAGTCTTATACTCTCTATTTTTCTGATGACAACCGTTTTCAGGGACAACGCGAGGTTCATCTTAATGCTGAAATGCTGGACCCCTCGTTCATGCGAAATGCCTTGTCATTTGCCTTTTTTGAGCTCCTCGGTGTCTTATCGCCTGCTACTTCGTTTGTGGTGTTATGCAAAAATGGAGTTAGTGAAGGTCTTTATCTTCAATTAGAATCTGTCGATGAATTATTTTTACAAAGGCGTCAGCTACCACTAGGTCCAATTTTCTACGCTGTTAGTGGAAACGCTAATTTTTCCTTGTTAAGCCCCAAAACAGAGGAGGTAAAACCACGCCTAGACGCAGGGTATCGACGCAAATATGGCCAAGAGGAGGATATCCAGCTCCTCCAAGAATTGATTTATATCATAAATACAACGCCAAGAGCTGATTTTGAAGAAACCATTGCTCGATACCTTAATATCAGCCAATATCTAAGTTGGCTAGCAGGGGCTGTATGCACCCAAAATTTTGACGGTTTTATTCATAATTACGCTTTATATCGAAATTCGAGGACAGGTTTATTTGAGATTATTCCATGGGATTATGACGCCACCTGGGGGCGAGATTGTAATGGAAAAGAAATGGCCTATGATTTTGTTGATATAGACGGATACAATACCTTGAGCGCTCGTCTACTAGATACTTCTACATACAGACAGCTCTACAAAGATAGAATGGCAGAAATACTAAATTCCTGGTTTACTCCCGAATATATAGGCCCTCGAATCGAGTCTCTCCATCGCCTGCTACGTCCCTACCTCCAGATTGATCCACACAAAAAAGAAAAGCTCAACGTCTTTGACGCCGAGCCTGACTATATTTGTCGTTTTATTAACGATCGAAATCATTTTTTAAAAGGACAGCTTGATACTTTGTAAACATATATCGCTCTTCATTTCTTGTTAGGAAATCCTGCAATAGCAGTCTTTTAGCATCGTTATTTTTTTGCTTTGACTACTTTATCTAGCTCTGCCTGAAACACGCCCGGTTGAATCGATCCCATTACCTTATACGTAACAACCCCATTAGGATCAATAATAAAAGTCGTTGGGATAGCGAGGATTTGGTACTGCTTTGCTACTGTTTCATCTTGATCGAAGAGAATCGGCATCGTCAGCTTATAGGTATCTACAAATCCCTTGACGGAATCTAAATCATCCGTTTTGGTCAGATTAATTGCATAAAAATCTACGTTGCCTTTATTTTTTTCATATAACTTTTGTAAGTCAGCAGCTTCCATTCTACAAGGACCACACCAGCTTGCCCAGAAGTTCAGAACCAGTGGCTTCTGTCTTTGTCCCGAAAACTTGTATCTAGTTCCATCCATACTTGGAAGTTCAAAGGCAGGAGCTTTAGCCCCTTGCGCAATGGTTGGGTTGGCTTTTGGCTCTATCTGACTAGAGACCTCTTGTTGTACTTGAGTTTTGGTTGTCTCTTTCGCTTGATGCTGTTGCTGTGGTTCAGATTTTATAGACTGTCCCAATATTGGTTGCGGAGTAGGCAGCGATTTACTTTTGACCTCGCTTTGGTAAATCGCTCCTCCTCCCAGAACGAGCAAACTGAGAATGATAAAAACCTGCCGCATGCTTTATCCAGCTCCTTTATAAACTAGGCTGTCCAAAAATTTTAATTAAGTAGATAGAGATATCTGTTAGCTTATCAAAGTACAGCAAAATCCCGAAAAGAACCATGATTCCCCCGCCAATTTTCATTAATTTGTCCGAGTATTTCATGATCCAGCTTATCTTACTAATGAAGAAGGTCATCACGAAGAATGGCAGGGCAAACCCTATCGTATAGGCAAGCGTATAAGTAAGGGCACTCTCTGGGTTCACCATTCCAAGCGTAATGATCCCTGACAAGATCGGCCCTACACAGGGAGTCCAGCCAGCAGCATAGGTAATTCCCACCAAGATAGAACCAGTATACCCAAGCGGACGATTGTTTATGTCCTTCTTCCATGTTTTCATCATAAAATCAAACTTTAATACCCCTGTAATTACTAATCCCATAAAAATTAATAAAATAGCACCAAGTTGCCTAATCAAATCCTTTTTTGATGCAAATAAGCTACCAATCCATGAGGTTGACAATCCGAGCGCGATAAAGACAAGAGAGAAACCTAGAATAAAAAACAAGGTGTGTAACAATGCTTGTCGCTGAAATACAGCTTTTCCTTGTTTCATCTCTGAAACCGAAACCCCAGTAATATAAGATAAAAAGGATGGGTATAACGGCAAGCAACAAGGTGATATAAACGAGAGAAGTCCTGCTGCAAATGCTAGCCATACTGTAATTTGTGTATCCATAATTGGCCCCCATTTCCCAAAAGTCTTTTTCTGTTATGTATTCTAGTCCACAGATATTCATTCATGCTCCGTTCTGCATAACAGGTGAACGAAGTGTGACAAAACTCACAGCAGTACGTGAGTCATTCTTCTTCTATTTTATTTAGATAACTGACAAAATATCAATGACGTGAGAAGTCTTTATGAAAAGGTCATATATGCGATGACTTCAGCAAAGAACGAGACTGGATTCACAGTACCAAGAGGAACATTTGCATTCCAAAACTGAGACCGCCTGATAGGAAATCCCACCGGCGGTCTGATTTTCTTATTTATTTTCCAACAAAGACAGTCCATTCGCAATCAAAACAGCTAATTCATGATCAGCATCACCAATTGCTTTTATTTGGGCGTGAAGTCGCTGGCAGTCCGCTTCTGGGAAATGATGATTCATCATAATTTCTAAAATTTCCAATCGCAGTAGCCAATCGTTCGGATAAGAGGCATCTAGTTCTTGCCTAATAGCTTGCAGGCTCTCTGGCAGTTCCTCTTCAGCCCCTTCTTCTATCCGTAGGTTACGAACAATTTGATACAACTGCTGCTGTCTTTTTTGCACGTCTGTGTATATGGGACGACGGGTTTGGGTCTCTGAGGGTTGATGTGTACCCGATTGAAATTTTTCGCGGTCAGCAGCTCCTGCATAGACAGAGACGATCTCGGCTCCGACTGCCATATCGTAGGTCCCCCATTCTGCTTGGAACAGCATACGCTCTTGATAGCGTACACTACATTCATCGAATCCAATTAGCACCACTTTATCCTGCATACGATCAATATAGGAAACACGACCTACGACTTCAACTCCTGAAGCAAAGCATACCACCGTTTTTTTACCTACAACTAAGTCATAGGCTTCAAGTTCGGCATCGGTCCAATCCTCTAATGGCTTCTCGTTTCCTTTTATTTTTCCAATGGGGGAAGAAAATCCATGGCTATGATAGGATTTATCATGACCCACCAGCTCAATATCTTCAAACGCGAGGGCAGTAGGCCCTTCTGTCGCTAAATAAATCGCTTCCCCCTGATCATCCAAGATAAGATGATGTAGCGTGCCGCTTACCTGTAGACCAGAGCTGTACACACTAGTAGTGATTTGGCCACTATTGATTGCCTTATGCAAGCTTTCAGTGCCACCAAGATGCACGGCCATTCTCTCTTTCATTTCAAGCACCGCTTCAATTAATTGCTCAAAATCTCGACAAACAAACAATTGGGGCTGAGGCTTGGTGATATCAAAATCAGTTTCTATACAAGCATCGAGTGAAAACGGGATTTTTTTAACCCCATCTGTTAAGCAGCTCATGCTTTCCCCAACAGAGGACAATAGCCCTGCTCCATAGATTTGGGGCTGATCAACATCTCCAATTAAGCCGTATTCGACTGTCCACCAATAGAGACGGGATAATTGAGTAGCTTCTGAAACCTCCGTAACCGCCGCTGTTTTCCGAGCTAGGTCTTCTTCTGCTGCAAGCACTTGTTCTTCCGTCGCATTGATATCCTCTTTTACGATAGATAAATAGCGAATCGACTCATATAACTCATAATCTGCCCGTGATGAAATGGCTTTAGAACCAATTTCTCCAAAAATTTTCAGATAGTCACGATATTTCTCGTCTTTAATGATCGGGGCATGCCCGGCAGCTTCATGAATGATATCAGGTGCAGGTGTATAAGCCACATGATCGTAAGTACGAATGTCACAAGCGATTGGAAGGATTTGATGAGCCTGAAAGTCAAAAAAGGAGACGGCTGGTATAAAACCATCGATACTTACTGCTCCCCAACCAATTTCCGATAAACACCGATTCATTTCACGAATATTCGGTATTTTTTCGATACTGATACCAGATGCTTGCAAGCCATCTAAGTAAGCGGTATGGGCTCTTTTCCCTAGGAAATTATAATTCTGACGCATAACGTATCGCCAAACAGCTTGATCTATCGGTGTATACTTGTCATAGTCTTGGTCAACAACGAATTGCTTTAAATGAACAGGAATGTTGACCAATGAAAAATCAGATTCAATGTGGCTCATAACTTTATACCTCCCTCAGCAAAATAACGATATTCCGGAAATAGAAAGCGCTATCATTATAAGGTTTACTATAACATCTTTTGGTGGAAAATGGAGTAAAAAAGTTTGCCTATCAAACGCCCAATTCCTATGATACTGTAACGCAGCAAGGCATCTATGCTCGCATGTAAAATCAAGAACCCCAATCGATACATTCAGATTGGGGTTCTATTTGTTTTGTCGCAATCCATATGTTCCCTTTGCATGAATGCTTTCGTTATTCCTTAGAGGAACGTCGATTTTGTTGTTGCTCTAGCATTACATCCATCAATAAATGATCCTGCAATTGATCCATCGGGTCGATGGTTAGCAAGGCTGAGACAGCAGCAAGCGCCGCACGTACGGTCTGATAAGAAAAAAAGGCATCTCGCTCTTCTTCACTGTAGCTAGAAATATCAGCACTTTTAACCGGGTTAGGAAAATCCGCCTCCACTCCGGCCCTATCCATGACGACCAATGCCTGCTTAATCGCTAAAATCGCTGCGCTCACGCTTAACGAGTATTCCTTACGCAGATCTTCCCAAACCTCAAAAGCAGTGCGCTCTGTATGCTCTCCATTTAAGCGAGTTATCATGCCACGTTTCCTTCCCTCCTGCAATAGCCAATCGACTAAAATGTCTGGATGGGGTGGAAACGAGTAGTACTGCAATCGCATTTCTAGCTCTGTAGGAAAATGGCGGGCAAATCGAGCATCCTCCAGCTTGATCTCATATCGCCTTGACGGATGGTTGGGTACCATAACGTAGACAATTCCATCGCGAATTGCCGTGATTTGTAGCTTTGTCCGGGCTGGTATGCGGGCTTGTGGTGCCTTTTCCCGTCGATAATTACCTGGAATTAATTGCTCACCAAATAAATGATATTCTAAAGGTGCATCAATCCAAGGTATTGGTTCTCTTGTTTGGATTTGATACGTACCACTAAAAGTTATCCATTCGCTTGGTCGGTGCTGATAGCGAACCAATATCTGATGTTGCTCACACTCTGGCGCCACTTCTTCTTTATCTGCATCAACAGGATGGAGGCGATCATGTTGCAACATGAATCCATCTTCTATGTCTAAACGCTCCAGTAATTCGCGTCTGGATACTCGCTCATAGCCGATGTGATAGATGTTTTTTTTCAAAATGATGTACCCCCCATAATTACTCTTGTTCCTTGGAAATTCCATAGTGAACAGACTAGAAAAAGCGCCATGAATAGGCGCTTTCTCATTCATTTCCTCTTATTATACATTATTTTACTACTGGAAGAATCTCCTGAGCTGAGAAAGTCTTAGAAATGAGCTTCTTAGCAGCCATCCAGTCAATGACCTCCTGCCATTGGGCTGTATCCTGACTACCAAAAGGTTGACCCTTAGCATCCATCAAAGGAAGTAAGACCTTCAGGCTTTTGTGTTCAATCTCTCTATCTAAAGGTAATTCTGTGGCTTCATGCTGTAAAAGTGCTTCCAGTGCTTCTTTCGGATGAGAAGCAACATAAGCCTGCCCTTTTTGTATCGCTTGCTGGAAGCGTTCTAGCGCCTCCCGCTTTTTTACTGCCGTCTGATCACTTGTGACCAACACCAATTCATAATAGCTGGGTACACCATAATCAGTCAATCTAAACAAACGAACAGGTACATGATTTTTTTCATTTTCTCATTAAGATGCATGCATATGGCAATTCCTGTCCCTACGATTATAGAGATCACTAGTCCTAGCAGCGCTTCCTGTAATGTAATCCACAGATGTGTCGTAAATAACTGATAGCGTAGCTCCCAGAGCGCAACTGCAATAAGAGAAGGCGCTGGCAAAATGAATGCAGGTAGCTCAAGCAAGCGACAACTTGCTTCCCATAACAGGAGGAAAGTACCTACGGAAGCGAGAACCCATCCGATATGCCGATCTTTTTCCAGACCTCCTGCGTGAATTTTTGCCTCCCTTTCCATTACATTACGGCCATGTCTGTTCTAGATAAGCCATATCCCAAAATAAATACTCCATTTTGCAAGCAGCGATAAAATGCTGTTTCATCCGAGCAAGCTCCTGTTTGTTACTGTCACGGGCAATTTCATTAAGTACACCTTTCAGCCAGTCCGTGGAGTTGGCAAATTCATCAGAACTATACATCCGCACCCACTCGCCATACTGCGGATGATCGATTACCCCCGTTTTTTGTGCTAATCTTTTCCCAATTTCCTGATAGCTCCACATGCATGGAAGCAAAGCACTCAGTCCTTCTCCTAAGCTACCTTGGTGAGCGATCTGTAGCATATAGCTTGTATAGGCAAGCATGACGAATGATGGTTCGGCCGTTTCTAATTCACTTTGGGAAATGCCTAGTCGTTGAGCGTATCCCCGATGCAGGGACATCTCCTCTTGTAGTGTTGATGTCATGATTTGGGCAAATCGACCGCTCCAGTCTAAACGCGCTGTCTTAACGCTCGCAATCGCAAATAGTTTTGCATATTCCCGTAAAAAGAGATAATCCTGTTTCATGTAATGGATAAATGCAGAGATCGGTAAATTCCCATTAGCAATGCCAGTAATGAAAGGATGGAGATGCGTCTTTTCCCAAATCGGCTTTGCTTCTGCGTATAAAAGCTCTGTAAAAGAAGCGATTTCTATTTCTCGCGTATTCATCGGCGTACAGCCTCCTTTTATGCAAACTCATGTATAACTATGATTTTTATGAACATGGCAAATAAAATCCTGAACGGCTTTTTTGATATCAGGTGCTTGTGTAATAGCTGAAATGACCGCGATAGCATCGGCTCCATTTTTTCGCAAGCAACTTACATGTTCTGGCTTAATTCCACCTATAGCCACAATGGGGTACCCTCCTACAAATTTGCGAATAGCGGAAAGTCCATTGGGACCGATTGGCTCCCCAGCATCCGTTTTACTTTTCGATGTATACATAGGCCCTACCCCTAAATAATCAGCTCCATATGTAAGAGCGATTCGAGCTTCCTCTATATTGCCGGCTGATATTCCAATGATCATCTCAGGAGGAACTAATTGTTTAACCTGGGCAAACGGCATATCCTCATGTCCTACATGCACCCCGTCAGCCTGAACCTTGCAAGCCAAGCTCACATCATCATTAATCAGAAAAATGGCATCGTATGTATGACATAGCTTTTTCATACGGATCGCAATTTGCTCTCTTTGAATCACATCGCTGATGGAGCCAGCTCCTTTTTCTCGCCACTGAACGCATCCGACTCCCGCTTGAAGTGCCTCTGTCAAGATACGAAACATGTTTTCAACGGAGTTCCCGCAATCTTGACTACCTATTACTAAATAGATACTCCACTTTTGAGATAAAAGAGCGAGACGAGCCAGCTTCATGTCAGCATTCCTTCTATCGGACTACTAGCGGAAGCATAGCGTTTTCGAGGAATTCGTCCTGCTAAAAAGCCTTTTCGTCCAGCCTGAATCGCTAGCTTCATTGCTTCTGCCATTCGTATAGGGTCGTTTGCTAACGCAACTGCTGTATTTAATAATACGCCGTCTGCACCTAGCTCCATCGCTTGCGTCGCATCTGAGGGTGAACCAATTCCAGCATCTACAATGACGGGAACTGTCGCCTCTTCGATCATGATGCTAAGGTTCAGAGGATTAAGAATACCTTGACCAGAGCCAATTGGAGAGGCACCGGGCATTACAGCATGAACGCCTACTTCTTGTAGCTTTCGCGCGAGAATGGGATCGTCATTGGTGTAGGTTAAAACAGTGAAGCCTTCTTCCACCAATAAAGCAGATGCTCGCAGGGTTTCTATTGGATCGGGCAATAACGTTTTTTGATCTGCAATTACTTCTACTTTAATCATGTCGCATAATCCGCTCGCTTTTGCTAAACGTGCAATACGTACAGCCTCCTTTGCGGTGGTTGCTCCTGCTGTATTGGGGAGCAGTGTATACGCTGATAGGTCAAGCGATTCTAAAAAGGTAGGCTCGTTTCCTTTTTCCAAATTTAAACGGCGTACCGCAAATGTGATAATTTGCGCTTCAGAGATCGTTACTGCTGCTCGCTGGATTTCCAAATCACGAAATTTCCCGGTACCAATTAAAAAACGTGAGCTAAATTCATGCTCTCCAATTCGTAAAGTCGTATCCGTCATCGATTATCCTCCTCCAACAAAATGAACTATTTCTATGCGATCCCCATCCATTATGACTGTATGGGCATAGCTGGAACGATCAAGGATGATTTGATTGTGCTCAACAACCACTATTCTTTGCTCCAATCCATAATGAACAAGCAATTGCTCTACAGTCGTATCTTTTTCTACACTTGTTGCTTTCCCATTAACCTGAATCTGTACTGTGCTAGCGTGCAAAAACGGTCACCTCGTTTCTTGCGTGATTGTTTTTACGCCTATCTTTTCCAGCGTTTGGCGTAGCCTAAGCAAAAATCGAATAGAGTAGTTACTGGATAGCATTTTCTGCTGTTTTATCAAGCTGATCACGGTACTCTTTCATCCTTTCTTGCGGTTGTGCTGACTGCATGATCCCCGACATCACAGCAATACCCTCCGCTCCAGCCGCTATCACGTCCTTAACGCGATGCGGAGTTATGCCGCCTATCGCAAGTAGTGAGATACTAGGAGCTAACAGTTTCCGCATTCGCGTTACAAAGGGAAGACCACGCGGTTCTAGGCCGGGCTTACATTCCGTCACAAAGACATGCCCCGCTATCACAAAGGTTGGAGGACGGCTTGGTACGATATCATGTTCTGTCAATGAATCGTACTGGTCAGAGAGTTGTAACGATTGTACCGACAAGCATTCCTGATCGTTATGAACCGAACAACCCAGCAATTGGTGGGGGGCCAGCATACGACCTGCCAAGCTGGCATGCAAACTTTGCTGTCCAAGCTGTACACCGCCGCAATGATAAGCCATTGCTACATCCACACGGTCATTTACGATGATTCGATCCCTTGGAAAAACATCCGACAAGAGCCTGATCCATTCAGCTAATTCCCTTGCTGTCCGCTGCTTTTCCCGAATGTGTAGATAATCTACTCCTGCTTGGTCTGCCTTTTCAATAATGGGCAACACTTCTCTGAGAGTTTGACGCCCTGTGGTAATGAGATGAAGGGAGCGTGCTCGCAAAAATTCAACTCCTTTCGCAAAAACATTCGCATATGCCTTTTCTTGTTGTTTGAAACGAACCTCTATAGCTGACCGATCTAGTTGGGACCATTCATGGCCTGACATCAAAAAAGCCTCCGCTGTCTTTTCGGATAGTACCGAAATAGATAGCGGAGGCTAAGCTGAACTAGCTGTTCGTAAGCTGATAATCTTTAGTAGCTTACTGCTTTTTTGATCCATACTGTAAACGGCTACAGGTTGTTTTTTATAAAAAGAAAAACCACCCGTAGCGGATGGTTTCGTATGCATCTGAAAGAACAAAGTTATCTTCACTCTGTTCTCGGTTGCCCTCTTCCTCCGCCGGTATTAACCAGATCAGGTTCAACGGTCAGTAACGCATCGTGTTACAATCTCAGCCGACAGCTCGGCCCCCGCTCGGTACAAAGTTATAAAGTTTTGAATTCGCTTTTACAGTACCACGTCACTACTTATTTGTAAACAGATAGATTTTCTTTAGAAAAATTCTCGTTCATTGTTCACACCAGATCATTCTACCTCGTATCAGTGTGTAATCATTCCCTTATTCATTGCCTGCATACACTCTTCTAACCATCCCAGAGCCTTGGCCTGCTCCGGTACTTCTCTTACTTCCCGATATGCTTGTTCTACCAGCTTTTTTACTAAAAATAAACTGGAGAAATCTAACGCCATCACCACTTGTTTAGGCGGCTGCGTCTGTTCTTTTAAAGCCTCAACGCCATCTAATAAAATCGCCGCTGTCTTCTCAGCCACCTCATTTAGTTGCTCATGCTGTCTTAATTCATCGTAAAAACTATCATACAAACGGCACAAGATTAAAAATGCTTGTGTGCTAAGAACTACTTCGTTTGCATGTAGGTGCATCATTGAGTCTTCCACAAGTATGCCTCCGTCTCTTCCCATCTATCTGCCGTAGATTTATTTTTATTATAGCATGAATGTTTCCTCTAGGTGGCATTTTGCCCAGTTCTAGCCTTGCCATACTGTACATTGAATACAAATCAAAATAATCGTTCTATTACAAAAATAACATTTTCATGTATACAATCAAAATCCCCTTCTCTTTCTCTAGAAAGGGGACCTTGATGTTTTACACACATTTATGCTTTATGCGTATTTCCATTATCGCGAATGTTACTGTTTTGGTCATTGGTATCTAGCGTTTTCCCTCTGTTTTTCGCCTTATTTTTAGATTTGTTGTTCTTGCTGGACATGGTTTGACTCACCTCCCGATTGTTCGGCTTAGTTTCCCCGATGTGAGTGAAAGTTACACATGGAGGTGGATTTCTCTCCTCTAAATCATCCAGCTATCAACGTACAGCACTCCTAAAAAATGAGTTGCTTCTCTGCTGAATACCTTTTAATCTGATGATAGCAAAAAGGATTCAGAACTTTCACATAGATAGGTGGCCAATTACATGCTTGTTATTACTCCCATTCCACTACAAGGAACTTTTGTGGTACTCGAACCGCTACAGCCAGAACACGAAGCAGAGCTTCAGCAGGTCGGAAGCTTTCCCGAAATTTGGACCTTTTTACCGAAGGCAATGGTTACAAATGAGGACTGGAAAGCCTATTTTAAAAAAGCATACGATGCAAAGGATGCAGGAGTAGAATTTCCTTTTATCATTAGGGAACGTTCCTCCCAACGCATTATTGGTACTACGCGTTTTATGAATATTTCAAGTAAGGATGATCACTTAGAAATTGGTTCAACCTGGCTTACTCCACGCGTATGGAAATCAGGCGTGAATACGGAATGTAAATATTTGTTGCTAAGCCATTGCTTTGAACATCTCGGATGCGTTCGCGTTCAAATTAAAACCGATTCTCGCAACGAAAACTCACAACGAGCTATTCGGCGAATCGGGGCTACCTATGAGGGCACGCTCCGCAAGCATATGCGTCTGGCCAATGGTTATGTCCGTGATACTGCTATGTTTTCGATCATTGATTCAGAATGGCCTCAGGTAAAAGAGAAGCTGGCCCTTATGATGCAACGTTACTCATAGAAAAGTAAACCCTTCTTTGAAAAAAACCTCCCCATTTCGCTCATTTTATACAATCTTAGGCTAGATCAATGCAACCAGTTCGTGTACAGTTAAGAATAGAGATCAACAAGCGATGATAGATTATGAGGTGACCTCTTTTCATGCATACAAATTTACGAACTTTTATCCAACAGCTTCGCGATGAAGGACAATTATTGCAGATTGATACTCCTGTCGATCCCTATTTGGAATTGGCAGAAATTCATCGTCGAGTCATTGATGAACAAGGGCCAGCCCTTCTTTTTACAAATGTTAAAGGGAAAAGCTTCCCTATTGTAACCAATCTATTTGGAACCCGTGAACGGGTCGATATGGCATTCGGACCAAAGCCAGAAAAGATCATTCAGCAATTAGTAAGTAACATGGACAAGCTGATGCCCCCGAAGCTCTCTGCCCTTTGGGGATTACGTGATCCTTTATTAAGTGTCATGAAAACAGGTACGAAAAACGTATCGTTAAAAAATGCTCCTGTCGCTCAGGTACATACAACTGATGTCAATTTACATGAACTACCGGCTATTACTAGCTGGCATGAAGACGGGGGACCGTTTGTTACATTGCCACTTATCTACACAGAGCATCCCGTCAGTAAAGAACACAATCTGGGGATGTATCGTATTCAGCTATATGATGAAAATACTACGGGTATTCATTGGCAGATTCATAAAGGTGGTGGGTTCCACTATTATGAGGCAGAAAAACGTAACCGTGCTTTGCCGATAACCCTGACAGTTGGCGGACCACCTGCTTTGATTGTCTCTGCTATTGCTCCATTACCGGAGATGGTTCCGGAACTTATTTTCTCCTCTCTCTTAATGGGAGAAAAGCTAGGAATGACCGATGTAGATAATCATCCACATAAAATTATTTCGGAAGCAGAATTCGTGTTTGGCGGTATTGTCCCTCCGCATGTTCGCCGACCAGAGGGACCGTTTGGCGACCATTTTGGCTATTATTCCTTAGCTCACGACTTCCCTGTCTTCCATGTGCAGCAAATGTGGCGCAGGGAAGATGCCATCTATCCAGCTACGGTGGTTGGTAAGCCGCGCCAGGAGGATTTCTTTATTGGTGAATACCTGCAAAGTCTGCTGTCACCGCTTTTCCCTGTGGTCATGCCTGGAGTGAAGGCTCTTTGGACGTATGGGGAAACCGGCTTCCATGCATTAGCAGGAGCAATCGTACGCGAAAGCTACTATAAAGAAGCAATGGCCCATGCCTTTAGAATTCTAGGGGAAGGTCAGCTTACATTAACTAAGTTTTTGATGGTAACGGATGTGCATTGTGACCTATCGCAGTTCAGTAAGTTTTTAGAGATCGTGTTAGCTCGTTTCCAACCGGAACGTGATCTACTGATTGTCAACGATACCTCCAACGATACACTTGATTATACAGGACGCAAATTTAATCATGGTAGCAAAGGGGTAATGCTCGGCATTGGCGATCCTGTTCGTGACCTGCTACACACTTATAACGGGCCGGACATCCCGCGTTTTCCTCATGTAGAGGTTTTTTGCCCAGGCTGTCTCGTAATTTCAGGACCAAAATTTGAAGATGCCCCGCAAATAGGAGAAGATTTGATCGCTTATGCCAATGAACATGTCGCGGACTGGCCTATGATTTGTATCGTTGATGACGCTGCAATCTCTCGCAAGGAAAGCAGCTTCCTCTGGACAGTCTTTACGCGCTTTGATCCAGCAAACGATCTATATGCCAAATCAACTATCGTACGCAATAAAATCCGTTATGAGGGGCCATTAATCGTAGATGCTCGTATGAAGCCGTTCTATCCAGCAGAAGTCGAAACCCGTCCAGACATTGACAAACTGGTCAGCAGACGTTGGAAGGAATACTTTCCTCATCTGTAAGTAATAGTCCTTGTGTGCCGCTTCTAGATCGGCGTACAGGAAATAGACAACCTCCTACCTCAGATGAAAGAGGAAGGAGGTTTTTCTATTGCCAGATTTACTTTGCAAGGAAAATCCATATAATATAAAAGAAGATAGTCGGAGCAATGGAGGGATAAGCATGCGACAAAAACAAATTCAAGCGGAACTGGATGTGCAACCGACCATCGATCCGCAGCAAGAGATACGATCAAGAGTGGAATTTTTAAAACAATATCTGCTTGCAACGCACACCAAAGGGTATGTACTTGGAATTAGTGGTGGACAAGATTCTTCATTGGCAGGTCGTCTCGCCCAATTAGCCGTGGATGAGATTCGCCAAGAAACTGGTAAGGATTATAGCTTTATCGCTGTTCGATTGCCATATGGAGTTCAACAGGATGAAGATGATGCCCAGCGTGCGCTCGCTTTCATTAAGCCCGATCGCACGGTTACGGTTAATATAAAACCAGCTGTAGATGCTTCCGTACAAGCCTTTGAGGAAGCTACTGGAGAACAATTATCTCACTTTCTTAAAGGAAACATTAAAGCACGCGAACGTATGAAGGTTCAATATGATCTAGGCGCCCACTACCAACTATTAGTGATTGGAACAGACCATGCGGCTGAAGCGGTTACCGGCTTTTTCACTAAATTCGGAGATGGTGGTTGTGATGTAACACCTCTCACAGGCCTTAGCAAGCGTCAGGGTAAACAGTTATTACAAGCTCTTGGTGCAGAGGAATCTCTCTATGCCAAGATACCTACAGCAGATCTTGAGGATGATAAACCACTTTTACCTGATGAAACAGCGCTGGGCATGTCCTATGAGCAATTAGACGATTACTTGGAAGGGAAATCTGTTCCAAGCGAGATTGCTGAAAAAATTGATCAGCGTTACCTTCGTACAGCACACAAACGCCACCTTCCCGTTACGCCATTTGATACATGGTGGAAGGAACAAAAATAAAGCTTGTTACATAGCTAGGAGGGCAAACGATGCTTGCCCTATCCGAATACCTAAAGGCTTATGATGTAAGCAGGTTAGCAGATTGATGCTGCTAGCCTGCTTTTCATTTACAAAAACCAAAAACAAAAAAACAAGGCGAAATCATCACCTTGTTTTTTTATAACATGCATCCTGAATAGGAATGTCGTGATTTGCTATTCGTTGTCATGGTCAAAAAACAGCGTCAATAATTCCTCGACCGTAATAGCTCCAAAATAAGTTGGCAAATGAAGTGACTCCAAAACCTCACGGATCGCTTTCTTCTCCATCGGAATATCGGTAAGCTTTTGCTCAATATCAGATACTTCCCCTACTCCGAAGAAATCGCCATAAATTTTTGCGTGTTTGATTTTTCCCTTCTCCACATCAAGGCGAAGCTCAATCGTTCCTACCGGAAAACGTTTGGTTTGTTGGAAATTGCTCTTCGGTGATTTTCCATAATTCCACTCCCAATTTTGGTAGCGTTCCTTGGATAGCTCATGGATGTTTTTCCAATCCTCTTCAGTCAACACGTATTCACTTACTTCACCCTGAGCAAAGATGGAGTGTAAAATTTGTTGTTTAAACTCTTCGATAGTCATTGGTTTCTGTAAAAATTCTGTGATATTAGCAACTCTACTACGGATTGACTTGATACCCTTCGATTCAATTTTAGCAGCATTCACCTTCAGCGCTGCTACTACATTCTCCATTTCAGAGTCAAATAAGAGAGTACCGTGGCTAAACATGCGTCCCTTCGTGGAGTATTGAGCGTTGCCCGAAATTTTACGTTCACCGACTTGAATATCGTTTCGTCCGCTTAATTCAGCCTCTACTCCCATTTCCTTCAAAGCGAACACAACTGGTTCCGTAAACTTTTTAAAGTTATGAAAGGACTTGCCATCATCATTGGTAATAAAGCTAAAGTTTAGGTTACCTAAATCATGATAAACCGCACCACCACCTGATAAACGGCGGACAATGTGAATTTGATGCTCGTCCACATAATCCGCGTTAATTTCCTCGATCGTGTTTTGGTTTTTACCAATAATAATGGATGGCTCATTTATGTAAAACAACAGATAATCATCATCTGCCGGCAGGTGTTTTAAGGCATATTCCTCAATAGCTAGATTGATTCGTGGGTCTGTAATGCCTTGATTGTCAATGAATTTCATGTTGATGCCCTCCAGTGCCAGTTGTCAGTAAGAATGATTTTCACTCTATTATCTCATCTCTTACTCTGTTGCTCAAGCTCTGGAGATTGCAATATCATGTCTTCGAAAAATTGAGCCGCCCTACTTTTCGGTCTACCTTTTTTTGTAATGAGCGAAAAAAGACGTTTATGCGAATTTGAACTGATCGCAAGCGCTTTACATTCTTTCAAAAAAATCTCGCGTTTCGCAATCAAACCAGAAACAATTGACAGGCCAAGTCCGGCCATTACTGCCTCCTTAACTGCTTGGCTGCTACTAAACTCATAATAACGCTTTACTTGTATCCCCAGCTCTTGGATAATTTGATCACTTTGCTCACGTGTCCCTGACCCAGACTCCCGAAAAATCCATACTTGGTTCTCTAAGTCAGCCTGAGTTGCAACCTTTTTGCGTGCCAAAGAGTGGTCGTTTGGAACAAGCAGCACCAATTGATCCTCCATAAAAACCTGCACATCCACATCAGAGCTACTGATTGACCCTTCAATTAATCCTACATCGATTTTCTCATCGATTAACGCCTCAATGATTTCTCGAGTATTATTAATTTTTACCTGCGTCTGTACCTTTGGATACTCCTTGGTATACATAACCAATTGCTTAGGCAAGAAATACTCCCCAATCGTATAGCTTGCACCAAGGGAAAGGAGTCCGCTTACTTCTTGCTTGAGGGCTTGCAGCTCCAATCGGGTTTCATCTACGGCATAGAGAATCTGTTTAGCTTTCTGATAAAAAAGTTCTCCTGCTCTAGTCACCCTCACATGCTTTGGGGAACGAATAATAAAGCTAGTATCAAATTCTTCCTCTAAATTGCGAATATGTAGACTGACCGCGGGTTGCGACAGATTAAGCTCTTCAGCAGCACGGGAGAAGTTTTGCTTTTCTACTACTTTGACAAAAATTCGTAGGGAATCGAAATTCATGGATCAGAACTCCTCCTCTGGCTCGTTTATTCCTTCCTTATTCTTATCTCAGCACCAAATCCCCTTCTAAACGCGTCCAGAAGGGGATGGATAATCATTTTCTTATCGAGAATCGTGGCAACTAGTTTTAGGGCTATTAAAACCGGAACAGGGTGGCTACTGGGTATGCAATTCTATCCCCTGAGGATTAATGACTACATTCTCTCCGTCCTTTTTCACTGTAGCTTTTCCATTTTGAAAGCTAGAAGCCCAATCATAGGTTAATGCAATGACTACCTGACCTGTAGTATTCACGTAGCCAAATTTACCATTCTTCTTCACTACAGCAAAACCTTCCGAAAAAGGCATTGCATAATCATACTGATACTCGACCACGACATTAGCAGAGCCAGTTGAATCTAACTCAACAAAGCCCCACTTCCCTGCCCTTTCTCTAGGGATAAGAGTGGGATGTTTCGGCTTTGGAGTGCTTTTTTTCTGATTCACCTGTATCTTGTCTTTTTCTTGTGTATGTAACGTTACTTTAGTAGGTGACACCTGAGCTGGTTTTGTTTTGCCCTGCGCTACTTCCTTTACTTGTATATCTTTCTTGGTCTTTTCAGGCTTTATGCTAGTGGTTTTTTTAGGGGCTTGTTGCTCATTCGTCTGTTCCTTCTTTCCTTGAGCTGCTTGTCCTTTGGCATCGCGTTCAGCCTTCTGCTTCGCTAGCTGCTCCTCCTGTACGGCTATCTCCTGTAGGTTTTTAGCAGCCTTTAGTTGTTCCACAGCTTCTTTTTCCAAAGGTTCTCGCGCTTCCTTATCTTGTTTTTCCCCTTCCGGAGGTTTTGTTATCTCAATAGCATTGACTGTCTGCTTCTTATTTTGTTCATTACTCCACATAAGACCACCAACTGCTACGAGAAAAAAGGCAGCTGCCACCCCTACTCCAAGCGATTTTTTAGCCATGCTGTTTTTACGTTCCGCCTGCTTGGCAGGTGCCGATTTGGGTGATCTCTCCTCTGGGAGAGGCTTTGGTGTTTTTATTTTTGTTTCAAGCTCAGCGATTATCATCCATAAATCCTGGGCTAGAGCATGCTGGGGCTCTAGTTGCTTCTGCACAGCTCGATACATCTCTATTGCACGTTCCAGCTCTCCTTGTGCTTCCCACTGTTTAGCATGTTCTATTTTTTGGTAGATGGCAGGTAAATTTGCAAAGTCTCCCTGTGCGTTTTCTTCCGTTTTCAAGATTTCTGGAGCAGGCAATCGTTCTGTTTCTTTTCCGGAAAAAGGCATGTCCACTTGCGGTATGGAGATATGAATCGGTGGTTGATCGGCCATCTTCTGCTTTTCGAATCCTATCTGCCCTTCTTCCTGTACATCCATTAAAGCGAGTAACCATTCTCCAAAAGTTGGGCATTCATTTAGCTCCTTACTTTGCCAAGCACGATCAAGCAAGGAAGCAATCTCTGCCCCCCAATAATTACGAATAGAATCTATCAAAAGTGGATATCTTTTTGTGCTGTGAGGTATTTCTTCTGGATGGAAATAGCTTTCTCCCCAAGCGGCTTCTCTGACCGTTTCATCATACCAGCCTAATATCTCGGCTAGTAAAATAGCTCCAGAGAATCGATCTGCATATTTACTCCATAAGCCTAATGGAGAGGTTTGTGGCAGGGAATAGCCAGGAGATGCTGCAAATAAGACATCAGGACGCTCCAATCTCGGTCCATATAATTGCTCTACGTCTACCAGCTCTACATAAGAAAAGCCGTCTTCTACCTGATCCCTGACCAAACCTGGCAAAATCAAGTTGGGACCGGATAAATCACAATGAGCTAACCCTTGTTGTTCCATAGTTGATAAAACTTTAGCTAATGAACGTGCTGTAGTTAAGCTGTCTGCCCGGCTTAATGCCCGTTTATCTATAATAATATCCATCCAAGTAGGTCCTTCTATCCAGGGCATAACCACTGCATACATCAGATCGCGATGCTGACTTAATAGCTCTCCATGTTTCTGAGGTGTCAATATAACGCGGTCACATACAGATAGCCCTGGTAAACTAGCAAAGTCCCTGATTTGCTCAGAAAGATAAACCTGCTTTGGATCTTTATACTGCTGACGAAACACCTTTAATGCCTTCCACTTGGAATCTGCTTCTTTTCGAGGAATCATTTGATAGACAATTCCTTGACGCCCCTCCTGACCGTAAGGAACATGAGGAGCGACTGGATGCTCGCCGATTGTATATGTAGCATTGTGTAGATGAAGCTCTTCCTCTACTCTCGGCTGAAATACCATGAGAGCCTCCTCTCTTTCTTACCTTGTAGTATTCATATAATAAACATAGATGGTGGAACGCAAAAAAACATACAGGCGCGTTCAATGGATTTTTAACTATTGATTTTTGTCCTATGTAATCTCTCACTGAGAAAAGGACTAGGCTCTCTTTCCCACCTAGTCCTTTTCTGATTTTCTTGCTTTATTGAGAATCCGCCTGACGGAACTTCGTCGCAATTGCATGTAATTCATGTGATATACTTTCAAGCAACAGGACAAATCCAGTCATTTGCCTGTTCGCTTCCTGAAATTCCTGGAAGAATTTTTGTTTCGTCATCCCGTCCCACTGACCTTCCATTTGATGAATTTGTTGGTTCAGACGATCAATCACTTGCTGACTTTGTTCCTTGCTTTGTTGAAACTGGTTTGCTACTTCATCCACTTGATCAGGCGAAATTAAAATGCGTGACATGTTCTTTTTCCCCCCAAGTCGTTCACATTCTCTTTTGTCCTATTGTAGCCTAGAGTATTTTTAGAAACAATTCCCAATTTGTAAGGAAGCCGATTTAGAAAGAAACACCTATGTTCACTTATAGTTAAAAAGGACTTTTGCCCTTCAATTTTTAACAATAACTTTTATTTTGTGAATCTATCGGCCTACAAGCATCCTTCTGTACCCATTTTTGATTGATAGTGTGGATGAGCTCTTGTAGGGATCGCTCCTCGTTGAAAGGCATAGCTACCTTGACTCGATGATAACGCCTTTTAGCAAAGTAGCCCTGACCTGGTGGCAGCATTTTATTATAGGCAGCATGCGGATAATGACTAGCTTCCGTCGATGGGATTTTCAAGAAAGCCAAGTCATTAGCATCAATACTGCCAAATAAAAAGCCTGTTTGCATATTTTTAATCTCGGATAACCAATCGTTGCTACTATATGGAAAATCAGATGGCACCCCAGAGATAATCACATACAGATCGCGGCTTCTGCCTTGTCGAAGCAACTGAGTCAATTGATCCTTGATTTGATAATCTGTGATCTGCTTGAAAAATAAATCTGCATCATCAATTACCAGCAGAAGAGCTGGCTCTTTATGATTTTGGTCCTCTAATTTATCTGTTTTGATGGATTCAGCCTGATTGAACAATTCCTTGCACATCTGAGAAGAAGTCGATTGCTCTCTGTAAGATTGATTTTTTAGCTGATCATCATGGGTGTGGCGCATTTTTATTTTCGTACTTAGAGTAGTAAGCAATTCTGTAAGCTCGCTCTCTCTAGTGGCCGTCCCCTTTACGTGTGTTACGTGTTCTAGAGCTAGTAAGGATACGGAACTAGGTCGGAAGTCGATACAGTAAATTTCCAGATCTTGTGGAGACACTCGAGCGCATAGAGATAGTACCCATGTCATTAAAAAGGCGGTTTTTCCCCCTTCCATCGGACTCCCTACCACAAAATACGGGCCTTCTTTTACATCTACTTCAAACAAAGTTAAATCATCTACATATATACCTACAGGAACTCTAAATGAATTAGAAGGTGAGGATATGGAAATATCCGTTATACTAGAGAGAGAGGATTTATTAGGAATAACAGACTTGATAGCTAATAGCTCCTCTAGGAAAATAACCTCTGGTAGTGACAAAATTTCTTTTGGACGGTCCCCATTCCAAGCAATGCTCATCTGCTCCATTACATTGCGCAGTCGAACCGAGCGCTGCATGTCGTCGTTGCCCGCTATAGGTAAAGCAGTCTGAAACTCAAGTGGAGGCACTTGTCCTTTCACTAGTCCTCTTCCTTCTGATAAATGGACGGGTGGTTTTGTAGGACGCCCCACCGCAAAATAATAGTCGCTTGGATCAGATAGCTCAAAGGCAATTCCCAGAGAAAAGTTACCTCGTATTCTCTCCACAATATCTGTAATACGGTTAGCAGTCACAACGAAAGAAAGTCCTACGCTTCCCCCTTCTCTTACTAGCTGCTCTAGCTGTTCATTCTCATAGGAGTACTGATTTCGGAAGTTTAGATAGCCATCTATGCATACGACAATTCTAGGGACGGTCTTCCCCGTAGACATTTGGTACGCTCGAAGTGTTTTCACACCGCTATTTGCAAGTAGCTCTCGGCGTCTGCCTACCTCCTCAAGCAGATAACGAAATAAACGCTTGATTTTATCTGTTTCCTCATCCAAAATAACGGAGCCAACATGAGGCAAATACGAAAAGTCGCGTAGCGTTCGTCCAAAATCCAACAAATAAAAATGAAGGTGTTCTGGAGAATAACGAGTAGCCAGGGATAATAGTAAGGTTTGTAAAAATGTAGTCTTTCCTGTTCCCGGCATCCCATAAATAGGTAAATGCCCTTCCTCTAGTGATAGTAGCAATGGCTCCTGTCGCTGCTGTGCCACATCGTCTACTAAGCCTACAATGGCAGATAGACCCGGGGCATTGGCTCTCCATTCCTTACCATTCCAACCGTATGTACACTCTGAAATATCCTCTAAAGCAAGCTGTTTGGGCAAAGGAGGAAGCCACGGACCAGATAATCGGCTGACCCCTTCTCTCTCTGCTATGCTTGCCAGATATTCCATTAGGACCTGAAGCTGCTTCTTTTGCTTTCTCGTTTGATCTGTGTTTAGCTCTTCTTTTATCTCACATTTCGTACGTTTTCCACTTAATGAAACCTCGTAAATCTCCGGTTCTTTTTGATTTCGCGTCTGCTCTGCCAGATATGGTGCGCCACTCCAGGCAAACTGGACCAAATCAAATTCCTCATTGCTCCCCACCTGTAAGTAGCCACGCCCCGGCGTTGTTATCCATGCTGCATCCGGTATCTTTAGCATTTCCCGGCTATCTGCATCATCCTGAACTCTAAGACAAATACGAAAACGGGCATTACTCCAAATCTTATCATCTACGACACCGCCAGGCTTTTGCGTAGCTAGGATTACATGCACGCCTAACGTTCTACCAATGGTTGCAATTGATATTAGTTCATTCATAAACTCCGGCTGCTCTTTTTTTAGTTGAGCAAACTCATCAATAATAATAACCAAATGAGGTAGCGGATGAGTCATCCGCCATGTCGTTTCATAATACTCATCAATGTGCTGAAGGTCTCCAGCTTCATTTAAAATTTTTTGCCGACGGATTAACTCAGCGCGTAACGAAACCATCGCTCTTTCTACGAGCTGATCATCCAGATTGGTGATGGAGCCGACCAAATGCGGTAAATCTCTAAACGTGTTAGACATTCCCCCGCCTTTATAGTCAATCAATAGAAAAGTCATCTCATGAGGATGATAATGAACGGCTATTGAGGCAACAATGGATTGAATAGCCTCGCTTTTTCCTGAACCTGTCGTGCCAGCCATTAATCCATGCGGACCATGCCCACGCCGTTCTATTTTGTCATGTATATTCAACAGGACTTTTTTTCCACCTGTTCGCACTCCCACTGGAACTGGCAAGGATTGCGGAAACCGATTCGCCTGCCAAAGTGCAGTTACATCCAAATCTTCTATTTTTTCAATCCCCAAAAGCTCAAATAACGATAGTCGCTGTGGAATTTCTGCTGATGTAGAGCGCTTAACCTTTACACCTGCCATCATTCGCGCAGCATGCTCCGCTTTATCTAATGGGAGATCGTCTATAGTACATGCAAATTCTCCCTCTTCTAGACCAGTCACATCCCCTGTCACCGTTTCTTTACAAACACCGCGATCGCCCTGTATTTCCACAATCAATTGACACTGCATAGGCAACGAATCTTTCCTATCCGCCAGTAAAATCGTACATGCTCCCATTGCTTCAGCCTCTTTTAAAAGTAAGGGCAAAATAGGCTCGTCCTCAATTAGATGGGGCGCTGACAGAATAAACACCCAGCAAGGTACCTCTGCCTCTTTACGAAAATCAGTAGCCCTCGTCATTTTCCGCCGGTTTAGCTGACTGTACAAAACGTCGAGTAGTTGGTGAGCGCTTCCTTTTTCCTGAGCAACGAATCGCATCGTCTGTTCATCATCCCAAGTATGCGGCAGCCAGCGTAGCCATTTCCATTGCTCTTCTTCCCACTCTGGATAAAAGGCAGCGATTTTCACCTCATCTGGTGAGTGATGTGTCGCCATCTGCAATACCATCACTCTGATCGCATTTAGAATAGCCTCCTGCTCACCGACCACGCCTATGACTTTCGATTGATACAGGGGTAGTTGAATAGGAACCGACTCAACTCTTTCAAAGGCTTGAGCCAACGCCTGGGCTTCCTCAATCAAAGGCTCTGTCTCATAGCCTTCCTGTTTGGGCGCTATAATCTGATAGATAGCTGGCAGCGTTCCTAGTCCCAAACGCAACTGTAAAAAATCCTCATCACGTGCAGAACGCTCCCATAGCGAACTGCTTCTCTCCTCTATCCGCTGTATACACTCCCAAACAGACGGATTCAATTCGTGCATAATGGCTTGCTGTTCCATTTGTAACTCTTTTAATTCTCTTTTGTGTTTCTCTAATTGCTCCTGGTACTGAATGGTTCGTGTTTCTGCCTGTCTACGATATTTTCTCTTGTTATGCAGATAGGTAAACACCGGAACTGTGTATGAAATAATCATGGTGCTCATAAAAATCATTTGAAACACAAAAAAATTCTTGTTTCCCGTATTCATTCTCGATCCCATATATAAATAAGCAAAAAGCGAAATCCCCGTAATAATAATGGGGATTAAGATAGAAATGATGGAGAAAGCGGGTGGTTGGGGAACAAGAGGAGGTCGATGGATTTCTACTGTTTGCTTGGGTAATGTACGCTTTAAGCGCGGTGATCGCTGAAAATAATCATAGGCCATTCCTGCTCCCCCTCCCCTGTATTCGTTTATAAGGTTTTCCACACATACCCTTTTAGCTCGCTCTTGTTTTTGTCTTTTTTCTCATTTGCTGGATGTACATGCCCAGATTCAGATAATGGTTGTTGATATAATGAGCGCCAACCTTCAATTGTTTGGCCCTCCCCACCAGTAGAAAAGCTACGCTGTACTCTCAAATATGCCCCGGACTTGACACCTAACTCAGACAATGTGGAGTCTGACGAAAGGATTTTCCATTCATGTTCTCCCACTTTCATTTCTAGCAGATATCTTGCATCAGTCCCTCTATGGGGATCACAGACTTTTACCATGCAAGAGACCTTTTCGGCAATCATTTGACAAGGGAAATGAGTCGGTAATTCAAAGTCTGGCCACTTACTTTTATCAGCATTTGTTACAATTGTCACAATGATTTTATCCATTTCTCCACCATTTTTTAGATCGTCTGAGCGACCAGCTTTTCTAAAATGATTTCCTGCAAAATTTCATCCATTTCCATATGAGAGCTGGGAGAAATGCATACCCAATCCTCTCGTTCCTTCACAAATAAACGAATCAGCCAATTGGCAATACTAGAGGTCAGAAACGTCATGCCATTTAAGCTCCATTCATTTTGATGCCATGACATTGTAATTAGTTGTCCCTCGCACCATTGAGCTTTCAAGGACTGAGCAAAAGCCTCTGCTGCATCCTGATGGCACTGATAATCCTTTAAGGTGGCACAAATCTCATCAATTGAGGCGGTTTCTACCATTCCTCTGATCTGTTGAAAAATGGCATTTGGTAGTTCAATAGAGGGAACTACTACTTTTTCCTCAGCGTTTTTTCTGATTCGATTACACATTGTTTTACTGGCTTCTAAGGGGTTACCTAAGGCTAGTAGCTCATATACGTTTTTACCGCCTACTGCTGCTATTTTTTCCACTACAACTTCTCGGTCAAAATGAAAATACCCCTCATAATCTTCTCTATGTTTATCCGTGTAACGAAAATAACAGCACGTTGTGGCATGTCCGCACGGAGCTACAAGGGAATTTACCATCTCATCTATGTACAAGCCTGTTTCATCTTCAAAAATATACCCTTTGTGTAATAGCTCTGTCTTTATTAGGTCCCATTCCTCTTGCAAGTCTTCTGTTAGATACCCAGCATAAGGCTCTGCTATACCTAGTACTTGATCAGCACCAGTTAGGCATGCTAAAAAGTATAGCTGTTTATCCGTGATTGAAATAGTTTCAATCGGATTTTTCATACTAGCCTCCTTACAATGCTATTGATTTTATCGCGTAAGCCAAGCGAACCACTCTCTTTTGTGTCCCGCCTTATCGTATGGGATAAACGAGTCTGTCTGATTCCAGCTAACATCCATTAACGCTATATCATCACTAAGCGGACTGTCACCCGCTTGAAGAATCATGGACTGTAGCTCGTTGTCTGTCGGGAGCGGATAGCATTTATCTAATGTGGCTAAGCCATCTGTATAGGCTATCATTCGTGTAAAGCGATGTTGTCCAGCTAAACTGGATTGAAATAAATGAGGCTTTCCTCCCACAGGTCCATGTAACGTTGACCAGCGCTCTTGTGTAGTAAATGTTCCTTGTAAGCATTCCGTTATTTCAAGCTCTTGGTTAAATAATCGTAACCGTAAATCCCCCTGCCAAGCGAACAGGATTCTTCCATTAGGAAAGGAATGCGAGGGTAGATCAATGCGCCCGCAAATGTACATGGCTTCACTTCCATGTGTCCGCTTCGATTCTAATACATCACGTAGCAAGCCTGTAATTCTTGAAGGTATCGGATGATTATCTATGATTCTACTCGTTACAGCGGTTAACGATTGTAGATGTATATCCAACTGTTGTAGAAGGAACTCCTCTCGCTCCTCTTTCTCAAAGAGATCGGAAGCAAGCCAATCTAGTAGCCCGTCTCCTAGCATTTTGGCCGCAAGCTCCCCACAGTAAGAGAGCGATACGCCATCACACAATGCAAATAAAAAAGACTGCTCGTTTCTGGCAAACGTAAGATAATCCTGCCCCTTCTCCTGAGCATGTTGCGTTTCCAAAGCCCGGGCGTACGCATATCTCCAGACAAAATGGTCCTCTTCTCTTGTTACAGACTGCTCTGTGTGTTGATGTATGTTTTTATAACGATAGGCTAATTTCACATTGCATCACCTGTCTTTAACGGACGGGGGTTGCTGCCGACATTTGAAACCCTAAAGACACCAATTCTGGACTGGTAGCCGGAAACATAAGCAAGGCACCCTTTTTTAATTGATACATGGACTCACTCATCATCTCACGATAGCTCTCCGGTAAGACAGAGGACATGGAACGCAGCCTATTGGCATGTTCATCTCTTAAAATTGTATCTGGCATGATTCCGTCCCAGCGCTTCACATCGACAAGCTCTTGATCATGCAGCTCTTCGGAAATAAAAATGTTTTCTACAAGCACATGTCCATCAGGAACAGCCATTTGCATAATTCGTTTGACAATGGGCTCCGGATCTTCACCAGTCGCAGCACCATCTGTCATATGACAGATCAAAGGGGCCGGAGAATCTTGTAGAAACGGGAGCTCTTCTAGCAATAATTTTTCAACTTGTTTAAATGCTTTAGCCATATCTGTCAATCTACGCGGACTTATTTCAGGTAGCTTCCCCAAACGGGCTACCTCATCTATTCCTCGAATTCCATCCAATAAATCATATACTTCATCGCTGTATGCTAACATTGCGATGCGATAGCGTGGGGACATCCGAGTTCCCTTTGTCGAACGAAAAATCATCTGTCGAATGGCAGCAGATAATGCTTCCATCACTACATCAATCCTACGTTTATCTCCCATAGGCAGACACATGGAACCACTCACATCAATCAGGTAAATGATAAGAGCAGGGGTTCGATGTGTCGCTGGTAACTCATAGGTCATAATCGACTCTCCTTATGCTCCTGTTGCAGAGAACCACGGTAGAAGCGCTTGACTTTAAGCCACCGTGATCTTATTTGGAATATGAAGGGTTTTATGTGTTCCCTTCTTTCAACGCTTCCCAAAGGAGATTCCCCCCCTTTTTGATCATTACTTATACTACTTTCCAAGCGGCTCTGATTGCTACTACAGGACGATAAGCATTCGCTCAGCTAAAAGGCCTGCGTAACCTTACTGGTGTAATAAAGATCAAAAACTCGCCTTCCTCCCTAGCAGAACAATCGCTTTAGGACCTCGGAATTTTTTCACTTACTTTAACCAATCCAGATACAGAAGGCTGAACCTGATCATCTTCATTTGTACCCTCGCTATATCCATCATGTATAGAAGTATCAAGAAATTGTATATTTTCACGGACAAATTGAAAACGTGCCATTGGCAGCTCTTCCGTGCTGCCCAATGTAGCTAAATGACGTTGCATATCCTGCTGTGGAAAAAAGCGTGAAGAGCTTGTTAATCCCAGTACAGCTCCCTGCTCTCTCAATTGATGTCGAACCTGCTCTATTGTCATCGTTAACCGCTCTGCACTTTCTCTATCAACTTGTTGAAAGCGTTCCGCAGATTCGACGAGACGCTTAGCTAAATCGTTGGAGTGTGCTTGCAGTTGCTCCATGAGGGCACGGACAGCACGCCAATTATCCTCTAGCTGTGTGTGTTGCCCAATTTCCCAGCTTAGACTTTCCATTGCATGATGCAAACGTCCTTCTATTTCATTCCACTCCTGTGCAGCTCGTTTGTATTCGTGACCCAATTCTTGCAACAGATGCGGATGTACTAGTATTCGCGACATCTCTTATCCCCTCTGATTTACTCATACTCGTTCTAACAGGTAATACGAAATTTCATTACTCTTGACCTTGGAAATGAATCATGATGCTCACTTAAACAAGATTTCTGGAACAAATTCAGGGATTTTCCCTATCTTTTTAGATTTACAGAACCAGGAACTTCATACTAGAGTAATTGGTCCTGTTTTTTTCGTTACGTATAGGTATATAGATACAAAAAAAGTCTTTTTCACTGAAAAAGACTCCCTATCATTTGATGAGAATTACAGAGTAAAGGCAGCTAGCAGTCCAAATATAAATAAGGGTATATTATAATGAAGAAATGTAGGTACGCATGTATCCCAGATATGATGATGTTGCCCATCTGCATTCAATCCTGAGGTAGGCCCTAGCGTGCTATCGGAAGCTGGAGATCCTGCATCCCCCAAAGCTCCGGCTGTACCAATTAACGCCGCTGTCGCAAGTACAGAGAAGCCCAGTCCAGCACAAAGCGGTACAAAGATAGCAGTAATGATTGGGACCGTACCAAATGAAGAACCTATTCCTATGGTGATCACTAAACCGATTAATAGCATAATCACACTAGCTAAAAAACGATTTTGACCGAAATATTCCACTCCAGAAGCTACTAGCTGCTGAACAGCTCCTGTCTCTTTCAACACAGTAGCATAACCAGAGGCAAGGAGGATAACAAAGGCGATAAATCCCATCATAGCAACACCGCGCTGCACCACCTCGTCCCCCAAATTCCACGGCACCACTCGGAAAATAAATAAACAAACAATTCCTGTAAGCGAACCAATAATGAGTGATTTCGTCAATAATTGCACGGTTAATGCTAAGAGAATGGCTACGAGGGTGAATGCATGTCGTTTGGTAAAACGTAATTCTTTCTTCTCGTTATCCTGGTCAGTATCTGTAGCGATAATTTGGTATGTTCTGGGTTTACGATAGCTAATGAATAGTGCCACCAATAACCCTACGATCATACCAATCCCTGGAATAAGCATTGCTTTTGGAAAATCGGTTACTGCAATTGACATCCCAGCCTTCCCCATTTCAGATACAACAATCTGATGATAGATCAGCCCAAAGCCCGCTGGAAGCATAATATAGGGTGCTTGCAAGCCAAATGTTAACGCACAAGCAACAGCACGACGATCAATTTGCATTTTAGTAAACAAGCTCACCAAGGGTGGGATTAGAATAGGTATAAAGGCAATATGCACAGGTACTGCATTTTGCGACAAACAAGCTGCTGTAGCAATGGACATCAGTAAAATACCACGTTTTCCACGCAATACCACCAATAATTTTTTTACTAATAAGGCTGTAATATCAGACTTAGCGATCATCACAGCAAACATCCCAAGTAAAATATAACTGAGCGCTGTTTCTAACTGTCCGCTCATCCCCTGCACCATCATCTGGATGGTGTCAGTTATGGAACCACCGGCAACCAGCCCTGCGGTGATGGAAGCGGCGATCAAGCCAAAAATGACATTTAATCGCAACAGCGACAGTATAACAATTACGATCACCGAAAGTATAACTCCATTAAATAATAGCATATCGTTCACCTACGCTTTAGTATATTAGCTAACTAAAGTTATAACATAGTAAAGTGTTTGTGACAAGCGCTTTTATAGCTCGAAATACAGCGCATCTCCTTCTCAAAATCATTGCAGGTACCTGAGTAAAACGCCGAATTTTTTCACAATGATCAAAACGAACAGGATCAATCATTGAATTGTATTCTTTATAGACAAACGTTCCATTTGAGTATATGATGACAGTAATGATAACAACTGCAAAACGCTTCGGGGAGCTGGAATTGGCCGGCTGAGAGTGTATTCCTTATAATACTGACCCATAACCTGATCTGGATAATGCCAGCGTAGGGAAGTAAGCTTCTGATATCTTCTTACATGAACGCTTCCAAGACAGGTTGCGTTTTTTTGTTGTCTACCAAACAACATGGAGGTTTCGGGATTTATGAGAACTAGTAAACGCTTACCTGCTACTTTACTTTCTGGATTGCTCGTGCTCGCTCTATCAGCTTGCGGACAATCTGCTACACCGGATACACCAAGCGACAAAAAGACACCTGAAGCAGCACCTGCAAAAACCCACAGTAAAGTCGTCCTTGACTGGACACCTAATACCAATCACACCGGATTATATGTCGCTCTTGAAAAAGGCTACTACGCCGAGCAAGGGCTGGATATAGAGATCGTTCAGCCTGGCATGAACGGAGCTGATACCATGGTGGCCACCGGTGAAATTCCATTTGGAGTAAGCTATCAGGAGGGTGTCACGCAAGCACGAACTCAAAATGTCCCTATCGTATCGCTTGCCGCTGTCATTCAGCATAATACTTCTGGTTTTGCTTCACCAGTAAGCAAGAAGATTTTGTCTCCCAAAGATTTTGAAGGAAAAACCTACGGGGGCTATGGGGCTCCAAGTGAAAGAGCGGTTTTACAATCTCTGATGAGCATAGAAAAAGCTGATATCAATAAGCTAAACATGATTAATGTAGGCGAAGCAGATTACTTCACTGCTGTAAAACGCGATATTGACTTCGCTTGGATTTTTTACGCGTGGACGGGCATTGAGGCAGAGTTGCGAAACGAGCCAATTAACATGATATACGTTAATAAATATTCGGATAAACTAGATTATTATACCCCTGTTCTCATTACGAATGAAAAAATGATTCAAGAAAAGCCAGAGATTGTTAAAGCCTTCATGGCAGCAACCTCCAAGGGATATCAATATGCTGGTAAGCATCCGGAAGAAGCGGCTAGCATCCTCCTTAAGCATGTTCCCGATTTGGATGAAAAATTGGTAAAAGCGAGCCAAAAATGGTTAAGTCCACGTTATCAGGATGATGCTCCTCGTTGGGGAGAACAGAAACGCGATGTTTGGCAAGGCTACTCCGACTGGATGGTGGAACATCACTTATTAGAAAAACCACTGGATGTCGACAAAGCATTTACCAACGACTTTTTACCGAAATCATAAACGCGGCATATCACATAGAGGAGCGATTACAGATGGCAAATGCCTTAGTTAGCATTCAAATTATCCCTACCACCCCTCAAGGTGAGGGAGTCATTCCCTTTGTAGACAAAGCAATTGAAGTCATTTCGCAATCAGGAGTAAAATATTTCGTTAGCCCGTTAGAGACCACGATGGAAGGCGAGTTGGAAGAACTGCTTGCTATCGTAAAAAAGATGAATGATGTCATGGTTGAGGTTGGTTGCCCGTCCGTAATCTCCCAAGTCAAAATTTATCACCGTGCTGATGGGCTAGCTTCGATGGATGCATTGACGGAGAAATATCGTCCATGAATAACAATCGTCGTCTATATAAAACAGGATGGCCGCCCGTTCTCGCGGTCTTCCTGTTTCTCTTTATATGGCAGCTTGCGACTTTTATCTGGAAACCCGAAGCGTGGTTTTTACCAAGTCCCCTTGCTATTTTCCAAGAAGGCTGGAATCAAGCGCCGCAACTTACACAACACCTATGGGCTACTTTACAAATCACCCTATTAGGCTTTGCAATTGGGAGTACAACGGGTCTTATTCTTGCCTTTTTATTACATGTAACTCCACCTGTGAAGGCCGCCTTGTATCCATTACTCATCCTAAGCCAAAACATACCGACCATTATTTTAGCTCCTCTCTTGATGATCTGGTTTGGCTTTGGGTTATTGCCAAAAATGATTTTGATTACGCTGGTCTGCTTTTTTCCCGTCACTTTATCTACCATGACGGGACTGGCGCAAACCGATCCTCAAATCAAACGATATATGCTAATGCTTGGAGCAACTCGCCAACAAATTTTCTGGAAGCTAGAGTTACCTCATTCACTTGCCTCCATGTTTTCTGGACTAAAAATCTCGGCAACCTACAGTGTGATGGGAGCCGTCATTGCTGAATGGTTAGGGTCGCAAAAAGGGTTAGGCGTCTACATGCTTATGGCAAAGGCTTCCTTTCGTGCTGATCGGGTTTTTGTCACGATGTTTCTTATTGTAATTGTCAGTTGCTTGCTCTTTGGCTTGATTCGTCTTTTAGAACGCTGGGCGCTCCGATGGCAATCGAATAAGCGAGACTAGCCAGTAGCTACAATATAAGGTCAATAAAAAAGGGGGTGAGCAAGAGTGAGTAATGGAATTCACACATCTCATACTATGAAGTTGACTACAGAAAGTAATCTAGCGTCTACATCAGCAACAACATCTGCGTCTTCTTCTCCCTCTGCACTTGTCGTTGAACAAGTTTCGCACTCCTTTACAGAGTCGGGGGTCACTATTGATGTACTTCAGCAGATATCTTTAGAAGTAAAAAAAGGAGAGTTTGTTTCCTTAATCGGACCATCTGGAAGCGGAAAAAGCACGCTATTTCATATCATTGGCGGTCTTATCTCACCAATACACGGTAGCATTTCGATTGAAGGCAAACAGGCCACGGGCAAAACAGGTCATATTAGCTATATGCCGCAATCCTCTAGCTTACTTCCCTGGCGCACAATAGAGGAAAATGTGGGATTAGCCTTAGAAATAGAGGGTGTGCCTCGTAAAGAAACGCTAAAGTTGGCTCGGGAATGGCTCCCGCGGGTTGGTTTAGGCGGATATGAAAAAGCGTATCCCCACATGCTTTCAGGGGGAATGCAGCAAAGAGTCGCTTTCTTGCGCGCCTTGTTAAGCAGACAAGAACTCATCTGCTTGGACGAGCCCTTTGGGGCCTTGGATGCACTTAGCCGTACTGACATGCAGAATTGGTTGTTATCTATTTGGGAAAAGCATAAACGCTCCGTTCTTTTAATAACACATAGCATTGATGAAGCTATCTTTTTATCCGATAGAATCTATGTGCTCACTGCAAAACCAGCTCGAATTGCTGCTACAATTTCTGTACCATTCGAACGACCGCGTCAGGAAAAAATGCTGCTATCTTCAGAGTTTCTCCTTGTGAAGGAACAAATCTTGACGTTGCTACGTCACTCATAGGCAAACATAGATTAGCGTCAAAATAAAACTCGGCTATAGGAACGCACATCTGCGATAAGCCGAGTTTTATTTTTTGACAGACCCGATTAGTCTTTTTGTTTTCTCAGCGGAATGAATCTTCCTTTTTCCTTCATCCACGCTTCATATTTATATGCCTTTTGCAATGCTTCCTCCTCTGCTGTAATCCGCACGCTTAATATGATGGCCTGAGCAACTGTAAAGATTACTGCTGTTTTCCAAGCACCAAATGTAAGCGGAAGCATTCCTCCCTCGATTAATACGACCAGATAGTTTGGATGCCGGATGTAGCGATACGGGCCATGTACCACTGGCTTTTTACCTTCTAATACAAAGATCCTTGTATTCCAATAATAACCCAAGCTTCGCATGCTCCAGATTCTTAATAGCTGAGCGAGACAAAATATGCAAAACGGCCAAAAATAAAACGGGATTGAAACAGTGGATACATGAAGCAGTACCTCGCTAATCAAGCTGACAAAAAAAACAACATGTAAGCTCACGATCCACTTGTAATGCCCGGCAGCTACCTCATAACCCCCCGCTTCCTTTATATACCGCGCATTTCTTCTTGCTATTACCAGCTCAGTACAGCGTTGGTAAATCACGATCATAATCACCAGCAAAAAAATAGTTACCATTCCAGCAACACCTGCTCACAAGAAAACCCCGGCCCAAGGGCTAAAAGCAATCCGATTTCCCCTGGCTGATGTTCTTCTCTCAGCTCTCTTTCTAGCACAAAGAGGACGGTACAAGAAGACATATTCCCATGATCTCGTAGTACCTCTTTGGCATGGCGCAATCTATCTGATGGTACTTGCAGAGCCTGCTCGTAGGCTTGCAGAATCTTACTTCCCCCTGGATGAGCGATTATGCGATCAACGCTACAATAATCCCTTCCTTCTCTTTTCAGGAAGCTCTCCATCTCTGGCTTCATTTTATCTTTTATGAGTGTCGGAATGTCTTTAGAGAAGACTACCCGCAAGCCTTCTTCCCTTACATCCCATCCCATAACATCAACCGTATCACGCCAGATCGTTGAATGTGTTGACAAGATAGCAGGTACATGATCAGATACTGCTTGTTTATCTCCATAGAGCAATACAGCAGCAGCCCCATCAGCAAATAAGCTGGTAGCGATTAGATTACTTTTACTTCGATCCCCATGTACAAAGGTTAAACCGCACAGCTCAACGCAACAGACAAGTACACGTTCCGATGGGTGTGCCTTCGCAAACGCGAAACCTCTGGCTAATCCGGCTGCTCCTCCTGCACATCCCAGTCCCCATACAGGGGTTCTTTTCAAATTGGAGCGAAACGGTAAGCGATTGAATAGAAGAGCATCTAAGCTCGGAGTTGCGATCCCAGTGGAGCTGACCATAATCACATGATCAATCGCATCTGCTGTAACACCTGCCCTTTCCAAACACTGCTCAATTGCACGTACGCTTAATTCTAGTGCCTGCTGCACGTATAATTGATTTTTTTCTGCCCAGTCATGGGGCTTTTCAAACCATTCTAGCGGAGTTGAGAAGCTTCTATTTTCAATTTCTGCTGATTCAAATACTTGTAACAGACGTTCGATATCAGAAAAATGCGGTTGAAAGAACCGACGCGAGAATTCCTTGCTTTCTTGCTTCGTAATAGTATAATGTGGATTTGCTGTGCCGATTGAGACAATTCGCGGCATCATTTCTCCTACTTTCCGTTGTTTTGCTTTTATTCTTTCCCAAAGACTTTCCCTTATGTAAATAAAGTGGTAACATCAGGAAAAATGGGTCTAAACAATTCGTAATAGTATAAACCTTCGAACAAAAGAGTGAGAATTATCAATAAAAACAGATTTTATTCACAAAACGGTAACATTATTAAAAAATTTAACACGTATGCTTTTTTCAATGTGTGATAAATTAATTGAATAAGAAAATCTATCGCAAGGAGTCTACCTACCTTATGAAACAAAAGCAATTATCAATGAAAGAAACAGTGACAATTGGATTAATGCTGTTTGCTCTCTTTTTTGGAGCCGGCAATATGATATTTCCTCCTTTATTAGGACAAAACGCTGGGACAAGCGTATGGATAGGTATTTTAGGATTTGTTTTAACCGGAGTAGGACTTCCGATCCTAGCAGTTGCTGCCACTGCAACAACGTTAGGTGATTTAAAGGTTATTGCAGGTCGGGTACATCCGCTATTCGGCATTATTTTTCCCACACTCATTTATCTAGCTATTGGCCCATTTTTCGGAATTCCACGAACGGCTAGCGTTGCCTATGAGATTGGTCTTAGTCCTTTGTTGTCAGACTCTATTAAAGGAAGCAGTCTACCTTTGCTTGTCTATTCGATTGTCTATATGTCGATTACGTTCTGGTTATGTCTAAATCCTACAAAGTTGGTCGATCGCATCGGAAAAGTCTTAACACCCACATTATTGCTAATTATCGCAATATTGTTTGTTCGGAGCATTTTTAAGCCATTAGGGGACTTTACAGCACCTTCAGAAGCCTATATGAACAATGCATTTTTTAAAGGATTCCTCGAAGGATATCTAACTATGGATACGTTGGGTGCTTTAGTTTTCGGAATTGTCGTGATTTCTTCTATACAAAATCGAGGAGTTACAGATAAAAAGAGCATTACCATGGCTACAGTGAAAGCAGGTTCCATTGCTGGAATTGCTCTAGCCCTTGTATATATGTCTTTAGCCTATCTAGGAGCTGGCAGCTCTTCTATAGTAGGCACCTCAACAAATGGTGGCCAAATTTTAACTGCGGTTGTATCCTATTTGTTTGGTCAAGGAGGCGTTATATTACTCGGTACCGCTATTACCTTAGCATGCTTAACGACTTCAATTGGACTTATTACAGCGTGCGGTCAATTTTTCTCCAACCTTATCCCTGCCCTAAGCTATAAGGTTTCGATCAGCATTTTGTCTGTATTTAGCTTAATTATTGCTAACTTGGGTTTGAATCAAATCATTTCCTTCTCTGTACCTGTATTGGCTGGACTATATCCAATTGCAATCGTACTGATCCTTTTATCTTTGATTCACAAACATATAAAAGGCTTTAAAGAAGTATATATATATAGTGTCGTGTTCGCTGGAATCATTAGTCTAGTGGATTGTTTGCATGCCTTTGGCTTTGCTTTAGGCAAGATTACCGTATGGCTACAAATTCTTCCGTTATATTCAGTTGGTATCGGCTGGGTTATTCCCGCCATCATTGGTGCGATTATTGGTTTTGTCGTAGGTTCATTGAAATCTCAAGATCGTGTGAATCCCTCTACTCAAACCGATTAATCTACTTTGTTTCTTTCCATTCGTATTGTCGCGATCGTGATGGAACCAATCCGTCTTCGCTTCTTATATACTAAGTAAAAAAGACAGGGATAGGCTCACAGCCCCCTGTCTTTTTCTATTATTTTGCCGGCATGATACGCTCAATAGCTTTACTAAAATCTTCCCATGTAAGTAAGCTTAAATCCTCTTTCGTCCAATCTGATTTCTCTGCTGCTGCTAACCGTAGGGCCTGCTCCTGCATTGCTTCTTGAACCAAATTTTTAGCAAATCGCCCGTTTCCTTTAATTCTTCCCTGTTCACTCCACGTCCCTAGCTGCTCTGCTAAACGCTCTTGTGTATCATCCGTTACCTCATAGCTATTGTCCTGAATAAATTGTGTAATAATGGATAAAAGCTCGGAGGCTGTATAATCCGGGAATCGGAAATATTTTTTAAAACGTGAGGAAAGACCTGGATTGCTATCAATAAACTTTTGCATATCGTAGGGATAACCTGCTAGGACAACTACTAAATTTTCCCCGTGCTTGCTTATCTCTTCGACCAACGTATTGATTGCCTCGTGTCCATAGTCATTTTCACTAGTAGACATCAACGCATAGGCTTCATCAATAAATAAGACACCACCTAAAGCCTCTTTTATTTTTCGCTTCGTCTTACTTGCTGTCTGCCCTACGTAGTTTGCCACAAGATCAGCGCGACCAACTGTTACGAGATGCCCTCGCTTGAGATAGCCTACTTCTTGTAATATTTGTGCATATAATTGAGCTACCGTCGTTTTTCCTGTTCCCGGGTTACCCGTAAACACTGCATGCAATTCAACAGGAACAGCCGGCAACCCATTTTTTTGACGCGAACGCTGAATAGACACAAACGCAGCGACCTTGGTTAATTCAGCTTTCATTTCTGCAAGCCCTATCATTTGCTCCAAGTGTTGCTTTGCCGAAAGAGTGTTGATTTGTACCTCTTTACCAGATAAATGGGCTTCTACATCTGCTGGTGTAAGGATTGTGAAATCTGGTATCTTCATTGCTTCTGTATCGCCTACATGGCTTCCTTTAGCAAAGATAGCATCTAAAATAATATTTTTGGCTGTTCGAGCATTCCCAAAGGTTTCATCAACCCTCTCTCGCTCTAAACGCTGCTGAATCGAGATTTTTGTATCAGGACGAAGAATGAAATCATTACGCTCCGCCACTTGCTCAGCTACTTGTAATAACTCATCTGTTGTAAAGTCAGGCAGTGTAAAGTGATTGCTTTCCGGGAAACGACTGCGTAAACCAGGGTTTGCCCGCAGGAAGTTTCGCATCTCTTCTGGATAGCCTGCTAATATTACTACGAACTTGCCGCTATATTCACCGCTTGTCATTGCAGAAACAAGGGTATCAATCACAACCTGCCCATAATCACTATCGCTGGACTCCGCCCGTTTCAAGCTGTAGGCTTCATCAATAAACAAAACGCCGCCCACCGCTTTCTTAATCACTTCCATCGTCCTTTGCTCTGATTGACCTACATACGCTCCCACTAGCTGAGAACGATCGACTTCTATCACTTCTGCTCGTTCTAATAAGCCTAATTCATGATATAGAGTGGCTAACAGGCGAGCTAATGTCGTTTTCCCCGTACCGGGATTCCCCATTAATACAGCGTGCAATTCTAGCGGATCGGCCAACTCCCAGCCCTTTTCCGTACGAATACGCTGGTACTGTAAAAATTGTGCAAGTTGCTTTACCCTTTTTTTCATGTCGGCTAAACCAACTAATTGATCAATTTGTTCCATTGCCGGAAGTTCATCCTGTAAGTCTGCTTCTGCTTGTGTAGGAGTTAGTTGTTCGCGAATAGATTGCTCGATCTCCTGCAAATTTTTATTAGCTTGCTGAAGTCGAGCCAACAATTCGGAAGAGTAAAATAATCCTTGTACCGAGCCGGCATACTTCTGTGCCTCCTTATGTAACAGGATTAATGCTTCCTCTAGCTCTAAGGTACCCTCACGCAGAGACTTATATTTTTGCTGAAGAAGGGTATTCGCCGAAAGCTGAGCGGCTTGTGTTCCTGCTTGTAGCATATCCTCCCAATTAACCAAATCGTCAAGACGCTCTTGAATCTGTGAAACGAATTGAGCTGTTACTTTCTTGCGCGTAGCTGCATTGTCAGTTTCACGCATAGCAGGAAATTGAGCTGTTTCTTTTAAGGATTGCAATAAAGAATGCAGATACATGTCTGCTTGCAAAGAAGCGGCTTGCTTACTATCTGGGTCCAATTTTCTCGCTTTTTTTAACCATTCCTCCACCAGCGAAATTTGCTGGGTCTTCCTCCAACGTATCTGTGCAAGGATAGTAAGGACTGTTGCTTCAGCTTGATCAAGCTCGGCCTGTTCTACTCCGACCATCTGTTTTTGCTCTATCTGTTCGTCAGAATCCTGGGTAAGAATATGTAGGAGTTGCTCGCGTTTTTCTTCTATATATTGCAAGGCCACAATAGCCTCTACTTCTGTTACATGTAAATTTCCATTTGGTTTTTGCCATTCTTTGATTTTATCTAGTACTGTTTGCTCTTCTCTTCTATTCATTGTTATGTTGTCCTCCGTTATCTGCTCCCTTTCCTTGTTGTATCACTTTTTTAACTAAAAAGAAAGAGGATAACCCAATCAACTCATTATATCTATGGATTTTCCCTTTCATCTTAAAAATGGGTTGCTTCCTCACAGCAAAAAACCCGGCTCATCCTTCATTCCGGGTCTTGTTGCTATACAAGACATAACTTGCTCTGCAAGAAACAAGCAATCGCTATTTAGCTCCTGCTTGTTTGTCCATACGCGAAATGTCGCATGACGTATTATAGTTGCAAATGTCCCATTTCGATATCAGACTCCATATGTGCTAGTGCTGCAGGGAATACATCCTGTTCAGATTCAGCGTATATCTTAAATGAGCTGACTATCTTTTCTCCGCTGCACACCTGTACGTTATATTGAGAATCTCCATCGTAGGTCGTTGCAAATCGATACTCTCTTCCGTTTACATTCAAATTTTTTTCCACGATAATCACCTCATCCTTAGTTTGTCCAGCTTTAAAAAAAGCATTACGATCTGTCCTTATCTTTGCTCTGGTTACCTAAAGAAATGAGTCCATTCTCCATTCTCCATTCCCCCGGAAATAAGCCATTTCACTCATGGAAAAGATAAAAGCCGCTGTCCACGTGCTTGGACAACGGCTCTTTCTTGGCTTCCTATCTCTACCCTGTTTTTATACCATGGAAAAATCCATGATATTGGTTCGTTGCGTTAGTTCTTTTCCTGATGGCAAAGTAACGTACATAAGACCTTGACTCTCTTCTTCATTCGTCCAGGTAAAATCAAACGTTACACTTTTTTTCTCAAACGCCTGCTCTTCCTCAAATTCCTCCAGGATTAACCGCAATGTTTCAGGATGCAAAGGTACAGAAATGGATTCCCCCGACTGACTCGGAATCGATAGATATTTTAACGCATCTTCAAAATACATGACTGTATCAAGCAACAATGATAACTGTTGCCAGTTCAATTCACTTGTAAACCGCTCGAATGGTTTTAACATTTCCCCGTCATCCCTTCAATGATGTTCCTGTATAAGGATTTCTCTTGGTGCTTACTCTTAGTTGGATGAAAAATTCTCGTTTTTATTGCTGATTCGAAGTTATAAATCGGTTTCCGATTCTTTATCATCATGGGATGGAATCGTGGCTTCTAACAAAATCTGGTTAAAAGCCTCATCAACTATTAGTCGTCCAATTCCACCTTGCTCCGTTATTGGCACTTGATCGGCTTCTACCGTTATCAACTCTCCACGCTTTGTCACCACAATCCACTTAGGAGAATGAGGCTCCTCCAGCAAAATCGCTTTGATCTGATGCGGATTCGTTTTTCTTTTACGGATCAGAAGTAAGCCTTTCCCAGCTCGACCCTGTAGAGGAATATGAGCAATGGAAGTACGTTTCACTACTCCTTCTGCAGTTAACGCTCGCAATACTCGATTATCTTCTATATCCGTAGCCAGCAGGTCAATTAATAGGTCTTCTTTTGCCAAATTAATTGCTTTGACACCACTGGAAGCTCGGCCTGTCGGCGATACCTCCGTTTGCAAAAAGCGGATTACCATTCCATCCTGCGTGACACCAACAAATGCTCCCTCGTCATCAATCAAATGAACATGATTCACTTCATCTTCACTGTTCTTTAATTTAATAGCAACGACCGCACCTGATCGATTGGTTTCATACTCTTTTAGCGCTGTCTTTTTAAGTAAGCCGCTCTTGGTTGAATGACAGACATATAATGGCTTGTCAAAACTATCGACAATATGTACAGCAACGATTCTTTGACTTTTTTCAAGAGAAAGCACATTTACAAGTGCTGTCCCGATATCCTTCCATTTCGCGTCCGGAATATCATTTACCAGCATAGCAAAATATTTGCCATCCTGTGTAAAGAATAGTGCTGTATGGGATGTATTGGTTTCACAGAAGGTCCTTACCTTATCCCCTTCCTTTACCCCGCAGGTTTCAATCGAACCACCCATTGATTTAAAGGAACGTGGGCTAACTCGCTTCACATAGCCTTGATGAGTTAACGTCACAATACAGTCCTCTACCTGAATTTGCATGGATAAATCGAGTTTAATTTCCTCAATTTCACCCTGAATTTCAGTCATACGCGGCTCACTATATTTTTTCTTGATTTCACTTAGCTCAGCAACCAGAACTGAAATTAGCTTTTTCTCACTACCTAGAATAGCCTTAAGCTCCTCTATTTCCTTGGCAAGCACCTGTAGCTCCTTCTCAAGCTTCACAATATCAATTCGTGTTAAAGAAGCAAGCTGAATACTTAAAATAGCGTCTGCTTGCAGCTCAGTAAAACCAAACTTAGCAATAATATTCCCTTTGGCATCCGCACGGTCCTCGGAATCCATAATCGTATCCACGATCTGTCTGAGAATGGACTTAGCATGAATCAAGCCCTCAACAATATGCTTTCGATTTTCTTTACGGTCCAGATCAAATTGAGAGCGACGAGTCACCATCTCTTTTTGATGTGAAATGTAGGCATCCAGTAAGTGCTTGAGTCCCATCTGCTTGATGGTACCCTCATGGATGGCATTCATATTGTAGTTGTAGAAAATCTGTAAATCCGTATTTTTATATAAATAATGGAGGATCGCTTGGGCGTCAGCTTCTTTTTTCAGATCGATAACAACACGGACTTTTTTGAGCTCGGCTTCCTTACGCCCGGTCTCGTCTCGAACAGCTAATGCACCTTCAATCTTACGCTCCATAACCAGCTCATCGATTTGAGCGACTAGCTTTGATTTCACCACATCATATGGGATTTCACTAATCACAATGCGCTTATGCTTGTTCCCTTTTGCCTCTTCGATATCAGCTCGTCCACGAATAATAAACTGGCCTCTACCTGTTTCGAATGCCTTTTTAATGCCAGATACCCCTTGAACAATCCCTCTGTTAGAGAAATCTGGACCCTTCACAAACTCCATGAGCTCATCAGTCGTAATGGACGGTTTACGCATCATGGCAATTGTAGCGTCAATGACTTCTCCAAGATTATGTGTAGGAATGTCGGTCGCAAAGCCTACAGCGATACCAGACGCTCCATTTACCAGCAAATTCGGGAACCGTGCTGGTAAAACAGCAGGCTGCACTGTGGAATTATCATAGTTCGGGATAAAAGGTACAGTATCTTTTTCGATATCTCGCAATAACTCATTAGCCAGTGCAGATAAGCGAGCCTCCGTATATCGCATAGCAGCTGGAGGATCGGCATCAAGGCTACCGAAGTTACCTTGACCCTGAATTAACACATGGCGCATCTTCCACCATTGTGCCATCCGTACCATTGTCTCATAAATAGAGGCATCCCCATGCGGATGGTACGTTCCCATTACGGAACCAACTGTTTTTGCTGATTTCCGATAAGGCTTATCAAAGGTGTTATTCTCTTCGTACATCGAATATAAAATCCGGCGTTGTACCGGCTTTAAGCCATCGCGAGCATCCGGAATAGCACGTGAGAGGATAACTAGATTAGCATAATCCCCAAAACGTTTTCCCATGATCTCTGCAAAGCTTTGTTCAATTAAACGATTAGAAAACATGCTACTCATCCTCTCCTACTTCAAAAGTGACATGGGTCTCGATCCATTCACGGCGAGGAGGGACTTTATCGCCCATTAAAACCGTAATTAATTTTTCACAGTGAGCCCTGTCTGCAAGAGACACTTGAATCAGCTTCCGGTTCTCAGGGTCCATTGTCGTTTCCCATAATTGATCAGGGTTCATTTCACCTAAGCCCTTGTAACGCGTAATTTTTGCCCCTTTGCCTAACTTTTTCAGAGCGATTTCCAATTCTTTATCATCCCAGCAGTAATAGGATTCCGCACCCTTCTTACCCTTTCCACCATCTCTAGATACCTGATAAAGCGGCGGCTGAGCAATATAAAGCTTATTAGCAGCAATAAGCGGCTGCATATAACGGAAGAAGAAGGTTAATAGGAGCGCCTGGATATGCGAACCATCCACGTCTGCGTCAGACATGATGATAATCTTATCGAACGCACAATTCGCAATCGAAAATTCTTCGCCGATATCTGTCTCCAGCACTTCTAAGATCGTTCTGAACTCTTCATTTGATAAAACCTCGGAAAGCTTAGCCTTCTCCGTATTCAACGGCTTTCCTTTCAGTCCAAAGATCGCTTGATATTCAGAGTTGCGTGCTTGCTTAGCCGATCCTCCTGCTGAATCACCCTCGACTAGGAATAGCTCGTTAATCTTCGGATTTTTATATTGAGGGGGTGCAAATTTTTCCGAAATGGATTTACGCTTCTTCGCACCTTTCCCTTTTTTGTCCCCGCGCAATGCTTCTCGTTGTTTTCGCAGCTCTTCACGAATTTGCATCGATTTTAAAGCTTTATCAATTAATAGCTTAGCAATCTCAGGATTCTCTTCCAAGAAAAAGCCCAATTTTTCCGAGATAATCTGTTCAACAATGGTGCGTGCTTCTTCATTGCCCAATTTGTCCTTTGTTTGCGATTCAAACTGAACATCAGACATTTGCAGAGATAACACGCCTAAAAAGCCTTCACGCAAATCGTTCCCGGTTAAATTAGGATCTTTTTCCTTGATATACCCTTTCTTGCGGGCAAAATCATTAAAAATCCTGGTGGTGGCATTTTTAAAGCCTGTGACATGTGTACCACCATCATTTGTCGGGATTGAATTCACATAAGAAGCCAATGTCTCCGTATATCCATCATTGTATTGGAAGGCCAGCTCTACATACACATTATCCTTCTCTCCATCGAAATAAACTACAGAATGGAGACCATTTTTACCCTCGTTTAAATACTCTACATACGATTTAATGCCATCTTCATAATAGAATTCTTCTTTACGTACCTCTGACGTACGTTTATCAATTAAAACCATGCGCAAGCCTTTCAACAGAAAAGCCGTTTCACGGAAGCGATCACGCAAGGTCTCGTAATCAAATTTAGTAGCAGTAAATACCTCAGGGTCTGGTTGGAACGTTACGGTTGTCCCTGTACGTTTGGACTTTCCTACAATCTCAAGGCCCGTGACAGCTTTACCCACAAACTCCTGCCCATTCTTATCTACTACATATTCAAAGCGTTGTTTATAAATGTTTCCTTCTCGGTGAATTTCTACTTCCAGCCAACGAGACAAGGCAACAACGACACTGGAGCCAACTCCATGCAAGCCACCGCTTTTTTTATACCCGCCTCCGCCAAATTTACCACCTGCGTGAAGTGTGGTAAAAATAACCTCTGGCACTGGTCGTCCAGATTTATGCATACCTGTTGGAATACCGCGACCGTGATCCTCCACGCTAACGCTACCATTTGGATAAAGAGTGACAATAATACGATCGTTTACGCCAGCCAAAGCTTCATCCTTAGCATTATCCACGATCTCCCACACTAGGTGGTGCAAACCGCGTGATCCAGTGGAGCCTATGTACATACCAGGCCTTTTACGTACGGCGATCAAGCCTTCCAGGACCTGAATATCTTCTTCGGTATATGATAGTGCTCGATTATCAGCCATTCTGTTCTCCCCTCTTACACACTTGCAATCAACGTTCCTTCAAGCGAACACCTAATCGCTATTTTATCTCATTTCATAAAAAGAAAAAACTCTTTTACATGAAAGCTCTTACATAGTTGCTACTATACATGTATTTTACTTGTTGTTCCACCGTAACAAACTTACATACAAAGAAAAGTTCACCTTTCCTATTGCTTTTCCCTATTCTTCTAGAAAAATAACCATCTTTATCCCTTTCTAACAAAGGTAACGTTCTTCCTGCTTTTTTATATGTATTTTTTTGCAACCTAGCTCTTATAAAAGGTAAAGCTTTTACGTAACAGGCTACTTCCTAAAAACAACAGGAACATTCGTTCGTTTCTTATAGATAAATACAGCCACCCTGCCGTTTGGACAAGATGGCTGAAAGACTTAGCCTTGAATACGTTCCAGCTCTTCTTTATCAATGTCGTAATTCGCATACACATTTTGTACGTCGTCATTTTCTTCAAATGCTTCCATCATCTTCAGGATTTTTTCAGCATCTTCACCTGAGATTTTCACAGTGTTTTGTGGAATCCACTGTATCTCAGCATTAGTAAATTTATAACCCTCTGTTTCCAATGCATGTTTTACTTGCTCTAACTCGTGGGGATGCGTAATGACTTCGAATTCTTCCTCTGTCACGATTAAATCCTCTGCACCCGCCTCTAGGGCTTGCATCAGCATTGTATCTTCATCAACCTCGAATTCTTCGCGGTCAATAACAATTACACCTTTACGGTCAAACATGAAGCTTACAGATCCTGTTTCCCCCATGTTTCCACCACGTTTACCAAAAATAGCTCGTACATCAGCGGCTGTACGATTACGATTATCAGACAAGCATTCTACGATCACAGCTACTCCGCCTGGAGCATAGCCTTCATAACGGATTTCTTCGTAATTATCCCCTTGACCACTGTCTGTCGCTTTTTTAATCGCACGCTCAATATTGTCATTGGGCATATTAATAGCTCGTGCATTGGCAATAATTGCTTTTAGTTTCAGGTTTGCAGTGGGGTCAGGTCCGCCGTTTTTAGCTTCTACAAATATTTGACGAGCTAACTTAACATATTGATTGTTTTTCTTTTGATCGGCTGCACCTTTTTTTCCTGCAAATAACTTAAACTTTGGCATCTGAAACTCTCCTCACCAGAAATGTCTGCTTGGGTATGAAATAATAATTTATTGTAGCAAAGAATAGCGATTCATACAAGGCTGGCTCGTCTGATTGCCACAAAGATGGCAAGGGTAAAGACATAATTACGGGGTAAGCTAGATAGTGAACCCATACCTATTTGCGAGGAGGATGAGCCGTGCTAAGTGCAACGAAACCGTTTATAAAGCTGCATAAGTATGACGAGCATCTGGTTGCTGACATTGAGGCACTTAATTCATCTGGATATGCTAAAGATGACATTTATGTATTAAAATGGAATCCTGATAAGAATCATTCAAATCAACGCGACAATTTTTACAAATACAGTACACATTTTGAAAAAGCAAAAGGCCATATCGACACCAAAGCTAACTTTTTTGATAACGGTGGGAAGGAATTACGTTCAAAGCTCGAACATATTGGACTAACCAAAGACGAAGCCTCTGCCCTAGTTAGGGAACTGGAAGAGACAGATAAAACCTGCATTTTGGCTGTGCATGATTTAAAAGATAATATTATTGAAATGAATACGCAATATAATCAATAGGGTGCTTTAAACAGCAAGAAACCCGGAGTAAAGGTAGCTCCGGGTTTGATTTATCACATTTTTTACATGTTTTTTTTACTCGTGCGTACGGTCAATCAGCTCGATGCCTTCCATTGTTTCATGCAATTTCGCATGAGCAGCCTCTTCCTCTTCTTCTAGCAATGGTACTAGTTCTCCATCTTCAATACCAAATACATAAATATCGATTTCGCCTTCTTCATCGATCTCGTCTTCCTCGGTTGCTTCTGTAAGTGCAACAAATTGCTTGTTATTTAATTCAAACATCGCGATTACTTCAAAATCGCCCATTTCTTCGCCATTTTCATCATCTAGTGTGATGATATCACCTAAAACCAAATCTTTTTCATTTTCCATGTGTATATGCCTCCTGCTTTTGTTCGCTTAGGTTATGTATCGTCGTCCATTCAGACAGCAACTCATATGTTTGGTATGGGCTTACATAACAGGGTAGATGCTAGCTCAATTAGCTAATCCCATCTATATCCAGTGTTCCCCTACACCTTTCTTAGCATACCCTGCTTTTTAGGAAAAGTCTATGAGAAGTTCTAAAACATAAAGACCGTCTCCTTCTAAGAAGAACGGTCTCCTTCATGTATCTACTGTTTCGAGGTAAACTAATCAGCCTCGTAAGGGATCTCTTCAATGACTCCCTTTTCAATCAAAAAGGCTTCCTCAGCTTCCAAAATGGTAATAATTTCTTGACGTCCTACTTTCATGCCGCCTTCAGCCAGTTTTCTTTCTACGAATTGCAGCATCTCTTCATAGTCTAACACTTGTACATCTTGTTGATTATTTTGCTGTCCCATGGTTATACCCCCCTGCATTCTCTCAGCCATTCTTTGGGTAGTATAGCATGAATCCACCAAGCTAGGCTATTCACTAGTGCCCTCACTCATGCCCTCTTGTTTTCGAGACCATGGACGGCGCACTGGCTTTAACAAATAAGCAGACCAGCATAATAAACCTATACTGAGCACTAGATAAAAGCTAGCGAAATATCCCCAATAAAAATCATCGTTGCTTGACATAGAAGAAAACATGGTCATGCCTAGAATACGTGACCCGACTATACATGGATTAATATAGGTGAGCCACTTTAGTAGGAAAAAGTTTTCTATCCCATTCATTTCGGGATACCAGTAACGCATGATCGCTACCAAAAAGTACAAGAGAAACCCCGTACCTACCACAAAGAAAAAGGCAATACCATATGCAATAATCGTACTAACCCCAGTACGTTTAACCCATGTTGAACAAAAGATTCCTAACGAACCAAAAAACAGGATATTGATAGCAAAGAAGAGAATGATACTAAAAATTTGGGATGGTGATACTCCACCGTATAAGAATACAAAACTGTATAACGGCAGAGAAGCCATAATTAAGAGAAACATAAAGGACAATGATGTAACCAGCTTGCTCAATATAATCCGTCGTGGCGATAATTGAGTGGTTAATAGGATATTCAGGGTTTGTCTTTCCCTTTCACCGCTGATTGTCCCTGCTGCTAATGCCGGCGCAATAAAACAAATCAAGGCATAATGCAGAGCTGACATAGCAAAAAATAGATCATCTCCCTCTCCTAAAAAAAACGTGGACGTTTTCTCCATGATAGTTAAATATCCCAGCAAAACAGCACCAAAGACCATTAGATAGCTAAACAGAATCCAGATCGACCTTTTCGAACGAAATCTCTCACGCAATTCTTTCGAAATAAGCGGATTACCAAAAAAGTGCCCCATCAGTTACCCACCCCTTCCGTTATCGCTAAGAACACATCTTCTAGGTTTTCCTGCGAGTCTGCGAAGTGTGTTACAGGGATGTTTGCCTGTATTAACTGCTGTAGTAAAATAACCTTCTCTTCCGGTGTACCTGTAAAGTGAAACCGAAAATGACTGTTTTTATTATCTAAGCGTCTCACAAAAGGAGAGGCTTGAAGGATTCGTTCTGCAAGCTCCACGTTCCCCAATGTCTTTACCTGCATAATAGAGATACCGCGTGTCTCCGTGCTTACCTCGTTAACCGCTCCATTTGCAATAAGCTGGCCTTTTTCAATGACGCCGATCTCATCGCAAAGCTCTGCTAGCTCAGGCAGGATATGTGAGCTAATCAGGATTGTTTTGCCCATTCCTTGTAATTTCTTTAAGATTTCTCGCATTTCGATACGTGCTCGTGGGTCCAACCCTGAAGCAGGCTCATCCAAAATAAGAATTTCTGGACTATGAACCAAGCAACGGGCTAAGCCGAGACGCTGTTTCATTCCGCGTGACAAATGATCCACATAAGCATCAGCTTTGTTACTGAGATTAACTAAATCCAACAGATCAGCAATCAAATTAGAACGGTTTCGGGCTGGAATATTATATGCCCTTGCATAAAAATCAAGGTATTCGGTTGCTTTTAAATTATCATAAACACCAAAAAAGTCAGGCATGTAGCCTAGGAGCTGTTTAACCTCCCTCGGCTCCTTCTCTACATCATATCCGCCAACATAAGCTTTTCCACTGGTAGCTGGCAGGAGGGTAGCTAGAATCATCATCGTTGTACTTTTGCCCGCACCATTTGGCCCAATAAACCCATAAACGCTTCCCTTTTGAATGGACAGGTTCACATTCTTTAGGGCTTCAAATTTCCCATATCGTTTGGAGAGATTCTGCGTCTGTATCATTATTGTTTCTCCTTTCCTTCCAACTGGAAGACAGGCTGTGGAATGGAGACAGGTGAATCTCCTTCATAAATAAATCTGATCAAAATAAAACCTTCCGAATTGATATATTCTTTCGGATTGTCTTTTAGCTCTAATGCGCTACTACTGTCAAGGATTTTCCACTCACGAGAAGCGGCATGATACACTGCTTTCTTCACAAAGCGATAAGCCAAATTGTCTAGAGGGGCCGTCACTCTTGTGATGTCCACATTGGCTGGTACTTGTAATCCGTACGTTACTTTTCCATTAAACATAGTAACACCATCGTGATCATCTCTATTTACTTTGCCTTCCGTACTAAGAATCTGAACCCCTAGTGTCCCATATGGATACGTGATGTGACTGGTTTGCGCATCTTTTAACAAAATGGGTTGTTGAACAAAGCTTAGATAGTCTTGCATGATTCCTTGTTCAGATGTAGTAAAGACCTGATAGGGGCTATTGCTTACACCTATCAAAGTCAATCCGTTAGCATTGCTTAGCCCTTGCAGTGAACTTTCGTACAAAATAGCCTTTTCCCGCTCGTTTTGCGTAGGATATGTCGCGTCTTCAACTGAGAAATCTTGTGTATAAAATGGCTTCACTTCTTCATTTATTTGCTTGGTTTCCCCTTTAGCAAGAGAGCCTAGCTCCATTCTTCGATTTCCCATTGTCAGATACAGCTCTTGATAATCAAAAACACTCTTGTTTGTTATGGTTCCTTTGATATGCTCCTGCTCGAACACTAAATCAGCTTGTAATTGGCCAACATCTTTAACTAAACCTCCCCCATTAATCGGCTTTTGCGCCATATACGGGATATGAGTTAAGGTTGTTTGAAATTGACCACGATCGTTTTGTCGAATGGTATAGGTTGATTTGTTTTTATTTCGTTCTGTGTATTGCAAAAGATTTCCTGGAACGATAATCCCATCTTTTGTGTCTAAGGTCACTTCTCCACCAGAACGTTTCAACACAGTTGCATCCGATTTTAAAATCGCTAAATCTGGTCGAATCGAGATAATTTGGTTTACTGTATAAAGCTTATCATTTGGAGCTATTAAATTCTTTCCAAAAGAAAGGGCTCCAACACTAACCACGAGGGCTGATACCGGGATAATTCCCCACGCCCAGTCTCTACGGTCCCTACGTTTTAACAGCACATACAGGATAGGACCAATCAATAGTACATAACCGATCCAAATGAAAAATAGCACGGAAGCAGACGGCAGACGAACATCAGGAATGTGCTGTGCCATATTATAATAGTTAGGATTTCGATTCAGATAAGGAAAACGCACTTGGCTATTTAGTGCATATTGGGAGACTAGCTTACTCCAAAGCTGACGGTTGAATTCCCATGAGGCCAGTGGCTGTGCATTGACATCATAGTTAGCAAAAAACAACTTTCCTAAGCCCACCTTTTGGGTCGAAAACAGTGGCAATGACTTGTTATACAACGCTATCTGTTGAATAGGCAAAGCTGATTTTTTACTGATCTCGGTAAAGCTAGACAAATCCTTAGTGATTCCCGGCTGCTTGGTTAAAGCCGGCATCCACTCTTTAAAAGCATCTAGTATTTCTGGAGGAGTGGAAGCAGATAACAAAATGTTCCCTCCAGCATATACCCATTCTTTTATTTTCTTTATCTGTTCTGAAGGTAAGCTGCTTGCTGAAATATCTCCAATTACTAGCATATTGATATTACTTAGTACATGAGCTTCAGTGGGTAGCTCTTCTGGTCTTACATTGCTGACCAGCATACTGCTCCAGGTAGCCTCCTTTCTCGGAGCAGCTTCTTGATTACTGTCTTTAGCACCCTCTTGTCTTACTTGGTTTAAGAATTGCATACTATTTTCGTGTTGATCGAGGACAACAACCGTTACTTGATCCGATTGCTTTTCTCTAATTTGATAGTTTGGTTTTACCTTTGCAAGCAAGTGTTTGCCTTGATAAAATTCCAGTCGTAATGCCTCGCTATTATTGATGATCTCTTCACTTGGTAGGTCGAAGAAAACATGCTTCGTTTCCCCTTTTTGAACCGTAATCTCTTTTACATAAGGAAGAGCCTCCTTTGAATGAGGCGTTTCACTTGCAAACCGCAGTTCACCCGAGACGGCATCACCGTTATTTGTAATATCTGCATGAACGCGAATTAAATTATCCTGGCTTGTTATATCAGCAAACGGAATCTTCGTTTTCATTTCAATTCTGTCCGCCGCATACGAAACAGGAAGTTGAAATCCCATGAAAGCGAGTGCAATCGCTACCAGCCATTTCCACATATATTTTCCTCCTATTATTGTAAATCAAGCGGCGTAAACATAAACCCTTGTTGATCAGAGTTGACAATTAATAGATGCTTTCCATCACTCGTCCATTCAGCCCTTTTTACTGATTCCTTCTCGATACCTGCTGGAAGCTTTACTTTTTTCCAGTTTTTAATAGATTCATCCATTGTACCCATTAGCATGACGCCATCTGGAGAAAGAATCGTAAGCTGCTTAGCTGAAAACCACGAGGGAGAGCTGCCTTTTACTTTTTCCTTGATTTCTCCCGTCTGGCGATCATAAATACAAACCTCTCCATTTTGTTCAAACGAGAGATAACGACCATTGTGCGACCAAGCCGGCTTTGAACCGTCCGCTACCTTCTCTTTACCAAAGGAACGCAGATTGGTTACCCAAATCTCAGGTTTATCCTGCTTATATGCTGTATAAGCTAAAAATTCATCTTTAGGATCAAATGCAGGGTCAATCACCGGACGATTCTCCTGCTCCAATAATAGTCTCGGAGCATAGCTTTTTTGTTTACTCTTATTAAGCTGTAAAATCCACAATTTCCCTTTCTCCTGGCTGTTTTCCGTCAGCGCCAGCTTTGTACCTGTAGAATTCCATGCTATGGAGTCATATGTTCCAATTTGTTGTGGAAGCTCAATAGGGGTATCTATGTCACTGTCAAATCCACTTATGATGTGCAGCTTATTATCGGCTTGCAAATAGGCGACTTGTAAATCAGAAGATAGCACTGCCGAATCAGTGGATAGCTTAGGAATATTGATGGATGACTTTGAAATAGCAAGATCAACATCTGCCTGAGCAACATTTACGTATAAAAAGGCAGCCAAAGCAATTGTTCCAATCCCGCCTAGCATATACCAGCCTCTTTTTCGATTGATCCTCTTTTGATCATTGTGCTTTATTTCTTCCTGGCGAATTACCGTCAGTTGCGGTTGTTTTTGCCCTTGCATTTGCTCCATTAATTTACGTTTCAAATCTTCTTTTAATCGATAGTTAACAGGAACCGCCTTACGCATATCACTTAAATGTGACAAGAGTTCAACCACGGTCTGTTCATGATCATTTATCTGATCTGATGCATTGCGTAGATCATCCTTCATGGCGATCACCTTCCTCATAAAAACTCTGCAAGACTTTTATTCCGCGGTGAGAGATCATCTTAACGGACGATTCACTTTTACCTAGCACTTCAGCAACCTGGGAAATCTTTAGATCAGCGAAGAAACGTAGCGTCAAAACATCACGCTGATCCTGCGATAACATATTTAACCTAGTTCGTAATAAAGTCATTTCTTCTTTAGATAAAACACGCAATTCAGGTTGATACTCATCATCTGCCTCAATAAACAATAATTCTTCTGCTTCAGTCGGGTATTCACGTACCTTACGAACAAAATCAATAAACGTATTATGAGCGATACGAAAAATCCAAGATGCAAACGGGCTTCGACGGCTATATTGGTCAAATTTTTCCAGAGCCTTTAAAAATACGCTGGTTGTCAAGTCGTCTGCATCCCACGAACTATGTACTCGACATCGTAAATAGCGATTGACCCGATCAAAATATTCATCATATAACTCTGGGAAATCTCTCGCCTCATAGTAATCAGTCTCTATCGCAACAGACGGATTTTCCTTACCGTCCTGCTTTACGGCCATTACCATCCCTCTTCCTCCACACTGTTTGTTTCTACTCCAATTGACGCATCATATCTGAAAAAGGTCACAGCCATAAATAAAAAAAGTGCAAAATATGCATTTTTTCTTATACATAAGCAAAAAAAAACAAACACACAGAAAAAAAACATCTTTGTTCCCGATCAAATACTGGGAGCAAAGATGTTTTGGCAGTTGACATTGCTTGGGATAGTCCCCAAACTATTTACAATTCGTTACACTCCGAACATATATTTGGAACTCATACTGATATGGATTCTCTTCGTTTTGTACACCTGGTGTCACTTCAACTAATGCCCATTCAGATTCATCAAAGGCTGGAAAAAAGGCATCTCCCTCGAATTCCTGCCCAATCTTCGTAATGTACATTTTGCTAGTGTAAGGCAATAATAGCTTATAAATTTCCGCCCCACCAATAATAAAGGCTTCTTCTTTATGATCAATCAGGGACAGAACTTCTTCGATCGAATGAGCGATTTCACAGCCATCCGCCTTATAGTTTTCCTGTGTCGTCAGCACGATATTGCGCCGATTAGGCAAAGGCTTTCCAATTGATTCGTAGGTTTTACGCCCCATGATGATAGCATGACTAGTGGTAATGCGTCGAAAATACTTGAGATCCTCTGGCAATCGCCATGGGAGCTGGTTATCTCTGCCAATAACACGATTCTGCCCCATAGCAAAAATGCTTGATAGCACTAAACAGCCACCTCCATGGCAATTTTCGGCTGATGCTTATAATCGATTAATTTCACATCATCCGGTGTAAAATCATAAAAATCGGTGATCTCCGGGTTAATCCAGAAGGTAGGAGCAGGATAGGCCTCTCTTGTTAATTGGGTACGCAAGCCTTCGAAATGATTTTCGTAGATATGTGCATTGTTAATATAATGCTGGAATTTCCCTGGTTTCAGCCCTGTGACCTGCGCAATCATATGAATAAGCACGGCATACTGGGTAGTATTAAACGGAATGCCTAACCCCATATCACCGCTACGCTGTACAAGCGTACAGTTTAAATAATCGTCCGCAACATCCCACATGGTTTGAAACGCACATGGCTGCAAGGCCATTTCTTCTAAATCATTCATATCCCATAAACTAATAATATGTCGGCGCCCTTGAGGATCGTTTTTTAGGCCATCAATCAGCTTGTCTATCTGTTTGTGTTTAGCAACTTGATAACCATATGCTTTCCCGATCGTTCCGTCCTCTTTGGCCCATTCATCCCAAACACGTACGCCCATATCTTGTAAGAGTCTCACATCATTGCTTTGATGCTTATAAATCCATAGCAATTCCTTAACTGCTGTTTTAAATGCAACAAATTTAGTTGTTAAAATCGGAAATTCTTTTTGCAAATCATAGCTTAACAGCTTACCAAATAGCTTTTTTGTAGGGATTCCTGTCCGATTGTTATCATAGTATCCGTTTTCTAAAATATCTTCCACTAATGCAAGGTATTGTATATCTGCTTGACTCATCTTGTTCACGTCCTTCTTACAAACTCTAAGACAGTATATCGAAACATTCCGTTCTTGAAAAGCTTTTCGCTCAATACACTTTTGTGTTACAAAACTAGCAAAAAAACTACTACATGATTACCAAATGGCGGGATTGCAATGCTTCTAGCTAGAAAGACCTTGCTCCTTAGCCTTGTGCAGTCTGAAATAGATAGTAGTCTAAATATTCAAAAATCAACTAATTACAGGTGTGCCGTAAGTGAATGAAAGAGAGTTTCCACCTTCTGTTGTAAAAGGAAAGGATACAAATTCTTTCCCCCTTTTCCAAAAAGTGCGTTCGAAAAATAAGGGGATACATTTGACTTTTACCTACTCTGAAACTCTCTTAGATTTCTGGACCGTTCAACAGCTTCTGTCCCATCCCCTCAAACACCTAAGCTTTAAGCTTAGAGAATCCTGGATATGGATATAACACAGAAGACATGATTTTTTGGGAAACAGGATGTTTTAATCGTTCAAGCTGCTCCATATCATCTACCCATTCAACAATCTCACCTTTATACATGACCCCTATACAATCCGCGATATAATTGATCGCCTGTAAGTCATGTGAGATAAACAGATAGGAAAGCTGAAACTCTTCTTTTAATTCTGCTAAAAGGTGTAAGATTTGTACCTGAGTAAGAGCATCTAAAGCGCTTACAGCCTCATCAAGTATAATCAGCTTCGGTCTTAGTGCAATCGCTCTAGCGATATTGATTCTCTGTAATTGCCCTCCGCTGAACTGGTGTGGATATTTATGCATATCTTCCGGAGCTAAGCCTACGATCTCCAAAAGCTCCTGTATTTTCTGTCTTTCTTGAGTATCTGTTCGTTGTTCGTAATTTCGTAAGGGTTCAGCGATAATCTCTCTAATCGTTAATCGTGGATTTACAGCGCTATAACAATCCTGAAAGACAACCTGTAAATCCCGCCGTACCTCTCTTAATTCTTTTTCTTTTAGACGATAAAGGTCCTTTCCCTGAAACCAGACCACTCCCTGATCAGGTTTTTCAAGTCCCAAAATAATTTTGCCAAGAGTGCTCTTTCCTGCTCCGCTTTCTCCCACTAGTCCTAAACATATCCCTTCTTCCAGAGTGAAAGAGACATCTTTAACAGCTTCTACCGTTTTCCCCTTCCTCCAAACAGAATTTCCTAGTGAATATGTTTTCTTTATGTTTGTAAGCGTAAGCAGACTCACTCTTCATTCAGCCACCTTTATCGTAATTTTACACATCGTACCAGATGATCTTGTTCATATTCTTTCCATTCAAGCTTTTTCGTTGCACAGATGTGGTCTGCATTCTCGCATCGGTCTAAGAACGGGCAGATATCCTCTCTATTTAGCGGTTTAGGGAGTGACATGCTAACACGGTTAATCCCCTTCCTCCTGCTCGTTACTCCAAGTCTGGCTTGTAACAGGACACGGGTATAGGGGTGCATCGGGCGATTAAATAATGTAGATGCCGGTGCCTTTTCAACAATATAGCCAGCATACATGACAGCTACTTCATCAGCTAGCTGAGCAATGACCCCCAAATCGTGTGAAACTAATAAAATACCTGTATTATATTCTTTTCTTATATGATCCAACTGTCTCAAAATCTGAAGTTGATTCGTCGCATCGAGGGCTGTCGTTGGCTCGTCCGCGATAAGAATCGTGGGCTGTAAAGACATCGTGATTGCAATCATTACACGCTGGAGCATACCGCCGCTTAACTGAAATGGATATTGCTTCAATACATTCTCTGGATTTGGCAAGTCCATTTTTTCCAGATGCTTCAAAGCCATTTTGTGTGCTTGTCGCTTGGTAATAGGCAGATGAGTTCTAAGTGTTTCTATAAAATGTCTGCCAATTGTACGTACAGGATTAAAGGCAGTCATCGGATTTTGCATAATAAAAGCGATCTCGCTACCGCGTATTTTTCTTACCTCTTCTTCTGAACAGGTTAGCAAATCTTTATTGCAAAATGTGATGCTCCCTTCGACCACCTTTGCCTGTTCAGGCAAAAGATGTAATAAAGACATGCATGTCATCGTTTTACCTGATCCGCTTTCTCCAACCAGTCCAAACACTTTTCCAGCCTCTATTTCAAAGCTTACCTCATTGACAGTCTGAGTCACCCCATGCGGTGTTGATACAACTATATGTAAATTGTTAACAGTTAAAATGGGGTGCTGTGCCATCCTCTGATCCTCCCTTCTAGTTTCTTTTTAGGTCTAAGGCATCCCTCAAGGCTTCTCCGAACAGGTTGAAAGCGATCACGACAAGTAAGATCATCATCCCTGGATACAGCATCAAGGAAGGGTTATTTCTAAAAAACGGTTTACTGTCATTGATCATCATTCCCCACTCCGCTCCTGGCGGCTGTATGCCAAGGCCCAGAAATGAGAGACCAGAAATAGCTAAAACAACTCCTCCAATGTCCATAAAAGCTAAAACGACCACCTGCGATACAATGGTGGGTAAGATATGCTTTAGAACAATGACCAGCTTTGGTGTTCCGCACACTTTTGCTGCTAAGATAAAGGGTTGCTCCTTCACACTAAGAACCATTCCTCGAATGATTCGCGCATAAAACACCCATTGGACAAGCACCATGGCAAAAATCATATTCCCCAGACCGGGTCCGAGGATTCCAATCAAAGCTAATGACAGAAGCAAGCTTGGAAAAGCCATGAAAATATCACAAATTCGCATGAACAGATAATCAACCCAACCACCTCTATAGCCTGCAAAAATCCCAACTGGAAGACTAATTAGCATGGTAAATCCCATGACAAAAAAAGCTGTCCCCAGTGAGGTTCGTGTTCCATAGATCAGTCGAGACCATATACATCTGCCTAAATGATCTGTCCCTAACGGAAACTTCGAGGAAGGGCCTTGTAGCTTTTGCGTGATATCAACTAGATTCGGATCATTTGGAGACAAAAAAGGAGCAAACAGAGCCAATAGTATCATGAGGATGATAATCATGCTGCAAATGATCATGAGCTTTTGCGACAGTAGCTTTTGCTTCAATTTTTTCAACACACTTATTGCTCTCCTTCCCATTTTATCCGGGGATCTAGGAAAGCATATGCAATATCCACAAGGAGATTGCAGACGACAAAGATCACACCCATAAACAATAAACAGCTCTGAACCATCGGATAATCACGGTGTAAAATAGAAGTGACAAACAAGGAGCCTATACCAGGCCATGCAAAGACGGTCTCAACAATTACGGCTCCGCTTAGCATGTTTCCAATGCTCATGCCAAGTCCAGTTAACACAGGTAATAAGGATTTTTTAAACACATGTCTACCAATGATTAGACTTTCTCGCAGCCCTCGCGCTCTCGCATACACGACAAATGGCTCATTCAAATTTTCTAGCATACTGGTGCGAAGCAAGCGCATGTACGTACCTATATAAGGAAAAGCCAATGTCAGGGCCGGAAGCACTAGATGGGCAAAAGTTCCCCTTCCCAATACGGGAAATAAATCTAACTTTACCGATAAAAAATAGATGAATAGAAATCCGAGCCAAAAAGCAGGCATCGAGACGCTTACAAAGGCAAGCATCCTGCTAACCTGATCAATTAATTTCCCCTTGTAAAGGGCAGAAAACATTCCTAAAGGTAAACTAATAAAAATAATCAGGAGCAATGAAGCACATGCAAGTTGCAGCGTTGGGGAGAAATGGAGAATAATTTCATCCCATATAGATTTCTTCGACACATAAGAAACCCCTAAATCCAATTGAACCACTTTTCCTAACCAATTTACATACTGGATATACAGGGGCTTGTCCAGCCCTAGCTCTGCTCGAAGGGAAGCCACTGCCTCATCTGTTGGAGGAATATGTGACGCCCTCAAGTAAGCTACGGCCGGATCCCCAGGTGTTAAGTGGAGCAGAATAAAAGTGATCAGAGAAATTCCCAATAATATTGGCAGTAAACTTGTGAGACGTTTAACAATAAACCAACCCATTTACTACTCCTTTGCCGTTTTTACATAACCCCACTTCACTTCATATCAATGGTAGTGAAAGGAACTTCATATTCTTGAGGCAAGAAATGAACCCCGCTCAGATTTTTATGATAGACCGCTATATTAGATTGATAAGATATTGGTAAGTAAGCAGCCTGTTCGTGCAATGTTGTTAAAATATCTGTATAAAGCATCTTTCTGTGTGCTTCATCTGTACTTACTAATACTTCCTTGATTTTTTTATCTAATTCTTTCTTGCCTGGTAGCCCTGATAGAGCTTTGTAATCCGGACTGCCACCTTCCGAAGGTGTTGTGATAGCAGATAAATAGGAATGTGGATCAAATGGAACACCCCAGCTTGCCGTAAATAATAAATCAAAGCTGCCTTCATTGGCTGTAGCCCAAAAATCCTCTTCTTCCTTACTTGTCAGCTTCATATCTATCCCTAATTTTCTAAACTCACCTTGGGTATATTCTGCGATCGCCTTCTGGATGTTGTCTGAGCTAATAAACATCAGCTCCAATTGTAGCGGTTTTCCAGCCTTCTCTCTAAATGGTTTGCCATTTACTTGTTTCCAGCCCGCTTCATCCAACAATTGTTTCGCTTTTTCTTCATCGTGTTCATACGGTTTTACATCAATCTTCGTATATGGAATGGTAGGTGCAAATAACGTATCAGCTTTTCTTTCTGTGCCGTAAAAGATATGATCGATGACAGCCTGCTTATCAAAGGCATGCTGAATAGCTAGACGTAAGTTACGCTCTTTGAGAGCTTCTCTGTTCGTATTAAAGAGTAACGCCCTTGTAGCCGTAGGTTCTGATAGTTTGGTTTCATATTTTCCCGAATCCTTCAGAAACCGGAACGAATCCTGGCTTATGACTCCGTTCCCAAAAATCAAATCAATGTCCTTCTTCTCAAAAGCGAGAACTCTCGATTCACCGTCAGGTATGACTTTAACAATCACCTTATCGACTTTCGGTTTCTCGCCCCAATACTTCTCGTTTCTTGTAAAGACAGCCCTTTCATTTTTCTTATATTCGCTTAGTACCCATGGACCTGTCCCAATCTGTGACTTGAGCCCGTCTTTAAATGTGTTTTGGCTATCAGGAAAGGCAGCTTCTCCTACAAATCGTAAAGGTCTGATGTACGTAAGCTCCTGAAGAGTTGGGTAATATGGCTTGTTCAAAATTAATTTAAACGTAAAATCGTCCACTACCTCAGTACTTTTAATTTGATTTATTAATTCCATCCATTCATGTTGGGGAGCATTAGCTAAAACCGTATCGAAATTTTTCTTCACGATTGTAGCATTAAACGGCGATCCATCCGAAAATGTAACATCTTTTCTTAGATGAAACACATACTCTTTTCCATCCTTCGATACATCCCAGCTTTGGGCCAGCCACGGTTTAAGCTCCCCGCCTTCACCGTAGTAAACGAGAGATTCATATACCATAGCTTGTGAGAACCATTGATTCGGAAAATAGGTATGAGGATTTACGTCTCCGATATCTCCAGACCAGGAAAACGTAAGAACTTTTGAACTATCTTGAGTTGCTCTATTTTCTCCTTCTTTTGTTGTGTTACCACAGCCAGCGATAATGATTGTTAGCAGCGCTACTAGTCCAACAAAAGAAGTAATAAATGCAGACCGTTTCAAATACATTTTTATCACCTTTTATATAATTTAATTATTCTAAAAATGTTAAAAAACAAAAAAACATTACCAACCAGATTAAAAAGGTCAGAAATGCCTATCGTTTATGAACACATCACATCGGTCTTTTAGCATTCAAAACACCTCCCTATCTCCCCGTAGGTCTAACAGCATTTCTAGAATAGGCAGGTCTTCTGACTTGGGTTCATCATCTCCATGCGTCTTCCCAGATATGATCCAGTGACATATTTGCATAAGACTCCCCCTTACAGCGGCGGGACCGTGCCGGATTTACACCGGCTTCCCTTTTAAGTATCCGTTATGAAACAAATACACCTATTCCACTACCATATGTAGTTTTTCCTTGGAAATATTCACTTTATATCCTTATTTTGAAAGTAGGACAAAAAGTTTACCTAGAACAAATTATATTCGTTATTCCACGTTTACGCTATATGAAATTAAAGCCCTTCTATAATTCCACTCATAAGATGGAACACTTTTGTCCAGAAAGGCTTAAGAGGATGCATCTAGGATCAGGTTCATCTATAAAAAGCGCCAATTCCTCTATAGTAAAAAAACATTGCCACAGCATGTCCCATTAACAGCTTTAGCAATGTTTTCATAGAAATCACATACCATTGTAGCTTACAAACTCTCCGTTCGGCTTACGATAGCCGCGTGGACGTTGGCTTGAGAGCTTTTCTTTTCCGATAGTAATCATCATGACTGTTTCATATCCATCAGGAATTTCTAAAATTTCCTTAATAGCACCTGGATCAAATCCAATCATTGGGCACGTATCCCAACCTTTATCTTTCGCAGATAGCATGAACAGCATCGCAGAAAGGCTTGCATTACGAATGGCTTCTTCCTTCATAAAGGATTCACCCTTACCCTCATATATCCCCGTCACAGTCTCAACGGTACGATCTAGCTCTTGTTTACTCAAAATTCCGAGATGATGCATTCCCTCGTTTATTTTTTCCACTGCTTGATAAGCGTAACGATTGCCCAACACCAATATGACCGCTGAAGCTGAATGCACCTTATACTGCTTGCAGGATTCATAAATTTTTTCTTTCAAGGCTGGATCCGTTACGACAAGATAATGTGTATGCTGAAGATTAAAAGCAGAAGGAGCATATTTAGCCAAAGTAAAGATCTCTTCAAGCTCGGGTCGGGTAATTTCTACCCCTTCAACGAAATTATTTGCGGAACGTCGACTTTTCACTAGGCTTGTAAATTCACTCATGTAAACTCCCTCATCTCATGTATGTATCGAAATTGTTACAGGGGAGGAGAAAAAGCGTTTTCTCTACACTAACTCGCTCCCCTTGCTTTTTGTACCGAATTCATTCTGCTTTTCTTTGTCAGTTCTTTTCTAATCACACTTATTTAGACCTATAATTGCGGCATAGTTTACGTTATCCCTCATTATCATACAATAGAGTACGTGAATCTGGATACCTTTCTTTTCAGGTCCGTCCTTAGGCAAAACTTATGCAAATAATACATATGCACCTGGACCAATCAACGCAACGCCGATAGCTACCGCTAGCAATACCAGATTGTATTCCATACCGTTCTGAGTAATCCACAATCCATTTTTTCCATGTACAGTAAAGATAGCGATCAGCATAGTAACAGCGATTAATGCTCCACCTACCCAAGTAAACACACCAGATGCAAAGAGCAATCCTCCAACAATCTCACTGGCTCCTGCCATGAAAGCCATTAACAAGCCGGGTTTCACACCGATTGATTCTAACCAACCCGCTGTTCCCTTTAAGCCATGCCCACCAAACCATCCAAATAATTTCTGTGTACCATGACCAATAAATAAAAGTCCCACAACTAATCGAATAAGTAAAAGTCCTGCATTCATTTTCTTTTTCCTCCTCAGGAATATGTTTTATTTTAAGTATCTTTAATTAAAGATATATGAGAAAGATGGATAATATGTTTCTTTTTATTATCGCATCTGTTTTCAGCTACTTATCTACAAAATTCATTTCGGCTGACTTCCCTAGCTTTTTTAACAAGGTGATGGTAATCTCTTTTTCTTCAGGAGACAGTCCACTCATTGCTTCTGCTAGCTTTTCTCGATGCTTTGGAAAAATCTCTTGGAGAAATTGCTCTCCTTCTTGTGTTAATTCCGCATAGATCACGCGTCGATCATTCGGACAGGGCTTACGAAGCAAATAACCTTTTTTTTCTAGCTTATCAACCACATAAGTAATATTTCCGCTAGAGATTAAAATCTTATCTCCAATTTGCTGTAGAGGCTGTCTTCCTTTATGAAATAACAATTCTAGCACGCCAAATTCAGTCGGATTTAATCTATATTCTCGAATATCCTTCTGAACATGAGCAGACGTCCAGTTAAAGGCACGAGATAAGACAACGAACAAATGGAGAGATTGCTCTTGAGCTTTATTAACATCCGTAATCATGTCCGTTTGCTTTCCCTGTTTGTCCTGCATTTTGTTCTCTCCTTTCCTTTATTATTTTATCTTACCTTTTACAAAAAATAATTCAACATGTCTCACTTTTAAATATCTTAAATTTGAGATATATGAAGCATACCCTATTTTTTTTGCGTTGTCAACTAGTAAACTAAAAATATATGAAAATCAACAATGTGGTGGCTGGAGCTGGTTATATCATCATTATTACACAATATCATCATTACTACACAATCAAAATTTACTAACTGGAAGCCTTATCAGCTTTGGTTACAAACAGCTTTTGGACAAGAATCTCCTCTTCTTTTCGTCCAAACATTAGCCCATACAATGGTCTTAAATCCATTTCCAAATCGCACAGTGCTAGTATCTCTCCAGCCCTTAGCAATGGGTTGCTCTACATAAGGAAAGAGCAGGAGGTATGTCTTTACCCACGGCAAATCCACAGGCGAGGAAAAGCAATGCCAGTCTTCCAGCTCCCCTAGTTCTTTTGTTCTTTTGTTCTTTTGTTCTTTTGTTCTTTTTATATAGTCATTCTCCGTTACAACATCGCTAAACTCTTTTAGATGGTAATAAGACTGCTTACAGGATTATCTTGTTCACGGTAAAAAATTTTTTTCTAGCAAATAAATCCCGTATACTTTGGGTCATTTAAGGTACCCATTTTCAACAAGAAAAGACCTAACTGAATTGTTAGGTCTCCTCTTATCATTATCATCGTTAGATTAACGAAGTAATTGAAGTACGCCTTGAGGCTGTTGGTTAGCTTGTGCAAGCATGGCTTGAGCTGCTTGAGTAAGAATGTTGTTTTTCGTGAAGTCCATCATTTCTTTCGCCATATCAACGTCACGGATACGAGATTCAGCAGCTGTCAAGTTCTCTGCAGTTGCTCCCAAGTTGTTGATAGTGTGCTCTAGACGGTTTTGGTTTGCACCTAGTTTAGAGCGCTCTTCGGATACTTTGTTAAGAGCGTTGTTGATGGTTGTGATTGCTTTGTCTGCTGCTTTTTGTGTAGAGATATCAACACCTTTAGTGTCATCAATTTCAGTTGCTTTAGTAGCAGTCACTTCTGCTGGAGAAGTTGTTGCACTTGTTCCTTTAGCTACACCAGTCAAGTCTCCACCAGCTTTAACACTCACTGTCAATCCTGCTTGCTTTAAAGCATCAAAAACTTCTTGTTTTGTAGCTGTGATATCACCGGCTTTGTGTTTAGTTGGGTCAGCATCTGTTTTATCAGCAGCAGCTTGTTTCAAAGTAATAGTAATGTTTCCATCCTTGTCAACAGATGCGGAAGTTTTATCCACACCATCTCCAGTTTTATCTTGAGCAGTAGTGAAGGAGATTTTAATATCTTCTCCAGATTTATTAGTGACAATGATATCGCCTAAAAGCTCTGAATCTACACCTTTTAAGCCTGCAACTCCAAGTTCTTTATTGCTCATGTTATTAATGCTCAATTTAATGTTTTGACCTTGGTTAGCACCGATATGGAACGTTTTGTCATCAAAAGTTCCATCCAATACCTTTTGGTTGTTGAACTCTGTGTCTGTAGAAATACGTTTGATTTCTTTAGACAGTTCATTTACTTCTGCTTGGAGTTTCTCACGGTCAACGCCTTCGTTTGTGTCAGAAGATGCTTGAACTGCTAGTTCACGCATACGTTGTAGGATACTGTGTGTTTCAGTCAAGGCACCCTCAGCTGTTTGGATCAAAGAAATACCATCTTGAGCATTTTTAGAAGCCATTTCTAGACCGCGGATTTGTCCACGCATTTTTTCGGAGATTGCAAGACCAGCTGCATCATCACCTGCACGGTTGATGCGAAGACCAGAAGACAATTTCTCTAAGTTTTTACCAGATGCTCCAGTGTTTACACCTAGTTGACGGTGCGTGTTAAGTGCTGATACGTTGTGATTGATTCTCATGTTCCTTACCTCCGTGTTTTTACTTTTTTAACCATCCATGTTGTTCAAGATGTTGTTGTGTTGCTCTATTTTGAAATAGAATTGTTTCAAAATGGCAACTTCTTTAGTCTCCCAATCGGCTAATAGTAGCGCTACCCTTAGCATGCATGGTTCAGATAAAAACCAAGATTTAGGTGACTATTATTAGTATCGGATATTCATCATAAAATTTTACAGTTCATTAAAAGTTTTTTTATTCATATTTTTCCAACGTTAAGTTGAGAAGTTTTATTTTAGTAGAAAGTAGGTTAGCTTTTATAATGAAATTTCAGCAATTCATACAGGTTTACCATCAACTAATACTTGATTCAAAAACGTAACAAAAAATAGAAATATCGATTACAGGACTTTTTATCACTACAATATATTGCATCCAAAGAGTTGGGGAATGCTCTGATATCTCCCGGAGAAAAGGTACATCGAACTAGTTCAGTTCGTATTATCTCTTCTCCAAAGAATACTTTTAGATAATTTAATATCTTATTTTCCTCTTTTATTAAGAACTACCCTTTTGAGCAAAAAGAAAGACCTAACTGAATCGTTAGGTCTTTTCTTATCATTATCATCGTTAGATTAACGAAGTAATTGAAGTACGCCTTGAGGCTGTTGGTTAGCTTGTGCAAGCATGGCTTGAGCTGCTTGAGTAAGAATGTTGTTTTTCGTGAAGTCCATCATTTCTTTTGCCATATCAACGTCACGGATACGAGATTCAGCAGCTGTCAAGTTCTCAGCAGTTGCTCCCAAGTTGTTGATAGTGTGCTCTAGACGGTTTTGGTTCGCACCTAGTTTAGAGCGCTCTTCGGATACTTTGTTAAGAGCGTTGTTGATGGTTGTGATTGCTTTGTCTGCTGCTTTTTGAGTGGAGATGTTAACACCTTTGGTGTCATCCGCCACCCCTGCATCTGCTTTCTGATCAGCAATTGTTCCTTTTACTACTTCGTTCATTTTTGTTTCATCTTTAGCAACTACATCAAGACCTGCTTTTTTCAGAGCATCCATTACATCTTGTTTCGTACCTGTACCTTCTGTACCATCGCTTTTTAATGTAACTGTATATTCATTTGGGTTAGTTAGTTTAGCAGAGGTTTCTGTCGCAGCAGTAGTAGTAGGGTCACTAAATTTAATTGTAATATCAGCGCCCTCTCTATTTTTTACAGTTAGTTCAATATTTGCAAGATCAGTTTCTTTGTAATTACCATTCACACCAAGCTCTGAGTTGCTCATGTCGTTGATGCTTAATTTAATGTTTTGTCCTTGGTTAGCACCGATATGGAACGTTTTGTCATCAAAAGATCCATCCAATACTTTTTGGTTGTTGAACTCAGTGTCTGTAGAAATACGTTTAATTTCTTTAGACAGTTCATCAACCTCTGCTTGAAGTTTTTGACGGTCTACGCCTTCGTTAGTGTCAGAAGATGCTTGAACTGCTAGTTCACGCATACGTTGTAGGATGCTGTGTGTTTCAGTTAATGCACCCTCAGCAGTTTGGATCAAAGAGATACCGTCTTGCGCATTTTTAGAAGCCATTTCTAAACCGCGGATTTGACCACGCATTTTTTCGGAGATTGCTAGACCTGCTGCGTCATCACCTGCACGGTTGATACGAAGACCAGAAGACAATTTCTCTAGGTTTTTACCTGATGCGCCAGTGTTTACACCTAATTGACGGTGTGTGTTTAGTGCTGATACGTTGTGATTGATTCTCATAATTTGTTACCTCCCTGTTTTTCATTTTTTTAACCATCCATTTGTTCTAGATGATATTGTGTTGCTTTGTTTTGAAATAAAGTTGTTTCAAAATGGCAACTTCTTTAGTCTCCTAAACGGCTAATGGTAACGCTACCATTAGTATGCATCGCTCAGATAAAACCTAAGATTTAGGTGACTATGATTAGTATCGGATTACATCACAGAAAACTTTATAGCTTTATTAAACAAAGACTAAGAATGTTAATATTTCTTCCTTTAGTTTACACTTATAAAATTATTTGGAGGTCAATACAATGTTATCTCACATTAATCTCTACTCTCCTGTACCACAAAGAGAGTTCATATGGTTGGCAGAATACATAGATGGTACTCATCTATCAGAATTTGATTTTAGTACAAAACAAGAAAATAATTTTTACTCGATAGACAAAAAAACTGTTGTTCGTTTTGGATTAATCGGTCATGGACATAAGCTTAACTATGAAGCATTTGGTGGTCATCTTAAATTAGGAAATGGACAAATTTATCTTGTTTATAAGGCTGGAGATAAAGAATACTTTTTAACAGGACAGAATGAGTTTTATCAAGATTTAATTACGTTTAAACGTGCTGAAGCAGAGATAAATTTGTTAAATAGCTCTGGAGAATTAAGCCCTATTATCACAGAATATGTGTTTGGATATAAACATAAATTGAAATTTGAAGATATTTCTTTTCATATAAAAGTATTGGTTGGATTATCTGAACAATCCCCTACCCTCACTCTTCGACTAGTTTCTGACAGAAATATTCAAGGAAGTCTTGAAATTAAGCTTAATGGGGAAACAGTAAGCGAGTCGATAGTAAACCTCACAAAAGAAACTAGTCAAGAATTTAGTTGGAAGATGAATTAAATGGCTACAGTTTTAATAGGAAGTGAAGAAAAAGAGTTTGATGTCGTTATCTATGTTGATGTAACAGGTGATGATGTTACTGGAGATGGTAGCAAAAATAAGCCATATAGACACATAGATAAAGCTTTTTCTGCTCTGCCTAAAACAGGAAAAGCTTGTATATATGCTTTGTCTAAAGGTGATTATGAACTGAGGAATGGGGTTCAAGGTGGGTTACATCCATCTATTGAATTAATATATGCAGCTCACCCTTTACATTTAGGGAGAGTTAATTTTTATCTTTATAAAATATCTTATAATGATCGGATAAAAATGGGCTTCTTAAATGAATTTATTGGTATTGTTTTTAAGGCAATGTCTTCATTGTTGAGTCAGTATTATGAGCGATTTGAAGCTGATGCCACCCTTAAATTGAGATTCTCAAATTGTGTTTTTGATGATCAGTCTCTCGGAGCGTCATTTCCAATTATCATATTCAACCCTAGTCAAAATACAGTCATTAACTGTTTCGAATTTGTAAATTGCATTTTCAAACAAAAAAGTTCTTGGAGTACAGAGCGTTTTCGTGGATTAGTTGAATTTGATTTATCTAAACTACCCAAAGAGAAAGAATTAAAGCGAGCCAAGTTAAAACTATACTGTGGATACTTAGATTCACCCATTAAACTTTCTTTGTTTGAAATTCTCGATGGTTGGCGAGAACATGACGTAACATGGAGCAATCAACTATTCAATTACAAACCAAAGAATCATCAACTCCCCCTATATTAGAAGTAGGGTTTTATAAGCTCATATCTAATTTAGCTTTAGGCAAGCTTCCAGCAACCTTGTCTATTCGTGCTAACGGTGAGGACATCCTAACAGATTCCATCAATGTAAACAGCAAATACAAAGCAAAAGACTTAGCTGCACAGGTATCCATTTTAAGAAAAGCAGTAGATACCGATTTAAGTTGCTCAATGGATGTAGTAGGCAAGAGAAGCAATACAATGTCTGATCATGTCTATTATGAAGAAGTTCAGAGAAGCTATAATTCCTACTGAACTTACTGTAAGACGATTAGATGATACATCTTACTAAGCTCTATAATAATCGAGAAAAAGTCACGTATGAGTCAGTTAGATGCTTCATTAACTGTACGTGTAGCTGAGCATCAACAGTTATTCTCTAATCTGAGCATTGAGAAAAAAGAACGATATAAGCAGCTACGTGCAATCATTAAAGTTGCTTATGTAAAGAGTTTACCAGCTACCTTGAGTATTGAGAAAAAGGAAAGAAATCGTGATCTTGCATGTTCATTAATTATTCGACAACGAGAAAGTGATACACTCAGTGGCTCAGTTGTTATTCCATTAAGGAAGTTTTTCACCAGCCAAATGTTTGTTCGACATGTTAGAGATTTCCCTTGTAGTATTCAAGTTAACTCAGGATTTTTACATGCAGAAATCAAGGTTAGGGGATATCGGGATATACAAATTCCAGCTACTGTTACAGTAAGGGTAAGAAGGATTAGTGACATACATGCGAGGATTACGGTGAGGAATTTACAAAATGATGCAGATGCTGGTTATGTATTTATTTTGTAAGGTGGAACCAAAAAAGAAGTAGATCACCCTTGAGCCCGACAACTCAATGATCTACTTCATCTGTAAATGAGCCACCCCTTTGAAGGGATAGTCTTTGTACAAACCGTAGGTGCTATCAACACCTGCGGTCTTTTTTGAACCCAAGTCAGTATATTAGCTTTAGCATAACACATATTGGCAGAAATGCAATTCCAATGCTGATATTATTAGCTAAGTCTTTTGTTAGCTAGAAGTTTAGTTAGCTCTCTTAATACGTCTGTTAATTCAATCAACTGTAAATAAACCAATAAGAACAAAAGCACAGATGCAAACAAAAGAAATATTTTAAATTTCCCCATTTACTCCTCCTTGTTCCTTACTGTTTACGTTCATCGACATAAACACGCATAGAGTGCTTATACATATTTCCTTTATATATAACATTTGCTGTGAGATACTAATTTAGCTCAAACCACTTATCAGATTTAGGAGCAGAGATGGCTATTCCTGGTTGAATACTAACTTTGTCAGGTAAGCTTAATTTGTTCCAAGGAGTCTTAACATTCCATTTGACATCACCATCACTATAATTCCCATCTACAGTTAAGGAGATTTTCCCTCCAGTTTCAAAGCTCCAACTAATCCCCCAAGGTAAGCTTACAGTAAAAGAAGAGGAATCTTTATCAGTATCAGGGGAGAATTTTTTAAGTACATTTTTACCTGTTTGAAATGCTTTGAATTCAAAACTGTCATTCATTGCACTTCCTTTTACGGTATCTAGTTGGATGATGTTATCTACGTAAAAATAATCCGATTTTGAATTTTTACTTTTTATATCTTGGTATGCATCGTAACTCACATACATTTCAGATATTTTGTTACCATCTTTGTCCTTTACATAGCTTGTAAAGGTGTCGTCCCCTATAGCAGCAAAATCATTTAACTCATATGGGGAAAGTTTAACATCTTTATTTCGTTTTTGATACTGTTCTTGAAGAATCTCTTTGAGAAATTTATTGTTTAAAGCCGAGCTTCTATTGTACGTATTTTTATCATCAGATATAATATCAACCTTGGCATAATCAAGTTTAAATCGCTCCCCTTTTTTCTTAATAGCAATCACTTGATATTCATCTATTCCTTTTGCATTTTCCGACAATCCAAGCTCAAAAAAATTATCTAATTTGTGCAAATCAAGTTTATCACCATATACATAAATTGGTTTCTCATCCTCTACCATTGACTGAAATGCTTGTAGTAACTCTTTATCATGTAATAAATCATCCATGGATACTGCTGCGACATCTAAGTTTCCTGTATCAGATTCTACACTTTTGATAATAGGCACTGTGTCATAAGAAATTCTCTCCTTTGCTAAAGCAGGATTTATACATAGCGATGCTATTCCTAAACTCAAGAAAGAAGATAACACTTTTTTTGATAACAAGTCACTCAACTCCTCTTTTTGTTAGCATTTAAAAACGCCTTTAGTCACAAATCCATACTTTATACCTAGTTATCTTCAATGAATAGCTGAACAACGGCTATATAATTATTTCCCTACTGGGTTTCGAAAAGTTTTCCGTACAGCTTATTCACATGTTCGATAACTATTTTTTCCAATAAAAAAAATTTTCCCCTTTGAACGGATAGACTTGAATGGAGCATTTTTTAAATGCTTGGAATGTCGCGGTGTTCCTAAGCTTTCTGAGAGCATATGGGAACATCCCGTTTTATTTAAATTCCTTCTCTCGACATCTATCATCGTCCCAAACTAGCATCCCCAACTCCTTTTAGAAAAATCTGAAATTGAAGTGAGGGAAATAACAGTTCGAGGCGAATCACCTCTCACTAACCTTTTTTTAGGAAATTATGTTGTGCTTTTATCTTTAGTCTCCAGAACCCAAACCCGTAAAAAAATAATAACAAAAGCAAACTAACTAACCAGTATCTTGTGTCAATTGCATAGATTAAACCAGACAGAAGACCGCCATTTATTGGCTTGAATATCCATTTGTTTTTGAAGATATCGTAAAAAGTAGTGATAAGCATTAAACCAAATGCGATATAAATATAATTATTTGCCATGACGATCGCCTCTCTTTTATCTAGATTTCATCATAAAACCGCCACTGTATACTCTAAAAATAACACCATTTCCTTTATTTTTGTTAGAAACTAGGGAAGCCGCAGTTCCAGCAATAGCACTGCATAGTGCAGATGAAGCAGCAGGAAGAGGACCCATAAATAATGACAAAATTACAGAAGCTACAGCAGTAACTCCAGTGGCAACAATTAAAACATCAACAACTGCCCTAGTATCATCATCATTTGCGTAAAACCAGAGACCGACATCCCAATTAGGGTTATCATATATATAGGTTTGCTTTGATTTTCCTTGATATTTAGTTGAATCTTCATGCTCTGGAGGAATAGCAGACGGAGATAGTTCATTGGATGGCTTGTCGCTAATTACTCTTTCCTTTATTAATTTATTTGCTTGTCTAAATGTATCCTCCATTAATGCATAGGTTTCTGTTGGAATATTTTCTCTAGCCTTATCTGTAAAGTAGTACCCCTTATTACCTACAGAGTAATACTGCTTATAATCGTCCAATCCCTTAAAAAGTAGTTTTGCATCTTCAGATTCCATTATTTCATGAATTTTTTCAGCAGTTTCATTGGGCAAATTCAATTTATTTGTAGCTTGTTTAATATTGCTTGTGTGTGCAGAAGTAGGGACTGCAAAATACAATGAAGATGTGAAAATTGGCAAGGAGAGAGCAACAAAAATCGATTTTTTCAAAATAAATACACCTCTTTCAAAAATTATCGTATTTTTATGAATATCACAATAAACTTATTGGAGGTCTAGTTGTCAGTACTAACACGCTGAAACGTTCAAATCTTTTCCCTTCCAGTCATCAATTAATACCCTTTAATATTGAATAACCGATAGTTATTTTTTGATATGCAACAAGGTACTCATCTAGTTGCTGACTCAGTTGCAACACTGTTGGACTTGAAAATGAGCCTTCTTTGTAATACAACATCTCTAACTCTTGACGGAGGATTTCAATATTTTTTTGTAAGTCATTTCCTAGTTGAGAATTTTCTGTTTTCACATTCTGTAGATGAGTGGTAAAATGAGTTTGAGTAACATTTTTTGTTGCTCAAGGTGGGGGCGTTCCGATTGTCTGCAAACTAACGGGAACGCTCCTTTTAGTTGACATATCATATAGACTAAAGGTAGCACCTCCTTTCTTCCTCCTGAGTATTATTTTCCATCCCGTTCTAACTTTTCCTTTAAAATCCATTTACTTGAAACGTTTTACAAATTACGACAAAAGTTGATAAAAAAAAGAACACCAATTATTGGTGTTAATAGCCGGGATCATAATGATTCTGCTGTATACTGTAAAGTCCAATTTTTTTTGTGGTAGCATTACTATCGCTTGTAGGGGATTCTGTAGAAATAAAACAAATTATAGCCAAAGCCAACGTTAATATTGATATTAATTTTTTCATTTAAGCCTCTCCTTCCTAATTCATTTTATTGCTTGCAATCCCATTATATACCTTTTTTAACTTTTCGAACAATAATTCCGATTGAGAACGCAAGGAGTGATTTGAAAGTATTTCATTCATGCATTTTACAATTTCTTGATATGCATTAACCTCTCCATATGCTTTCAAACTTTCAGTGTAACTAATTATACCATCCTCGAATAAACCCATGCTTACTTGATAATTACCCTTGAACAAATAGTACCTACCAAGTGAAATTAGTTTATATGGTGTCGAGGTACTAAACAGTAAACTCTTTTCATTTGCGAATATCTCAGAAACAGAGTCTACATCTTTTAATTCAAAATATATTTCTAGTAGTTCATTAACTACATGTATCCGAGCGTGCTCGCTAATATTTTGTAGAGATTCTTTTAGTAACGGGATAGCTTGATCATACTCTTTCTTTTTCGATTTTACGATTGCGCTTTCTAGTTTTGTTGCTTCCGCAACAAAATTATGCTTAAACCCCTTAAAAATCTCTAGGTGTAATTCTACTGTGGAATAGTCGCCCAAATCAGAATATGAGTTAATCATAGCTAAATATGCTCTAGCCTTCAGCTCAGTATCTTTTTTTTCAAGAGTAATTCCAGCTTGACATAGTTCAATACATGTTTCGTATTTTTTTATAGCATATGCTTGAAGCGCCATTCTAAAATATAAAATGATCCGCTCCTCTTCAGTCAAAAAATCTGCATAGTGAACAACCTCTTCACCAATTTTAAATGATTCCTCCATATTTTTTAAATCTTGTCTTTCAATTAGGTATTTTTGTAATGACGATTTTGCTATGTACATGGGAATGCCGTGTATTCTTGCATATTTAATAATTGTATTGTATAGCGACAGTCTAATTTCATTGTTTACAGTTTTATTAGCAAGTTTATTTATATGTTCTAATAATGCAAATGTATCCTCCTTGGAATTTTCAAGAAATTTTATAGCAACCTTAGCCATCAAAGTAGGATTCGAAAGTTCAATGCATAATGATAAAAAATCATCAAAAACTTCAGCCCGATGTTCAACTTTGATATACCATTCAATGATTTGTTCGTATGGGATATCTAAAACATCTGCGATTGGCTTTACAGTTCTTAATTCTGGACGCTTTGTTTCATCATTTTCAATCTTCGATAAAACCCCTTTGCTAATTCCTGTCATTCTCCCTAATTCCGACAAACTCAAGCCCATATCTGCTCTTTTCCCTCTTATCAGTTCCCCCAATGTTGTGAAAGTTAGACTGTCAACCATGTCAATCCCCTTCCATAATTTATAAATAATTACATTGATTCCTTTATCAATCTTAACTTGACTCTAACTATATTGTATATTTTTGTAAATAACAATAAAAATTATTGGATTAAATAATTTTTATATTTTTTACAACAAGAAAGGTGGTTTTCTAAATTTAAAACCTTATAAATCTACTCCTATTCGCTGGAAAGGGAGTTAATTAATATGCACTTGCTTCATATAACTCTACGTTGAAAGGAACTTTTACCATATTCAGTAATCAAGTCTTAGAAGTAAAAATTGAGAATCTACACAGCATGACTGAAAATCCTCTTTTTTGATTTACATAGGGACTTAATAGTTTATATATTTATAACTTTCAAGCCAGTTATCAGCTTCATTTTGTGTATATTGAGATTTAGCTACCAACATTTCACCCCTCCATGGGTTGTCTGGTACAATGAAGAAAAAATAAGGAGGATCAGTATGAAACATCTACCGATCGCACTATTATTAGGCTTCGCTCTTCTCGTAACAGGCTGTGGGACAAAAACAGCTCCTGCTCCTGATCAACAACAAAATAACGCTGCTTCCGGGCAAACCGCTCCTTCCGACAAAAAAGAGGAAACCGCTAAAAAGCCTAGCAAACAATATGATAAGGCTCCTGAAATGAAGATTGATCCAAACAAAAATTATGAAGCCGTTGTAGAGACGAACAAAGGGTCATTTACCATCCAGTTGTTTGCAAAAGACGCTCCTAAAACCGTCAATAACTTTGTTTTCCTCGCAAACGATCATTTTTACGATGGTGTAACATTTCACCGCATCATCCAGAGCTTCATGATTCAAACTGGTGATCCAAAGGGAAATGGAACAGGCGGCCCTGGTTATTCCTTTGAAGATGAATTAAAGAATGGACACTCGTATGATAAAGGTGTTGTAGCAATGGCGAATGCGGGGCCAAATACCAATGGAAGCCAATTTTTCATTGGTTCTGGAAATGATGTAAAGAACTTGGAGGCTCGACCAGACTTTACAATATTCGGCAAAATAACAGCAGGTATGGACACCATCGACAAAATTGCCGCTACACCTGTCAAAGCAAATGCATTTGGTGAAAATAGTATGCCAACTGAAACCATTACCATACAAAAGATCACCGTTACAGAAAAATAAACATAAGGAAACCGCAAGCCCTTGGAATGCCTTTTGGCATGACTCAAGGGCTTTTTCCTTTTTCATCTATTTTTGCTACCTACATATACAGCGTCGTATACATCCCCATTCTTCCAGTTTATTTCATACGTTTCCAATGGGAATTAGAGGTATGATAGCCAATCTTCGGGTTCATTTGTGGCAAAGTGAACCATTTGTTCTCCTCCCTCCCCTGTCTATTTCTGCTTTTTTTGATCATGTTCAATTCTGTTTTCTAGCTGGCTAACTCATACTTTCCCACTCACCTCTGTTCCCTTCATTCCTTGTTCCATTGCGCTTTTATTCGACTGCACCTACTAAAAGCCTTCTCTTTCTCACTGCCTACTGTTCCCCCCACAAGAGAAAACTTCTTCCATTTCTATGTCCCTATGCGTTTTTTCATGCATTTCCTCCCAAAACGGTTTCCAATATCCTACTATTGTCCTAGTCTTTTGCCTACGACTAGAATGATTGAAGATCAAAAGACTCATCGGCATAAACTGAGGACAAAAAACAAAAGGGCGTTTACCTCTACGTCCTTTTCTATTACATGAAAAAATTGCCAAATTTGACGTGTGGTGAACTAGTCTAGCTCCCATTCGAACTTTAAAGGAGGCATTCTCTTGCAATCAATAAGGACATTACCTTTGATACGTATGGCTTTACACATTAGCCTTTTAGCAAGCGTTAGTGCTATTGCATTTTTCTTTACACCAGCCGGTGTAGCTGCTCCGGCCATCCAACCCGTGTCTGCAAACAAGATAGAAAAGCAAGCCGCTTCTTTGGCTTTTGCTCCTCAACAAAGTCCAGCAAACGTGGAAGTTGTAGAAGAGGTGCAATCAGACAGTAATCAGAAAAACATTCAGAAAACGCAAGCTAAGCTCCAAAAAGCAGGGCTATATCAGGGGCCGATTGACGGTCGGTCAAGTGAGCAATTAGGACAAGCAGTAGCTGCTTTTCAACGCTTAAAAGGTCTCCCGGTAACTGGACTACTTAATGAAGAAACCTTCGCCCGGTTACAAAAAAGTAATTCTATTTCCGCGGAAATAGACATGCTAGAACGTCTAGTTTATGCGGAAAGCCGTGGTGAGCCCTATGACGGAAAGGTTGCTGTAGCAGCCGTTGTATTAAATCGAGTGAAATCAGAGCAATTCCCTGATACGATAAAAGGCGTCATTTTTGCTCGTAATGCATTTAGCGTTATTCAAAATGGACGATTATCCAGTGCTAAAAACAAAGAAACTCAACTAGCTGTTCGAGATGCTTTATTTGGAGATGATCCTTCTCGTGGAGCCCTGTATTTTTACAATCCAGATATCTCTACTTCTAGGTGGATTTTTAGCCGGACAACAACTGTCGTGATTGATAATCATGTGTTTGCTGTTTAGGTAAATAGGAGCAACATGTGACATCAGATGATTTTATTTTTCTTTTATTTTACCTTTATTTCCAATTTATTTTTATTTGATATAGTAAGGCCTAATCAGTCGTTTCAAATTTGAGTTGGATTCTGAAGGCTTATTCTTCAGAGTACTTATCACATATTCGGTTATTCGGGTGAGAGCGGACAATCGATTTGTAAGTATTCCTTCTCAAAACCCCCATATTCTATGCACACATTCTATGACGAATGAGTGCTTTTTTTTTACCATTTTGGCTCACGCTTTTTCTTTTTTCTTGTTACAATAAAGAGTTAGAAAGATAAATTGAAGCAGGAGTCAAGTATAGGGGAGGCAGAATATGCGTTTATACAGCCAGTTTACCTTAGCAGAACTACAAGAGGAAATGGAAACACTTCGAAAACAAATTGATGAGAAAAAAAGACAAAACGATCAGGTAAGCATTGGCATTCTTGAACAAAAATTTTTCATGGCAAAATCCTATTATCTAGGTACCAAAGAATTCCGTATTGGGAAATGCTATAAGGTACACGGACAACAAGAGCCTTTTATCATCGAGTATTTTAATGGTGTCTTTGCGTGGGGAACCTTTCAACATGACAGAGAGGCAGAAGCCGTGGGTTTTCCAGTCGGCATGCTAGAAGAATAATTTACGGGGAAAGTGAGATTATCATCATGGACATCACCAGTTTACTTCTATTGTTATTGCTAGGATTGGCAATTGTAGGTAGTAATAATGCAGTAGCGATTGCTGTTTCTTTTTTACTGTTTGTGCGTTTATTACAATTAGAGCGTGTTTTTCCGTTTTTAGAACAAAACGGTTTGCATATTGGAATCATTATTTTAACAATTGGCGTCATGACTCCGCTTGCTAGTGGAAAAATTACACCGCAAATGATTTGGAGTACATTTACCCACTGGCAATCGTTATTAGCTGTAGCGGTGGGAATTTTTGTTGCTTACTTAGGGGGACGAGGTGCAGGCCTCATGTCAGCGAATCCTGTCATTGTTACAGGCTTATTAGTAGGAACAATTATTGGGGTATCACTATTTAAAGGGGTTCCTGTGGGACCATTAATCGCTGCTGGTATCGTTTCGATGTTATTTCAGGTTCTACCAAAATAAGCATAAAAACTAAGCCTCCATCCATACGGGTGAGAGGCTGTTTTTCTAGTTACTGCATTTGCTGCATGTTCTCCTGCAAACAGGATAGGCTAATAGGTATCTGTAAAAGAAAGGATTTTTTACACTGCCATGTCTGCTTTTTCAAAAATAGAACTCCTAGCAAGCATTCGTCATCAGGTAAAGGAAGCCAATGCCACAAATATTACCCGCACGAATGCTTATCACTCCTTTTATAAGGCTTATCCTGAGATAGATTGGGCTCTGTTAGCTCATCTGGTCTCACGTAACGGCGGTTGGCAAATGACCGATTTACACGGGGAATGGTTGCCCAAAATATTACCTCAGCAAGAAATAGAGGATTTTTTTATCTTTTTGGAGCGATGTAACTGGCTTATATTCCAAGATGCCTATCCCCAGCTATTACTATATGCAGCCATGCAGAAACATTCGCAGGATTTTTCAACATGGCTCCCTGAGCTTGGGGTTTCTGCATTTATGATTCCGATCTGGTCTCAATTTTGGCGTAGCATATCTCAATTCAAAGGAAAAGCATGGAGTCCTTTTGATCCATCTCTAAAAGATGAACGTAGACGACTTACCTGGGCTCTCATTATTAATGAGCAAAATTATATTCATCAGCGAGTCATTACCCATCCCCACTTTGTCACACATGTAGTAAAACGATTAGATTTTACCTTACCCGAAATGCTTTCCTTACAACAAGTCCTATTCCCTTACCAAATCTCGTGCAGCAATGCCTACGATAAAATGCTAGTGCTTAATCTAACACATTTTGAGAAGCTATCCAGCCGTATTCAGATCGGCAAAACCTTATATCATTATCTATTTGCGAATCCTGAACGTTTGAAGGCTATCTGTCGTTTTTGCGAAGAGGTTACGCATACAGGCTCAAGGGCTGATTATTGGCCCCATCGATTTACTTCTTCTAAAGAAAACATACGCAGCACCTCTGCCTTTGCCACTAATGAGCCCTCCCCAGCCTACAGTCCTTGTTTACAACAAGTATGGTTACCCGTTCGCCATAAGGATGCCGGGGGAATAGACTGGTTTTGTGACATGTCCTGGTACGATAAATTAGAAGAAGGGGAACTATTACCAGTAGAAGGAGAGTCTGAATATCAATCAGCATTGGATATGATCAAACAAGGCACTCATTGGTTTGCTCCGTTTTTGAAAATAAAGCAATGGCTACAATCCATTACAAAAGATCGTAATTTTTCAAAATAAATAAACCACATTCGTTCCCAAACGATAGCTATTTCACAAAAAAGGAGAGCAACCTGACGATAGGTTGCTCTCCTTGTGACAGAAGCCTTTATCTAAAAAAATGAGTAAAGCCTCTTGTCATCCCGCTGTATTGCTTTGGCCTATTTAGGCTGGGTCAATCCCAATTTTTTCGTGATGCTAATAAACGTCTTATAGGTTGCGTTCATTTCTTGTCCTGGCTTCAAGCTTTTTTTATAATCGCTATAATCAGCATATAAATCATCCATGCATTCTTCTAGTAGTTCTTTTTCAATTTTCGTTAGCATTTTTCTTATCCTTTCTGATTAGGACTGACGACTAGGTAGGTCTCTAATTCCCCTTGTTGATAGATGAAAGGTAACGGACATATGGGCACGTCACCTTTACTTGCGAAATGGTGTGTTACTTGAGCTAATAGTTGTGCGCCTTTATCATTTGCTAGATCGCCAATGATCATGACATCCTGGTGAGGAATAGCGGTTCCCAGTAGCTTTCCTTTCTTTTTCCCCTCAAATTCATGTAGGATGCCGGGCAATAAAATCCGACTCGCCGCATATCCGTCTTGTGCATTGAGAAAATAAAGCACATGCTCCCCTACCTGATCGCTTTTCATGGTATAAGGAGATGCCTCAAGATTATCCATCGCAAGGTCATGGAGCTTCTCCTGGGTCCATCCAGCTTGCTGCAGCATTTTCTCATCCAGTAGAATGTATCCATCCTCGCGATCTAATGCATAGGCAATTGTGGTTTCTGCTGTATGGGGATGGGTAATTAAGCTTTTTGCTCTAGGATGATCGAAGAAAGATGAATGGCGCAACACTGGATACACATTCTGTTCATTTCCCTCTAGCTTACTCGTATCTGTAGCTCCTTTTACCGCTGCCATGATATGCTGTACATAGCGATATAAAAGTTCACGACGGTTGTCAGGCTGAGCTTCCACCTGCTTATATAAGGCTTGTAGAGAAATAGAACGCTCATGGATCTCCTCTTTTATAACAGCTTGTAGCTTAATGTGCTCCCCGTCTAAAAGACAGCTCCAGCCCTCGGGTAATTCTTTCTCCAATAATTCTTTTACACGCTTCTGAATGGATTCACGGCCTTTTGGATTGTGTTGTTCTTGATCATGATTGTAGCTCATCTACTCACCTCTTTGTCTGATCGCTACTTTGACTTTGCATTGCCTATTAAAAAATCATTCCTACCAAGGTGGAGTATCATCTGAAGGTGCTAGTGCTGATGCTACTTCCATACTAGAGGTTTCTTCAGCGCTGTTTCCTTGGTATCCAGGATGAATGGCGGCTTCTTTAGCCCTTCTTTCAATGTCATCTACTAGCTCATGAAGAGATTTAGGCTTTAAAAATTCCACAGGAGAGAAGCCTTTCTCAAATTGCAGCACATCTCCCTCTAAGACAACAACATAACGGCCATTCACTTTGGCAATATTCATTTGTGTGCCATAATCGGACAGCATTGCTCTTACCTGTAGGTGATCCAATTTAAATTTCAGTTCGATCTCAGGTTGGTGCTCCGTAATGATGTTCATTGCTTCCATGACGGTTTCATGTTCCCATTTCTCAGCCAGCTCCCGTTTAGGACTCGCAGCTATTAGCTCGATTTCTTCTTCCTCCTGCTGACGCTGTGGTGAATCTTCTGGATAAGTATATTCAATATGCTGTTTTGCAAGCGAGATAACTTCTTGAGAGACAATCTCTGTGATCGTTCTTGGATACTCGATAAATTTGAGGAATTCTTCAAAATAGCGAGCATGGGAGAACTGATGAATTTTCACATGATAAATATCTACCATACCTTCTTCTTCCATGAAGGGGTACATAATTGATTTTATATTTTTTGCATTAATGGCCATTTCCACATTAGATATCAGGCTGTTTTCATCCGTGATCACCGCTGTTTTTTGCTCAAAATCACATTTTAACAGAAATAAGAATGAATCGTCGAGCTTGTCTAGCTTGGCTTTGACGATTATGAGTACGCCACCGCGAACCTGTGGTGTTTTGACATAGGATTGTAGGAGGTCTAGCGAATGCGATTTGATATCTTCCTTAGCTGTGGAATGCAGCAAACGTTTAAACAACCCATAATTCGGATTTGAATCTAGCGGATGTCCAGGCTCTAGGATAAACTGCCCCAATTTCGTTGCCGCCGCATCATGTAAGGGATTTTTTTCTACTTTTCGTTTCGCAATCTTGGTAAATTCTCCGTCAAGGAATGTTTTTAGTTCGCTTTGTTCATATTCATTATGGGAAAGAATTTTAGACATGCGTACCTGCTTCGTTCCCTCATCATCAATCTGCTCTAATACAAAAAAGGAAAGCCAATCGATACTAAAGTTCATAAAAATGTTTCTCCTTCTCTCTATTTCCCGCGTTCTAGCTATCAGAACTTGATTATAACAGATGATTTGCTTACATTGGAGATAAGGAGCAATTTTCATGAGTAGGTTAGTCCCCTAGGAGGAGAGAAAACATTGAGCAGTTTACCTTTTACTAGTATTATCTGGATCATTATTCTTGGGGTCAGTTTTTGTTTTTTATTCTATTTGCTATCTAAACGTCCAAAATAACCAGCTATAACCTTGCAGTAACGAAAAGAGCGGCTAAAAAAGCCGCTCTTTTTAACGTGGACCCTATTCGACAATCTCTTGTTGCTTTGCTTGTTCCATTAGCTCTTTTAATTCCTGAGCTTCTCTTTGCAATGTTTGGCGCTCCTGACTGGATAACCGCTCGCCACCAATCTGCCCATTTACCAAAAGCTTTTCTTCATACAGTCTGTTTTTACGCACAAGCCCTTCCCACCTTCCGTTAATAAGGAATGTTTGTACCCTACTAATGTGTCACAGTTAGAAGAGGCTTATGTACCTACAAAGAAAAACAAGCGCTCTTTTTAGAAACGTTTTCTTGAAGGACTGCGCTTACCTTGTGTACGATCTCCAGTAGAAGACTCACGCTGTTTCGCTTTCTGTCCTAAATTAGGCTTACGTGCCTCACCTGGATCAACCAAAGCCCCATGGGACATCGCTTTTTCTAGAATCGGAATTTGTTTTTGTTTAGAGAATTTTTGGATGATAAATCGTTGGTTAGGTAACACAATCGAAAAGACCAGTCCTGCCTTCCCCATACGTCCTGTTCTTCCGCTACGGTGAACATATGTATCGGCATCTGTAGCAGGATCATAGTGAATAACCAGCTCAACATCAGAAATATCAATACCGCGCGCGGCTACATCTGTTACGATTAATACAGGTAGTTTCCCTTCACGGAATTGCTGTAAGGCCCTTGCTCGATCCACTTTTGGCGTATCTCGATGAAGCAGTTCGCATTCTAGATGATGATACGTTAGCTTCTCTTTAATTTCATCAACCCGCTCGATGGTATTTAAGAAAACAAGTGTTTTTTTAGCATTGACCAAACGAATCAGACGACGAAGCGCATCCGCTTTTTTACGCCCTTCTTCTACTAAATAAAAATGAAGCACTTCATATTTACTCTCAGGAGCCTCTGTTGCAATGACTACCGGCTCGTGAGCCATGCTCTTTATTAAAGCTTGTGTTTGTTTAGATAATGTTGCAGAGAAAAACAAGCGTTGCGTATCACGCATTAAACGGCGCAATACATCCTGCACCGGATTAGCAAATCCGCGATCGAGCATGCGATCGGCCTCGTCGATTACTACACTTTTCACGGTATGCACTTTTAATTTGCGCATTTCTAACAGCTCTTTAACGCGCCCCGGTGTTCCGATAACAATAGCTGGATGGGTTTTTAGCTTGTCCAACTGGCGCTTCGCATCGACTCCACCAATCAGTGCGGCGGCATGCATTCCAATAGAAGCTAACAACTGTGTAGCCTCGCGATAAATCTGCATAACCAGCTCTTGCGTAGGTGCTAATACTAGTACTTGTAATTCTTTTTTTGTTTCATCTAAATTTTGGACAAGAGGCAATAAATATGCCATTGTTTTCCCTGATCCCGTAGGAGATTCAGCTATGACATCTTTTCCCTCTAGAATGACAGGTAAGGTTTGTGCTTGAATAGGAGTTAGCTTTTCATAGCCACGTTCCCTTAGAAATGTTACAATGGGACCTCGTGTAATTTGCATAAAATCGTTAGACACTGAAGAAATCCTCCTACAACCAAATAGTTCGTACAGATTAGCTTACCATTTTCTTAGCAAGAAGAAAACCCAAGGTATCAAATTCAATCTTTGCATCTCTCATCACCATCTATGTATGCAAAAGGCGATTTCTCAAAAAGAGTCATCGCCCTTACGTATCAGATTAGCCAGATTAGGAGTTAGAATCCACTCGTGTTTCGTGTTTTTCCATTTTATCATGGCGGTCTGTCTCACTATGCTGGTTATGAGTACCCGGTGGATTTTTTCTGTACTCTTCTACTTGTTCCTGAAATTCTTTATCAAATTCGCGCATAAACCTCACCTCCATATGTAGTTTACCCAGAATAAGAGAAAGCATGCTGATCGCTTCATTAGGGCCAATCCAATAAGTGCTGTTAATGGAATGCAAAAAGGTCGTAACCTTTTATCCACATGCGCGTCATATAAATGGAACTACCTCCTTACACCTAAAAATATCAGATTAAGCTAGATAGGAATGAGATACATGTCAGAGGCACCACTAACCCGTACTCGCAGTTCTAAAGATCAGCAACCCATGCGAAGATCAAAAAAGAGAAAAGCGAAACGAAAAAAGAAACTATTAGTAGGAAGTATTGTAACCTTCGTTGTACTAGTAGCCGGTTTTTATTTAACCCACGACTTACGGTTGTGGCTTGCTGGAACGTTGTTAACAACTCAACATTCCAGTTGGGCTAAATATACATTGGTAGGAGAAGACGCCCTTAATTCTCTTCGTGCGGAGATTAATAATCCCGAAGCGATTAACTCCGTTTCACCTACAGAGGTAACTACTCCGCCTGCAAAAGAAGAAGAAAAGCAAGAAGAAAAGTCTGTTCAAAAAGAGCTGACTGAAGTTGTTCCGGTAGAAAAATACTTCAATCCCGCTCATTACTTTAAAGGATACGTTATGAAGGTTTCTGATCCTAACCGAGTCCACTTAATTCAAACAACCGGTGCAAAAAAGAACCGGGGTAAACCACGCGGTGAATGGATTAGTGAATTCTCAGAACGAACGAATGCAATTGGTGGAGTCAATGCAAGCGGCTTTTATGACCCCAATTTTATGGGGTACGGCAGCCAAGCAGCTGGACTAGTGATCGTAGATGGAAAACTGCTTCAAGATTACAATCCATCCGGCGGGGACACCGTGCTTGGAATTGATTATAACGGCAAGCTAATCACAGGTCGTTATACCTCTAAAGAGCTGTTGAAGATGAATATTAGAGATGCTATGTCATTTCGACCTCAATTAGTGGTAAATGGAAAGAACCTTTTTGCTGGAAAAGATCCGATTAGCTGGGGAATCGCTCCCCGTACGGCTGTAGGCCAGATGGCTGATGGCACCATCTTGTTCATTGTGATTGATGGTCGTCAAAAGCACTCTATTGGGGCTAGCATGAAAGATATGGCTGATCTGCTCGAAGAATATGGCGCTGTAAATGGAATGGCTATGGACGGCGGTACTTCTTCTATGATGGTTGATAAAGGCAACGTTCTCACAAAATCCGCAAATGGCGACCCACGTGGTCGTTGGTTACCAAACGCATGGATGGTATACTAAGAATAGGCATGTGAGAAGGTTAAAACAAAAAACCTCGGCGAGCTTGATAGCCGAGGTTTTGCTTTGTACAAATTCAATATAAGGAGGTTTTTCATATGGTACGTGTGTTATTTGTTTGTCTAGGCAACATTTGTCGATCACCCATGGCAGAGGCAGTTTTTCGTCATCATGTACAACGCGCCGGACTAGAGCCATTCATTGAAATTGATTCAGCAGCGATTGGCAGTTGGCATGTTGGAAATCCTCCACATGAAGGGACTCAACTAGTATTAACGAAGCATAACATTCGTTTTGATACGATTGTTGCTAGACAAATTCGTTCTGCTGATTTTCAACAATTTGACTATATTGTATGCATGGATGATTCCAACGTAGAAAAATTGCGTACTTTTGCTCCAGATGCTAAAAATGTTACCAAACTGATGGATTATGCTTCCGCTTATAAGGAAACAGAAGTCGAAGATCCCTATTTTACAGGTAGATTTGATTATGTGTATGAGTTAGTCGAAGCAGGTTCGATTGGTTTAATCAATCATATTCGTAATAAATACCATTTATCTTAATAAAGCAAGCCTGTGTCATTATTCGTTTTGTTTATTTGCAAAAAAAGCAGCCACTCCTGGAAAAAAGAGTAGCTGCTTTTCTTATTTAGGAAGGATTCCCCTGCTATTTATCCACTTTATTTCATTCTAAGGCAAGACAATATGCTCAAAATAAGCAGGTGAAAACTCCTCCTTGTACGTTCTGCCTGTTAACACCAAATTGTCTAGTTGTTCCCTCAGCTTTTGTAGTTTGGTTTTTTCTAAAGCTAAATTAATAAGGGTAGCTCTGGCAATCTGACGTAATATCTGTATTTCTTCTTTGATTGTATTACCTAAATCCTTACCGCTATGAACCACTTCAGAACGATGGTTGTAGGAGCTTTTAATAAAATTGGCAATCCTAATCCTTTCTTCAGGTGTTTGCCCCAGATAATAAGCAATTCTTGTTCGTACCTTGTACGTAATCTCTCCCTTTTTACCATCTGGTACAAACAAGGACTCCAAAGCAATCCATAAATCTAATAACTCATCCTCCAACGATTTCTTTTCTAAAGCTAATAAATATCTACGATACGGAACGGTTGGAAACGAGATATCTGCATTCATGAGACGCTTGAACAATCCCTCTATTTGATCGGTATAGATAAACTTAGGACCATCTAATGAGCGTTTTACATAATTAATCCCATACCGATTTTCTTCCATTGTTAATAGATAAGGGATCGAACAAACCCCTTCGCCATTCGCCATGTTTAAGCGATTCTCTATTTCAGCTATAAAAGGACGATCCTCTTTTACTTTTAAGGTAGGATACTCTGCATAGAGAAACAATGAGTTTGGTTTTACCTTCTCTTCAAAATGAAGCCGATTCTCGTTCATCTGTGGACGCAAGCGCTCATGACAAATCTTATACAAGGGCTCAAAGCCGGATACCAGAAAGAAATCCTCACTAAGCTGTATACGAAGTGGTTTATCTGTTATGGTATTAAATACGGGTGCAATCAAGGTTGGCATGATGATCCCTCCATTCGCCACGGCTTTATAGGGTAAGACTCTTATAAAGGCTTCTGGCCGTTTTTACTTAGATGCTGATCCTTGTTCCTGACTCAAACGCTTAATGATATTTTCATTCTCAATCATATCCTCTTGCTTGTCCGCATACAACAATCCATAATGGGTTAGCATAGTAGAAATTTGATTATTATCCGTTAAAATGACATGCAGAACAGCTTTATTTTTGAAATCATAATACTCCAGAACTCTTCCTAGGTCGCGTGTTGGCGCTCCATATACCTTTTTGATATCCTCTAGAGTTAGTTGCTTTCCAGTCTCAAGATTTTTCATCAAATCTCCACGTTTTAACATCACTTGGGCAGCTACTAATGTAGGATTAGCCGTTTTGGTAAAATATAAGGGGTAGGCTTTATTCCATTTTGCCCCTGTTAGTGGGTTGATCTTGATAAAAGCTACTTCTTGCTCTACTTCTGGATTTGGTCCATTCTCTTCTTTTAAATTGGTACGAAAATTACTTTTAATGGTCTTTTTTTCTACAGCGGGACCATATATTTTTTCCATCTGGGCTAGTGTCGTTTTCCCAATCGTAGCTTGCTCTGTAAACTTGAGCTCAGCTGTGAGATCAATCTGATTAACCTTTATATCTTGGGCTTGTTCTGTAGGCGTAGTATTTGATTGATTTCCACTACAGCCTGTTACAAGTAATAAGCTAGCTAGCACTGCCATAAACATCGATCTTTTTTTCATGAAAATCTGTCCTCTCCTGTTTAACTATAATTCACAGCGTTACAAACACTTCCCTGTGCATGCGATACCAATTTCCCTCCCATACTAATCACGAAGGAGCTGATAAGGATGGCAAAAGATGATTTCTTAGTAGAAAATCCGCATCAAACATATAATAACCAATTTCAAGGCTTAGAACAAACCGGGAAACCTTTACCAGGAACCAAAAAGGTAAAGCAAAAGAATCATTCCCGTCAAGTTAAAACACGTGAAGGATAATCCTCTGCTAACAAACCGCTTGTCCTTGGCCGGATTGGCGGTTTTGTTTATTTGTCCCACACGTAACGTCCATCAGTCCTATTGACCCACATTTTCCCATATGATATGGTAAAAGGGCAACTACATATGGATACGGGAGCTTGGATGAAGCCAGGCTGAGAGGGTGGAGAACTCTGCTACCGACCGTGAAACCTGATCTGGATAATGCCAGCGTAGGAAACGATCCCATACGAATGACTTCGTTTATTTCAGCATGTTTATTTTGTATGGATAAGAGCCGTCAGCCTTTGCTGTATGGCTCTTTTTTAGTTTGTCGCTCCTACCGTCCCTTGCTAGTTGCCAAATGATGTTGGGAGGTATAGCAATGTCTATTTTATCAACTCCGTCTTTTTTTCCAGCAAGTCGCAAGAGATATGTGACAGGCTCAAGGCCTGATCTACTAGTTCCGTTTCGTGAAATTATGCTTTCCCCTACTGTTGATCAACAAGGGCGCGTTACTCCAAATGCTCCTTTGCAAGTGTATGATACGAGCGGACCCTACACAGATGAAACACTGTTTGAAACGATTGATCTAAGCAAAGGTCTTGCACCACTCCGCTCTCCTTGGATTTTAGAACGGAAGGACACAGAAACATATGGAGTCTCCAAAAATCTTGCCCCTACAAAATCAAAGGCCGCTAACCCGCTTCCTGTTCAAGAATTTGAAAATCGTCCATCTCTGCGAGCACGTAAAGGAAAACGCGTCACTCAGCTGCATTATGCACGTAAAGGCATCATTACACCTGAAATGGAATTCGCAGCGATACGTGAGGGAATAAAGCCAGAGGTAGTACGTCAAGAAATTGCCAGTGGACGCGCCATATTGCCGGCTAATATAAATCACCCTGAGCTTGAGCCTATGCTTATTGGAAAGCAATTTTTGGTAAAAATAAACGCTAATATTGGAAATTCGGCTGTTCTTTCCTCCATAGAAGATGAGGTTGAAAAAATGGTCTGGGCAATTCGCTGGGGAGCGGATACCATCATGGATTTATCGACCGGTAAAAATATTCACACGACACGTGAATGGATTTTACGGAATGCTCCTGTACCAGTCGGAACTGTACCATTGTATCAAGCTTTGGAGAAAGCGGGAGGACAACCAGAGAATTTATCCTGGGAATTATACCGGGATACGTTAATCGAGCAAGCAGAACAAGGTGTGGACTATTTCACAGTACATGCTGGACTTTTGCTTCGTTACATCCCCCTTACCATGAACCGCGTGACAGGAATCGTTTCGCGAGGAGGTTCCATTATGGCCTCTTGGTGTCTTACCTATCATCAGGAGAATTTCTTGTATACACATTTCCGTGAGATTTGTGAAATTGCAAGTGCTTACGATATCTCACTCTCCTTAGGGGATGGTCTGCGGCCGGGGTCCATTGCGGATGCCAATGATGCTGCTCAAATGGCGGAATTAGAAACCTTGGGTGAACTAACGAAAATTGCCTGGGAGTATGATGTTCAGGTCATGATCGAAGGGCCGGGACATGTTCCTATGCACAAGATTAAAGAAAACGTAGACATTCAGCAGGATATTTGTCAGGAGGCTCCCTTCTATACGTTAGGGCCGCTTACAACCGATATTGCCCCCGGATATGATCACATTACCTCTGCCATTGGTGCTGCTATGATTGGCTGGTTTGGTACTGCGATGCTATGCTATGTAACACCGAAAGAACATTTAGGACTGCCGAATAAGCATGATGTAAAAGAAGGGGTCATCGCCTATAAAATCGCAGCGCATGCCGCCGATCTAGCAAAAGGTCATCCCCTTGCTCAAGCATGGGATGATGCGATGTCAAAAGCACGATTTGAATTTCGCTGGCACGATCAATTTCATTTATCATTAGATCCCGAGCGAGCACGCGATTATCATGATGAAGCCCTTCCCGCTGAACCAGCTAAAACAGCACATTTTTGCTCGATGTGTGGGCCGAAATTTTGCAGTATGAAAATTAGTCATGAGTTAAAAGGAATGGTTGATAACAGTCCATTGGCAGATAAAAGTACAGCAAGTCTTGAAGATTCTCTCATTGAAACAGGACTTTCTCAAAAGGCAGAAGAGTTTAAACGCTCTGGCTCTAAAATGTATACCTGAGATCTTTTATTAGCTTGTATTACACAGTAATGCTGTACACCCTCTTGTCTTTTTCTTGTAAGCTAATATGATCTTCTTTTACGAGTAAAGAAAAAAGGTTGCTGAAATAAACCAGCAACCTTTTTTTATAGAAAGCAATTATTTTACCACTACGTGGATCGGACGACCAAGCGCCATTTCCGCAGCTTCCAATGTTACTTCGCCCAAAGTTGGGTGAGCATGGATAGTTAGCTCGATATCTTCTAATGTAGCACCCATCTCAATAGCCAAAGCTACTTCAGATACGATGTTAGAAGCATCTTCCCCAACGAATTGTGCACCTAGAACTACTCCTGTTTCTTTGTCAGCAATGATTTTTGCAAATCCTTCGCCGGCATTAACAGATAGAGCACGTCCGTTAGCAGCATAAGGGAAACGACCTACAACTACATCTAGACCTTGTTCTTTTGCTTCTCTTTCAGAGATACCCACACTGGACATTTCTGGATCGGAGAATACAACAGAAGGAATGCACTTGTAATCCACTTCAGCCGCATGTCCCGCAATTGCTTCAGCAGCCACTTTACCTTCATAAGAAGCTTTGTGAGCTAGCGCAAGACCTGGAACAATGTCACCAATCGCGTAGATGTGTGGTAGACTTGTACGACCTTGTTTATCTACTTCGATCAATCCGCGCTCGTTCATTTTCACGCCGATTGCTTCAAGACCGATATCATTTGTGTTAGGCTTACGGCCAACAGTAACTAGTACGTAATCAGCTTCAAAGGACATTTCTTCACCTTTAACTTCTGCTTTTACGACTACACCGTTTTCTGATTCTTCCACACCTTTTGCAAGAGCTTTGGTATGAATTTTCACGTTGTGTTTTTTCAAACGACGTTCAACTAGACGAGTCATGTCTTGTTCAAATCCAGGTAGGATATGGTCTGCACCCTCAAGGATTGTAAGTTCTGTGCCAAATTTAGCAAGAACTGTACCTAGTTCAACCCCGATGTATCCACCGCCGATAACTACCATGCGTTTTGGAATTTCGCCAAGACTTAATACCTCAGTAGAGGACAATACTCGCTTGCTCCATTTAAACGCTGGAAGTTCGAACGGACGAGAACCGGTTGCGATAATCGCATTGTTGAACTTGAATTTAAGGGACTCATTATCGTTATAAACGCTGATTTCATTCTCAGACAAGAAGAACGCTTCCCCAGAAACTAGACGTATTTTGTTTCCTTTGAACAAGGAAGCAACCCCGCCAGTCAATTGTTTCACGATGCCGCTTTTCCATTCTTGTACCTTCGCATAGTCAACTTTTACGTTTTCCATGGTAATACCCATGCTAGCGCCATGCTGTGCATTTTCATAAACGTGAGAAGCATGGATAAGAGCTTTTGATGGGATACAACCCACGTTCAAGCATACGCCACCTACGTTAGCACGTTCTACTACAACTACGCTTTTCCCCAATTGAGCTGCGCGGATTGCTGCGACATAACCACCAGGACCTGCCCCGATGACTACTACGTCAATTTCTTCTACGAATTCTCCTACTACCATGTTGTTATCCCTCCATAACCAATAGTGTTGGGTTCTCCAGAAGCTTTTTGATATAGTTCATGAAACGTTGCGCTGGATCTCCATCGATTATACGGTGGTCAAAGCTTAGAGACAACGCTAAGACTGGTGCAACAACAATCTCACCGTTTTTCACTACTGGTTTCTCTTCAATGCGACCTACACCCAAAATAGCTACTTCAGGATGGTTGATCACTGGAGTGAAGAACATTCCACCAGCAGAACCGATGTTTGTGATGCTGAAAGTAGAACCTTTCATTTCATCGGCAGTTGCTTTACGGTCACGAGCTTTACCAGCTAATTCGTTAATCTCAGCAGAGATTTCGAAGATGGATTTATGATCTGCGCCTTTAACTACAGGTACGAGCAAGCCGTCTTCTGTAGATGTTGCAATACCAATATTATAGTACTTTTTGAAGATGATTTCTTGTGTTTCATCATCCATAGAAGTGTTAAGGATTGGGAATTTTTTCAAACCAGCCACTACTGCTTTCACAATGAATGGAAGGTAAGTTAATTTAATTCCTTGTTCCATAGCTAGTGGTTTACCTTCTTTACGTAGGTTAACCAAGCCAGTAACGTCTACTTCGTCAAACAAAGTAACGTGTGGAGCTGTGTATTTAGATTTAACCATCGCTTTAGAAATAGCTTTACGGATACCTTTCAAAGGTACGCGCTCTTCTAATTCGAAAGCTTGTGGAGCGTAGTGTTGTGTAGGTGTAGCTGCTGCTGCTTGAGAAGCAGTTGGTGCTGCAGCCGCCGCTGGTGCTGCTGCTTGAGCAGGTGCTGTAGCCCCACCAGCAAGATATGCATCTACATCAGCTTTGGTAATTCGACCAACTTTACCGCCTGTACCTGGTACAAGCGCCAAATCGATGTTCTTTTCACGAGCATATTTACGCACGGAAGGAGTAGCAAGTACTTGCTTGCGATCAATTGGAGCTCCACCTTGAGCAACAGCTGGTTCTGCAGCCGCCGCTGGTGCTTCAGTAGCTTTAGGAGCTTCTTGAGCAGGTGCTGCGCTTTCGCCACCATGTCCATGATCTGCACCTTCAGGCAATGCACCTTCTACTTCAATAACACATAGTGTGTCACCTACTGTAGAAACAGTACCTTCACTCACATTGATCTCAACTACTTTACCTGCAACAGGAGATGGTAGTTCTACCATGGATTTATCATTTTGTACTTCTAGGATAACTTGATCCTCTTCAATTGTATCTCCTACAGCAACATGCCACTTTGCAATTTCGCCTTCGTGGATACCTTCACCGGTTTCCGGAAGTTTATATTCAAATCGTGCCACTATAATTCCCTCCTATCGATTTCGAGAAAAGAAGGCGGAAAGCTTACTTTCCGCCATTGATTATACGAATCTTAGAACTCCAATACGCGGTTCACGCCGTCAATAACACCTTTTACATCAGGCAGCCAAACATCTTCTGCTTGTGCAAACGGGAACACGGAATCTGGAGGTGCGATACGAAGAACAGGCGCTTCTAGATGTAAGATAGCTTTTTCGTTGATTTGCGCGATGATTTCAGCAGCGACACCGGCAGTGCGTTGTGCTTCTTGCACAACGATTGCACGATTTGTTTTTTGTACGGAAGCAAGGATTGTTTCCATATCTAATGGAGAAAGGGTGCGCAAGTCGATAACTTCAGCGCTTTTACCTTGTTTTTCTAATTCTTCCGCAGCTTTCATGCTTGTTTGAACCATTGCACCGTAAGTGATGATCGTTACATCTGTACCCTCACGAACGATGTTTGCTTTACCCAATGGGATTGTATATTCGCCTTCTGGTACTTCTTGACGGAAGGAGCGATATAGTTTCATATGCTCAAGGAAGATTACCGGATCGTTATCGCGAATCGCGGAGATCAATAGACCTTTTGCATCGTAAGGATTAGATGGGATTACTACTTTCACACCTGGTGTTTGAAGGAAGATACCTTCTAGTGAGTCAGAATGCAACTCAGGGGTTTTTACGCCACCACCAAATGGAGAGCGGAATACGATTGGGCTAGTGAAATTTCCACCAGAACGGTAACGCATACGAGCAGCTTGAGTTACGATCGCATCAATCGTTTCAAAAACGAAACCAAAGAATTGAATCTCAACAACTGGACGGAATCCGTTGACACCAAGACCTACTGCCAATCCGCCGAATCCAGATTCAGCTAGCGGTGTATCGAATACGCGATCTTCGCCAAACTCTTTTTGCAGATTTTCTGTTGCACGGAATACACCGCCATTATTACCCACGTCTTCCCCAAAAACTAGAACTTGAGGGTCGCGTGCCAATTCAATACGCATCGCATCAGTAATGGCTTGAATCATTGTCAAATTTGCCATGGCTTACTTCGACTCCTTTGCCAGATATTCTGCTTTTTGTTCTTCTAGGTGTGGAGGCAAAGTCTCGAACATCACATCAATAAGCTCAGAAACTTTCATTTTTGCTGTTTCGTCAGCTTTCTTGATTTGCTCAGCAACATGGGCTTTTGCCTCTTCGATTACTGCCTCTTCATCTTGCTCGCTCCATAGACCTTTTGCTTCTAGGAACTTACGGAAACGAATTAATGGATCTTTTTGTTCCCATTCGGATTGCTCTTCCCCAGTACGGTAACGAGTTGGATCATCACCAGACATGGAGTGAGGACCGAAACGGTATGTAAGAGCTTCGATCAATGTAGCTCCTCCACCGTTAATACCGCGTTCTCTTGCAACTTGAGTTGCTTTTACAACTGCAAGAACGTCCATACCATCAATACGAGCGCTAGAAATACCAGCTGCTACGGATTTAACAGCGATGTTTTCGGATTTTGTTTGCTTAGCAAACGGCAGGGAGATTGCATAACCATTGTTTTGGTTAAAGAAGATAACTGGTAGGTTGTATACACCAGCATAGTTCATAGCTTCATAGAAATCACCTTGAGAAGTTGCACCATCACCGAAGTAGTTGATTGCTACTTTCTTCTCTCCGCGAAGCTTAAAGCCCATTGCTACACCAGTAGCTTGTGTACATTGTGCCGCAATGATAATTTGTGGCATCAATACGTTTACACCCTCAGGGTAACGTCCACCTTCGATGTGACCGCGGGACCACAAGAATACTTGGTACATAGGAACACCATGCCATACCATTTGTGGAAGGTCACGGTAGCTTGGTAGGATAAAGTCTTCTTTGCTCAAAGCAAATTCAGAACCTACCATAGTAGCCTCTTGCCCAGAAACTGGAGCTACGAAGCCAAGACGACCTTGACGTTGCAAACTAATTGCACGTTGGTCCCAAACACGAGTGAAAACCATGCGACGCATAATTTCACGAAGCTCTTCATCAGAAAGCTTAGGCATCATTTCAGGATTGACAACAGTTCCATCCGGAGCCAGAATTTGCAATGGCTCATTGTGACCGATATGTTCTACAGCAGTAGATACAGTCATTTAGCTCACCTCATTAACGGAGTTTTGTTTGGAGTAAAATTACATTTTTCGGAAGATACGAAAGCCCTGTATATATGAACCATATAAAAGTTATTTCAACTGTTATATTTCAGTTCATGACTCTGTTTTTTGTGTTATAATATAGTCATTACAGGGGTTTACTTGTTCCTGTTATTATCAATGATAAGTTCTGTATCATTTTTTTGCAAGACCTTAATTACAATTTGTTAAAACGATATAATAATTGTCGGGAGGTTTTCATTCGATGTCAGACATCCTAAAACGAACCATCATCAAAGAAGAACTTACCAGCAAGTACCTAGATGCACCACGCCAAGTAAAAGTATATTTACCCCCGGGTTACAATGACATGCTTTCCTACCCGATCATCTATTGTCAGGATGGAAACGAGTTCTTTACGATGGGTCGAATCGCTACAATTGCTAACCGCCTTATTCTTGAAGAAGGCATGGAGCCTATGATTATTGTCGGCGTCTCAAACGAACGAAGCAAACGCACCAGTGAATACTCACATGTTGGGGAAAGAAACCCTGGGTACAAACGCTTCTTCGCAGAGGAACTGGTCCCCTATATTGAAAACAAATATCCAATTCGCCAAGACCCTGATAGCCGCATTCTAGCCGGCGACTCCCTTGGTGGTACAGTTTCGTTCCATCTAGCTCTTGATTACCCTCATCTATTCCACAAAATCATCTCTTTATCAGGAGCATTCTTTGATGCCTCTATTGATGAAGCGAAAAAAGAAACTGACCTATCCTGGATGAATATGTGGATGATCGTAGGTTTGGAAGAGCTACAAGTCGAAACCAGTACAGGCACTTACGATTTCTTAGACTACAACCGAAGAATGAAGTCTGTTTTGGATCAAAAGCAAGCACGTACCTCCTATATTGAGGATCACGGCGACCATGTATGGGGCTTTTGGCAACGTGTGCTACCTGATGCATTAACCTACTTCTTTCCAATCTCAGGTCTATAAACTATGACAGGGGGTGTTTCTGCCCCCTTTTTAGCTTTAAGAAATACAGGGTGATGGGACTACTAAGACATCGTAGCTTCCTATAAAATATTTTCGGCTCTTTCTTATCCGATTGTTAACGCTTTCATTTTTATAAGCCATTAATTTCTCGGATATTTTCATACCTGTAGCTTCGCCCATCAGATAAGCGAATCTCCTCATCGGTTGCTTCCGAAATTTCGCCAGCCACTTGTTGTGAGTCTGCTAATACAATAGTAACAAGCTTACTGACTTCCCGAATCATCTGTTGCTTCATCTTCATAATATCTTGTTGTGAAATCACGTATCCACCCCAGTTTCATTAGTTCCTCTTTTCTAGTATGACAAACAGAGCTTTCATTTAATCGCACGAAGAAGAACTGTGGAACGAGATTTTGCAAAAGAGGACCTTCCTTCTATCTTTCCTTGACGAACTAAAAAATAGGTCTCGTTCTCAATGATAGGATAACATACAGATATTCATGTGTCATAATATAATTGTATTTGAAGCAATTCCATCAAATAATTGAAACACGAATCCTTGCTAATATAAAAAAAGCACCCTGACTAACAGTCAAAGTGCTTTCATTACAAGTATGGTGGGGAGAGACGGATTCGAACCGCCGAACCCTGAGGGAGCAGATTTACAGTCTGCCGTGTTTAGCCACTTCACTATCTCCCCATAAAAATGGTGCCGGCGATAGGACTTGAACCCACAACCCCCTGATTACAAGTCAGGTGCTCTACCAATTGAGCTACACCGGCATTTCAGCAACTAAAATATCATTTGCTTCACAACAAGATTGAGTATATCATGAACCTTTTTGATATTCAATACCTTTTTGAAAAAAGTTTTAAAATCGTATTTCCTTTAAAAATGGGACAGACTAGTACTGTGAAGGGAGGCTTTTCTCCATGAAATACGATCCACATCGTCATGCAGAGCCGAGTGAGTTGTTATTTGTAGATGAGCACGAATTGTCCTACCTTCCTCGTGAAGAAGATGCATTTACAGATGCTTATTTATCTTCACTAGGTTGGTACGATTGGCCTGGAGCATTTTATTAAAAACGAGCTAGCTTGGGTTGCCAGGTTCATATCGGCAACCCAATATTCATATTTTCCGTTTTTTGTTCCTCATTTTTCCTTTTAAAATATAACCATTCACTACATTCAAGATGTTCACGCAAAAGTGCGTAAGAGGTTTGCCACATGGAAGGTAAGTTTGTTATGATGAACACATCCTAACAAGGTAAGGAGTCCTCGACGATGAAAGCAAAAATTACTCGCAATGCGGCAAAAAAAATCAATGAAATCATGGCTCAGGAAACTGATAAAGATGCAAAGCTTCGCGTATACATCACACATAAACACGGTAACCACGCTCATTATGGAATGACTTTGGACAAACCATCAGAGAAGGATACCGTTGTATCTACTGATAAAGATATCGATGTCCTCCTCCAAACCTCCGAGGAATTACTAGATGGCGTTGTAATAGATTATCTGTTTATTCCAGAGGAAGGCTTTGTAGTAACCAATCCAAGCAAGGGCAATACAGGAGATCACTAATACTTCTACCTGATTAATTTGTATGAATCAAATCATATTCTACATATTATTTGCCTTCAAGAGAAACCACGAGGAACACTCTTCTTCGTGGTTTCTCCATTTTCGAAACAGGAGGAAGGACCATGCAATTTACTCAGACGAATCAAAACTTGCAAACAACGCTACCCTATGGAAATTTAACCATCTCTAGTGACCGTCAGCAAGGCTTTAAACCGATTGATTTGCTAGTTTCTGCCATTGCGGGGTGTAGCCAAATCGTCTTTACGCGCATCCTAGAAAAAAAACGCATCTCATACAACTCGCTTACTCTCCATGTAGATGCCGTTCAAAGCGAGAATGCCCCGAATCCTTTGACGAAGATAAGTCTCATTTATACTATTACTGGTTCAGACCTTGTGCAGGAAAAGCTGGATAAGGCCTTGCGCTTGGTACCTCCTAACTGCACCATTATTCAATCACTCCATCCAAATATCGAAGTAGTAGAACAAGTGATCATCTCTAAAGCATAAGTCAGCTTCACTAAAGAAAAAACCATGATTGCATTACCGGAATGGGTCATATCTTACTTGTTCATTCTGGCAAAGCCTCATGGTTTTCATTTGTTTTTCTTCCTTTTGGAAACGTTACTGACTTTGGTTTTATCAGCTTTCTGAGTATGCCATCCCCATTTGGCGATTAGTTGTATCAAGTGTACATCTAATCTTCTGAATGATTTTTCATATCATAGCTCTTGTATCGCAGCTGCTTTTGTCTTTAGCCATGGAGTCACCTTAGCATCCCCTTGAATATATAGCAGAAGTTGATGGACAGGTCGTGACATGGTGACATAAAGTAACTTGGCATCCATCACATTCTCTTTGTAATGTTCATCATCTACGTGTAGGACGATTACTACATCAAATTGCAGCCCTTTCGTTAGATAAGCGGGCAGAACGGTTACTCCACCTGGAAATTCCTTATCTTTCACACCTAGATGGTGGAGCTCAAGACCCTTTTCTTTTAAGGCTTTAGCAATTTTTTTACTCTCATGTATGGTTTTAGTGACAATCGCCACCGTTTGATGACCACACGCTAATGACTTTTCAACCCGCTTTTTAATATCCTCAAGCATGTTGCTCTGATTCTTCGCCCGTAAAAATAACGGTTCTTCACCATGACGCAACACCGGCTTTGCCTCAGTAATTTCCGGCAATTGAGTGCCCTGTAAAACCTCATTAGACCAATTCATAATTTCAACTGTCGAACGATAGCTCTGCTCTAACGTATAAAAGTCTGTTTTCTTTTTGAAGATATTTCGTAAAACTGGCTGCCAGCTATCTAATCCACGGTACGCATGAATCCCTTGTGCCAAATCCCCTACGATTGTCATTGATTCATTTTTCGTATGTAAAGAAAGCACTAAAATCTCTAGATAGCTCAAATCTTGCGCCTCATCAATTACCGTATGATCAAAAGGAGCTTCCTTCCCGCTTCCTTCCAGCAGATGACGTAGATATAAAATGGGAGCAAGGTCTTCTGCTTCTATACGCTCTTCCTCTATGATTGCTTTTGAAGTCTCCACGACATCCTGCAACCATTCATCTGAAATATCCTCACTAGTAAGCTTTCGTAAAAGCTCCCAATCCTGCAGAAGCTGAGAATACACAGTAAAAGCATCTATCTCTGGCCACTTCCCTAAATACAAAGCGAGCAATTCATCCATTTTCTTCTCGAATCGCAATAAGCTTGGCTTATCCAAATCGATTTTTGCTTCTCGTAAATGTGTAAACAATTGCTGGGTCATTTGTTGTTTAACATGCTTAGCTAAGGCTTCTATTCTGCGGTGATAGGGCAAATGAGCAAATTCATTAATAAACAACTGGCGAATATCCGCCTTTTTCATTTCAAACACATGCTTTGTCTTGTTATAAATAAATCGTAAATCCTTATAAGTAATCAGCTCATGCAGTAAGTAATCCATATACTTATCTAGCATATTTCGACAATGAACGGAACCCTTAAAAGACATCCGATTCCACGTTTGACGCTTCTGTACCTGCTTACTAGCATCGTCTTCAAAGAAAAGCAACAATGGCTTGCTCGGATCAACAATTCGCCAGCCTTTTGGTAAAAGTACTTTTACCTGTTTGGCAGCCCACTCTGAGAAAGTGGCTTGTTGTACATCCTCCACACCTAATTCGGGTAATACATCCGAAATATATGTTAAAAACAGCTTATTAGGAGCAAATACCATAAATTTCTTGGATGCAATCAAATGCTGATAATTATAAATCAAATAGGAAAGGCGGTGTAATGCAATCGTAGTCTTTCCGCTTCCTGCTACCCCTTGGACCACAATAGCCCGATCTTTTTCTGCACGTATGATATCATTCTGTTCTGTTTGAATGGTAGCAACGATATCCTTTAATCGACTATCGTTATTTTGATTCAGACTGGAAGCTAAGAATTCATCAATATAGCCTTCTTCCAGAAAATCCTCTGGCGCCCCGATTTCGCGATTGATCGTCTCTTTTAACGCACCATCATAAATACCTGTAATCCGACCATCTTCTATAGCAAAATTCCGCTTAAGCTTTACTTCTCCCCGTACAATTCCCTGTAATGTTCGGTAAAAAGCATCCTTGCTCTCCCCGCTATAATAAAGGCTAGCGATAGGTGCACGCCAATCTACTACAACACTATCCATTGTATCGCGTTCTACAATCCCACGCTTTCCTATATATACGGAATCCATTTCATAGGTTTCGTCTTTCATGAAATCTACTCGACCAAAGTAAGGCTTATTTACAGAACTTTCCAAATGAAAGAGATCCCTAGCTTTCGAGGAATTGACTACTTGTTTGACATAATCGTCCGTTGCCTCTCGCAAATCCTCTCGGAGCTGTCCAATCTCCTTTTCAATCGTATGTACTGTTTTTTCCAGCCGATCTTGTTCTTCCTTATATGCAGGATGATGAATGGTCACATGACTAACCTCCTTTTCATCAAACGAATATTTATCTTATCAAAATGAAAAAGCAATTCCAAGGACAATCTTAAAAATCACAAATGTACCCCGAGCAGCATCCCTAGTGCAGCAGATAAAATTCCCACAGAATAGCTAATAAGCAAGTAGATGAATCCTATCTGGTAACGTTTTGATGTAAATAATGAATAGCTCTCCCACTTACATGTAGAAAATGTCGTAAAAGCCCCCATAAAACCTGTGCCTGCCATTACGATAAAAAATGGAGCTAAGGAAGAACTTGTTAGTACCCCTAATAAAAAACACCCCAAAATATTAATACAGCAGGTCGCTAATGGGAACATTCCTTTATAACGTTGATTGATCAGAAAACTGATTCCGTAACGAGACATGGCCCCAAGACAACCACCTAATGCTACTCCTATACTATTCAATAGCATCAGTATCGCTCCCTCTCTGTGCTAATTGGGTACCTATCCAAGAACCCAGCCAAACATAACACATTGCCTAACATAATAGCATTCGACATCATTATCTCAAATGAAATCTTCTATAATATACAGTTTAAATAACCTATTTTTTATTAATAGGTAACAAAAGAAAAAATCGTTTTCTTTTATCTTAGGAAACGATTTCCTTCATTTTTATTTCATCCTTGTATTTTTTCTGATTTTGAAATAGCTCATGCCGACACTCTGTATCGCTTGTTAAGCTGGCAACCAAAGATACGTTTTTAAGTTTTGCTATCTCTCAAGCCCTTTTAGCGTTGGCACTTATACAATAACTCATTTCTTCCATTTCTGAGTCAGTAAGCTCCCTTATCTTATTTATAACTCAAAGAGATAGATTATTTCTTGAATGAGTCGCCCGTCTTTTTTCATAAAAAGCTCCTAATGGGTATCAGGTTTTGATACCATTCTATCATATACTGAAGGTAGTAAAAGTAAAGGTGTGAAAGAACTATGCAGCAGTACTCTAATGCTGAAGAATTAATTGAATCAATCGATAAAGCCTATAAAAAGTTTATTGAAGAATTTAAGGTGATTCCTGAAGAGTTGAGAGATAAACATATCTCTGAAGTGGATAAATCTCCTTCTGAAATCCTTTCTTATCAATTGGGGTGGATCAACTTATTGTTATCGTGGGAAAAAGACGAGCAAAGTGGACTTGACGTACAAACGCCCACTCCAGACTACAAATGGAATAACTTAGGTAAACTTTATCAATCTTTTTATGAGCAATACGGTGCTTTAACCTTAAAACAGCAGGAAGAAGAATTGACAAAATTAGTCCGAAAGCTAGTCGATTGGATAAATGATCTTACTGAAGCAGAATTATTCCAACCAGAACAAAGAAAATGGGCCACAACAAAAGCAATGTGGCCTGTTTGGAAATGGGTGCATATCAATACAGTTGCTCCATTTACGAATTTCAGAACTAAAATTCGCAAATGGAAAAAAATATCTTTAAAGTAATTTAAGAAAAGTAAGTACTGTCACAAGTCAGATATCCTGTAGCAAAACTCGGCTAGCTCGTCAATCTTCAATGATCGGCGTCTCAATCAGTTTCTTATCTTCATGAAACTGACGTAACATTTCTGTATGCTCTGGCAAGATGAATAAAAACACAAATGTATGTTCCTTTTTTGTTTGATGATGAGGAAATTAGGCAATTGTTAGAAATGGACATAAGATTAAAATGAAAAATCTGAAAATTACAAATCTATGTATTTACATTTTTTATAATAAATAGTATATTTGTATTGTATTACCATTTTATAATCATAAAGGGGAGTTTATATGAAAAAATCTTTACTATTAGTTGCCCTTGTAACTGTTTTAGCTACTTCTTTCGGCACCACATCTGCTGACGCAAGAAGTTCAAAAGAATCATCAATAGGTACTCTTGCTGCTTGCGTAGAAGAAGAAAGAGATTATCCATCTGGTGTACAACCCCCTCATATTATTAAGGTAGGCAAAGTCTATTTAGAAATGTTTAGCATAACTAATCATCCAGATGGCTCTTCAACTGTTCTATACCGAAGTGCTGATTGTAAATAATATTCTTGATCAAAAAAACCGTTAGAGTAATCTACGGTTTTTTGTTCTATTATCCTGGTTTTTATGTAGATAAATAAAAAAGCGCACGCTTTTAAGCTTACACTCGATCGGGACCCGATTGTTATTGATTTTTTTAAACCAGTGGTAGAGACAGAGGATTCCGATGGAGGTTACTGGAAAGTAAAACAAATTGAGTTTTTAAAATGAACATACCCCCAATGGATATCCGAGAGAGGGATATTACTATTCCTTATTAACTTTCTCTTGTCCACGAGCAACTCTCAACTCATCTACCAATTGTCAAATCCTTATGGTCTTATCCTTCATCCCATTTGATTATAGAAAGCCCATTGCCTCTGTAAATAGCTAATAACTCCATCTCTTCCTTTTTTTGGATGTTGCCACAGTTACCTATGTCGAAGATTATTGACATTATTATTTTTTGGCACGTTAAAAAAGATAATTCCCATAGTAAGAAGCTACCTTTTTCAAAAATGTTTGCATCTAAAAAGACAAAAATTGCTTTGAAGCTATTAAATTCAATCAATCCATACCAAGCTTCCTCCATTTCATCAAGTGGGATAACAGATGCCGCGCTTACTACTTTCCCCATATAACTTCCACCTTCATGTCGAATTTGAGAAAGTGTATGCGCTGAGGTTTCAAATGTTGACGATGATTTAGTTTTATCATTTACTATTTCTTTTACCAAACGACCGGACGAATGAAACTAATTAAGAGTAGTTTATTTCCCTATCTTCACTACATCCTCAACAGGAATCCACCAGAAATCCTTATCGTTCTTTAGCTTAATCTGTTTAAATTGAGAATCAAACCTATCTACCCATCCCCAGGCGGATTCAATTACTCCTCTACCCTCTTTTGTCTCTTTCCACCAGCTAATCGTAAGGGCGTAGTCATACTGACGTGAGTCAGATATCCTGTAGAAAAACTCGGCCAGCTCATCCTCTTCAATGATCGGCTTCTCGATCAGCTTCTTATCCTCATGATACTGACGTAACATTTCTGCATGTTCTGGCAAGATGAATTTTGTTACAAGTGGATCAAGAATTTGCTAGCCATCAAAACATCTACTTAAATACGAATGTATGTTCTTGTTTTATTTTATGATGAGGAAAATATGCAATGGGTAAAATTACATGTTTACCAACAAAAATAGCCCTCCAACGGTTTAATTTCCGCCAGAGAGCTTTTCTGTTTTTTTATGACTTATTTATTTGATAAAGGAATATCTAAACTACCTGCTTTTCCATTAAGACTTACCCAAGCATTAACCGTTTTCTTTAGACCATTAAGTATGACATATTCTACTTCCCAATCGGATTTCCAACCTTTTCCATCACTAATCAAAGTTAGGGACCGTATTTCCCCAACATCTGTTCCAGAAAGATAGAACGTTTCAAGATCTCCTTGTTCAAAAGTACCATTTATCTCTTTCGTAAAAGAACCTTTCGATCCCCTGATAGTAACTTTAATATTTGAGTCAGTTCCTGCATCTGTAGATTCAGAGGTCTTAATTTCCAAAGTGTAATTTTTTTGAGCTTTTTGAACTGCTGAAACCTGATGAGCAGCAAACGAAGATGCAGGAGCGACTGAAAACAAAACAGCAACGGCGGCTAACACTGGAGCAAATTTTTTCATAATATAAACCTCCATTTAAATTAATATAATTACAGTTAAAATATACCATTTAACAAAAAATAAGTAAATTGTTAAAACCAAAAATTTGTAATTATAGCAATTTTTTATTATATAAATGAGAGATAATCGTTCAAAATATGCTATAACTTTTACTAAACTGAATAGAGATCATTTTATATAGTTCAAGGTTCTAATTTCTGTCAGAAGGCTTTTGCATTACTAACTAGATAAAATAAAAGGGTGGTTGCTATGAAGTTTGGAATGCGGAAACCGAGTTTAAAGAAACGTATAGCAGCTAGGACAAGCCTAAAAAGACAGTTAGTACATCGAGCTGGATTGAAGATGCCAAGAGGTTGGGGATGGCTCAGAAATCCTAAGAGGTATGCTTATAATAAAGCTTATAACAAGACTACGTTTGATATATTTAAGGTGATTGGTAAGTTGTTTAAATAGGGAAAAAGATACTATACGGCGTTTTCTAGCAAATGCATTAAATTTCCGTATATTTTTGTAATCAAACGAAACTAAGCAACCAGTCACCGATTGAGTTTCGGCAACTGGTTGCTTAGCAAATAAAGTGTTTTATCCCTGTCCCAAAAACGGGGGTCAGTCCCTTAAGGGACTTTATATCCCCCGCCTCCTTTAGGGTTAGGTGATGGATCATTATATAAATCTGTCTCATCTAAACAATACTGGGGTTGGTTGTATCCAGAAGGTTTACAATAAAATGCCCCTGCTTGTGATGCTGGTGCAGCGATTGCTAATAATGACATTGCTAGAACTCCAAATGTTGCCTTTTTAATGAGCTTCATAATACCCTCCATATGTATAATGTTTTCCTTTATATAAAAATAATACCATTAATTCCGCCCAAAGTAAACAATATTCAGTAAATTGGGAATTAATTATACAACCCATGTTATAAAATATGATATCAGCCCCTCCATAACCAGAAATACACGTTCATTTTTAGGCAAAAAATAAAACGTGTCAGTTTTACCTGACACGTTCATAATCTAGTGATTATTCTGTTTCCTTTGTCCACTTGCCACTCGAAGCTCATTTGCCAGTACACCGATTCGTTCAGCTTCATCCTTCATCCCCATTTGATTGTAAAAAGCCCATTGTCCTTGTAAATGGCTAATAATTTCGTTCGCTACCTCTGGTTTCACTGTTGGTTCCTCCTTGTCATATTTAGCTAGATCGTACTTTTCAATTAATCCTATTAGCTTACCTGGATAATTCGGATCAGTAGCATATCCGCCCTTATGGATAGCATGGCAAGCAGTCTTATAATCAGCTCCAAGCACTCCATGATAGCGCGTAGGCTTGTCTTTTGTACCGTTCAGAATTAGTTTGGAATGGTCTGCAATAGACTCTCCCCAATTGTTGTAAGCTCTGAAATTAGCTGTAATAGTTGTCCATTTACCGTTGTAATTCTCCTTTGTGGGCATAGCGCAGACACCTGCCGGACCTGTTCCTTTGATGCCAAAGAGGTTGTTGCCTCTCTTGGTTAGCCCACTCTCGCCCCAAGCTGATTCCAGGATTGCCTGAGCGATCGTAAGAGACGCAGGTATCTTTGTTTTCTTCATGTCTGCTACAGCACTAGGCGCTATCTTATTGATAAAATCCTGTGGTTTCATTGCTTGTTCCCTCCGTTGTCTGTTTTTGCATAGCTATAAGCTCCCGCAGCCGTTAATCCAACGACCACCGCTGTTAGTAAATTAGTTTTTAATTCTCCGTTTGGAAGAAATACAAATAGAGACGAAAAAGCCATAGCGACTAATGGAGCGAATTTGTTCGGAACCCCAAACCCTTTAGCCACACCAGTAAGCGCCGCAACGATTGCGGCTAATGTAGCGATATCAGTAGTCATCTCCATCATTTCCCCTCCTTGTGTCTCTGTGATCGCTCAGCTTTTGCTTTTAGTTCTGAGCCTACGAACTTCAAAATGGATGAGGGAATAAGCCTTTCAAATCCAGCTCTAGCAACGTTGGCCGTAAAGCTTACCCATGTGTGATAGATCAACCCAAATGTAACACCGTAGAAAAGAAAACCAGGCGTTTGCATTGCTTCGTCCATAAGGTTAGCTGCTATAGGAAGGAGTAAAACAATTAAAGTACGTGGTATCCCTTTCCTTATCCCGTAGTCAGATGAAAAGGTTTGATCCCTCATAGCAGCCGCAATACCTGAAAACCAATCGAGTGCTATTAAGAAAAATAGCGCGTTAAGTATTTTGTGACGATCGGAACCGTATAGAAAATCTACATAAGGGAGGATCGTGGCCCCTAGCACAGCCACAACGCCGTTCTCCGCTTTTATAAAAGAAGGTAGCTCCCAAGTAAATCGCATATATCATGCCTCCTCACCCCTTAGGGTAAATAAAATAGGGAGCCGCAGCTCCCCATGAAAAAACGCCCTCTCCGGATCAGAAAAGGCGTTTTATGATTCAGTTTGTTCAGCTAAATACTCTGCTACGGGAACCCTATAAATGTCCGGTAAAGATTCAATTTCTCTGCGACCGACTTTTACCAATAGGCTGTACACAGGAATCATATACGCTTTAACCATTTCTACTTCGCTCCTTCTAGTGTTTTTATTTTGGCTTCCATTCTAGTTACCATCTCTTGTAACTGAGCAATAGCTTCATAGGCTTCTATTAACTCTGGCGAGATTTTGCCTTTCTCACGCTCTTGCTCCATTTCGCCCAAATCCATAGGTTTTATTAAAATCAATCGAATGCACCTCCGAATCCTTTTACAATCACAGGCTCAGTTGCGACTCCTTTAACAAAAACAAAGCGCACACTAACGCCCCATTTTTCTGCTGTTTTTTCCTTGTTGGTGAAGATGAAGCCTCGGTTGAATTTGACATGGTTAGTTGCGTCTTCCCACGTAGGCGACTCGTCAAACGCATTGTTACACACCTCGACTTTATAATCTGCACCAGGAGGAACCGTTGCATCAATCGTTATAAGAATACGTTTAGCAGCGATAGTGGTATCAAAAGGTTTCTTTAGAGAGAATGCTATCTTGTCGGCTGATCGATGGAAAGTAAACGTCCTAGTCGACTTCAAGCCTTTACTATCGGTTGCCTCGATCGTTAATGTGTGGGCTTCTGTTAAAGAGAGCCGCAGCCACATGTCCAGTGGGATAGTCAACGTATTTTCCATTTTGTCAGTTCCAGCGAATGTGCGGATTGCCTTACCATTGATTTTCTCCGTGATGGTAAACGTGTCACCCTCTGGCTCTGTTACCGTGTATTTCTTTGAAGGGACAGAACTAAGTGTGCCAAGGTCTTCATTTTGACCGCTTAACAGGAGGGCGATTGTGAACAACTCGAACTTGCGCGTAATCTCAGTTGATTTACCGCCTTGGTCATCTTCCGCCCAAACAATTAAGGTGTAATCGGTGTCTTGGGCTAGGTCAGAGCCTGTTATATCGGTTGTACCGTCGTAGAGGCGCTTGCTCTTAAATGTTAGCGTTTTAGCAAAAGAAATAGGCGTGCTACCGTTGGATACCCCCGATTGCAGCGCCCTTGCCGTTCCTTTATTAACTTGGTACTTTACTGTAACTACGTTATCCTTGTCGATGTCGGATGCGGTACCTTGAATGCTTAACGTTGCATTTTCCGTAAGCATTTGGTTGTTGAGTGGAGACGTGAGTACTATATTCGGATTAAAAGTTATCGGAATACTCGATATTTACGGCATACCGATAGTAATACGTGTAGGTTCGGTTGTCCAATTCCCCCGTCAAAATAGGCGGTAGTCGAAAGGATGATCGTATTTCTTTACGTTTGTCTTTCGCATAATCGGTGAATAATGCATCAGTTTGAAGCAGGTCATTTAACTTATCTAATTTAATTTGCACCTTCTCTTTTTCATCACCTGTTAAACCCTTTTCGAATCCCTCAACCTCCAGATATAGGATTCCACCTTGTGATTTTGCTCCTCTTGCTTGGGATAGGGCTTCTATAGATCCCTCCGTTAATTGACCATTTACTACGGAAAGTACCAAAGACAGCATGCGACCATTCTCGAAATACCAAGAATCAATTCTTCTGCCTTTCTACTAGCAAGTATTTCAGGAGTATTACCTGCCTAACGCGGTTGACCATACTCTTCATTACCCAGTAAAAAGACGGCCTCCGTTGTTAGAGAGCAAGTTGCTCACTAGCTGAATGCCGTCTATTACCGTGTTATCTGCACCTCTTACATATTTAATTCCCTTTTCTCTCAACTCTAAAATGAGAGTAGCTGCAGAAGGATATAGGAATAAATTTTCTGGTTGGTCATTCCCTATAAAGCTTTGGAAGTCTTCTACATATTTAGAAACCGTCTTCTGCCTTCCATGTTTACGAGAATCGTAATAATACTCACGAATCACATAAAAATCGTTAGCTTTCTGACCAATTAATAAAAAAAGCCGTTGGATTATTGATACCATAGTCCCCACCAGCAAAAATATGATCAAATGTATCAGGAAGTGTTTTTATGACATGTAGTTTCTCATTAAACATGTCATAAACAAGCCCTTCTGCCATCACCCATAGTCCTAAGATATATCGTTTAAAGAAGACACCACTAAACATGCGGCGAAATCTTTCTTTTACTTTTTCAGACAAACTTATGTTGTCATCCATCGTGAAATGTAGGACCAGGATTCTTTTTTCTTTTACTTTATCAATGAAATCAGTTTTAAACCAATGGTACGGTCCAGCAGGGGTTACAGTTAAAGAAGACTTTTGCACCATTCCCATCGGTTTCGGCAGAACATCGACCTATAGCTTGATCCACAAATGATCGGGGAAATAACACTACCTCATCCAAGTAGGCTCCGGCGGCAGTAAGACCTTGTAACGTATCTTGACTCGCTTTGTTATTTGCACCAAATAGATAATACGTATTGGTTCCAATCAACATGTGGATTCTCTGAACGGTGATAGTGGTAGTCAATGCCTTTCGCCGTCAGAATCTGAAACATTGGTTCCAACACGTTTCTCTTGAGAGCGCCCATGGATTTACCAGCCACGATAAAGTTCTGGTGCCTATGCTTCGCTGATGACCATGTAATGAAGGAATCAATCATGGATATGGTCTTCCCTGAACGAATAGCCCCTTCTGCTATGACCATATCGTAATCTTTGTAGGGACTCCCATCTGTCCACCAAGCTAATAGTTTCTTTTGCTTTAGACTGAACGGTTGGAACTTAAACGACCTTGTACGTTTACGCTTTTTCATCAGCTTCTACCTCGTCAGCAAAAATCTCCGATACTTGGGCGTTTAGAGCTGATTCGTATCCACTATTCTGTTGATGTGCATCAGTATCATTTTCACCATTCAATTCTTTAACCTCTATCTTTAACTTCTCTATACGTAAACGTTGTTCCTCAGTAGCTAGATGACTATTGAGCATATCCTCATAGCGTTTGATTAAGCTTTGGAGAGTTGCTATAGCTCTAGACTGAGCGTTTAAAAATGTAGCGTGACGATGATCCCAAGAGAATTGAAATTCATACTCTTCCTCTGTAATGACCTGCTCGAAGGATGCTTTTTCCTTCGTACTGGTGTCTACAATTTCATACTTCCTTTTCTTAATTTCCTTAATCATTTCCTCTTTATCCTCTACAAACATTATCCTTTGCGCTCGGATGATAGCCGTGTACTGAATCATGATGTTTTCCCACAACATATCCAGAGGAGACTTGGATTCAATCTCTTCTATAATCTCGGCTACATCATCAGGGAAGTATTTACGAAAAAAGCCGTGGCTTACCGCGTTGCTGTTCCTCTTAGGTGCAGCTCCTCCACGATTGCCTACGGCGTTTTTATTTCTCTCTGGTGCTCCAGCGTTTGACTCACTTTTCATTGTAGTACTACATTGACCTGATTGTAGTACTACATTCCATTTGTCTCTGCTTTTCCAGTTGCTTATGGTTTTTTCTTTTTCGTCTAGTTGGTCAGCAAGCTCTTCGATTGCTAATGTTTCCGCCACTTTCGAGCCATAGCTCCAAGGCTTTGTCGCGGTTCGGACTTCTTGCTTTTGCCATTACATGATCACCACCACCTATTGAGTTTGTTTTGCAAAAGAAAGAAGCACCTTTGTAGGTGCTGATCTAATTAATACTCAGAACTTCAGTTTGTGTCCTTAGTCATTTTTTTAAAAATAATCATTGTGACAAGAGATATATGATAAAAAAGTAGAGATCCAACTATATATATAATATAAGCTTTATAGTTAAATATTTTTTGTAGAATATCCCCTTTATTTAATCCGAAGAAAACCCAAGCTATAGAAATACCCGCTAAAGAATATAATCCTAAATTTAAAAAATAAAGCTTACTTTTAGTCGATATTTCCATTCTATTAGTAATAAAATCGATTAAGATAGTGCAGGGAATTCCAATAAACAAAAATATCGGGATGGAGTACATTAGATAGATTATCATTAGAGTTATAAAAGGAAAATAATAAGTATTTGGCTGACGTGCTGTCATTGGTGTATATTCTGACACTGCAAGAACTAAGCAAAAAAGTATTGCGGTAACGACCCCAACAAAGATTCTGTGTAACATTGCCTTCCCCCTTTATTACTAGTCTAGTTAATAGTTAACATACATTAATTTCACTAAGGTGAAAAAACCGGAAGCTTAAGGGCTCCCAGTCTTCCAGTTTAATTAGAGATATTAAAATAATGTTTTGGAGTCAGTTCGAATAAATAAAAGAAATCATAAAGATCGTGTTGAAATAATTCTTCGTATGGACCATCATCAAAAGATATGTAGAACTCATGACTTGGTGCCCCATCATGCCAACCCTTAATTTTATAATCACCGTCTTCTCTATAAAGACTTGCAGTAAAAGCGTAATCAATTCCTGGCGGAGTAAATTTTAAAGATCCTTCTAAATATGGAATTCCAACTGAATGTTCAATATCAAATTTGATATTATCCATATTTACAATTTTTTCATTTAATCTAATTCCACTACTACCTACCTTTTTGGTTTTAAGTAATTTTTGATTAGAGTCATAAAAAGTTGAGCTATTCACTTTTTTGGATAAAGTTGTATCTTCATCTGTAAAATCCGATTCAATATTTATCTGGGTTCTAAAACGAGAATGGGAAACTGCAAAATCTCTATTATCTCCACCAAAATATTCAACTTCTCTCTCCCATTTTTCTCCAGTTAATCTTAACCAATTCGGTACTGGATTTCTCACTATTTCGTCACCTATAAAAGTTGTATATCTTAACTTTACGTTACCTACATCATTATTTGAAGAAATCCCTAACGGAGATACTTTTTCTTTCTCTACAATTTTAATAATTGAAACATAATTATAGAGGAGTTCTTCGCCTTTTAAAACCATTTCGGAATCATTAGCTTCACCACTTTTCAAAAGATACTGTATTTTCTCTTTTCTCTTTTCCTTTTCTTCTTTATCTAGTGGAATTTTACCAAGGAACTCATAGATAACCTTCTCTTCTCCTCCGTCCAAATCATCACTATATTCACTTGACTGGACAGTATCAATTATTTTTCCGTTTTTCTTAATTTGATACTCCTCTACCTGTCCGTTATCATCCCAGTCAAATTTTATATTTTTTCCATCGGAAATCGTTGAAACAACAGTATCATTTATTTCGTTATCATTAGCAGATAGCGAAATTAGACCTGCATTTTTTATTTCTGATTCCAAAGTCTCAGTATTTAATTTTGCGCTTATAATCTCAGAATTATCAGAATCAAGAGCTACTAACTTATACTTATAGCTTTTTCCTGATTTTAAATTATTATGGATAAAGGAGTTTTCTAAGCCACTGTATAACTCAGTGTCCCCCTGATAAACTTTATATTGAGCTGTATTGGGTATGTCTCCCCATTTAAGGATAATTTGACCTTGATGAGGTTCAATAGTAATGTTTTTTAGTAAGTCTTGATGACTAACCTTTTCTGAAGCATATGCATTAGCTGATCCAAAAATTGTAGATAAAGCGATTATGCCGGATAGTAACATCCTTCTCATTTCCATATACCACCATTTTTATAATTATATTACAATTTTATAATAACATTATTATGATAATTTTACCATTTTTTATAATATTAGATTCAAACAATATTATTCTTTAGCCATATAAGAACTCTTCAAAAAAATATTAGCTTTTTATATTGGTACTTCATCCATTTTTTATCTTTTGTTTACCAAAAGAAATGAAGTATCCTTAGCTCATATGTCAATAACAAAAGATTTATTTGTCTCTCTACTTATAGGTGGCTTTTGCATGACAAAAATGAGCAATTAAAAAGCTACTCAACATCATTGAGTAGCTTAAAATGCAGACAAAATGATATAGAGGTCTGCACACTGAAATATTTTTTTATAAAAATATAGTTAATAATCGTTAGATTGTGTTGTATTAGTATCCAGCTCAGCTTTTTTATCAACAGTTCTTTTTCTTTTGTTTTTTCTAGCTACTAACATGCTTAATGTTATTCCTAAACTAAACAATGTTGAAAAGTCAGATATTGCAGCGAGTTTTTCAGGACTTACTTTCAATAAATCGGTGTGCGGCAAAAACGTGATTGAGAGCCCTGCACTCGCTATACACAAAATCCCAGCACAATTATATACCCAATAAATTTTTTTCACTCCATTTGAATCCATAAGAAAGAAATCAGATAATACAATAAAAGTTGCACAAAGAGATAAACTGGTTAATAGAATTGGATCAATAATTACACCAGATAACCTTAAAATTGATGTACATATAATACCTATGCCCATAAATAGAACTAATACGTCAGATGTTAAATCCATAACGTCCCTCCTATCATTAATAATATACATTGTGGTTTCGAAAGAGAAGGGTTTGATTTAACACTGGTAACGCAACAAAAAATAAAATTGCAAATCTTGTAGTTTCGAGCCTATTCCTTGTCGGATAGGCTTGTACACTACTTCTCGAAATACACAAAAATCTAGCCGTTTCCTCAAATGAAAATCCTTCACCATGAGTTAGGATAAAGCACTCTTTTTCTCTTGGTGACAGGTAGCATAACGCGTTCTCTGTTGTTTTTCTTCTTTTTGATCACCTGTAGATTGAGCCTTAATCATTTCGTAATTAATCCATCTTAATTTTTTCAGCATATGTCCATCTGTGTTTTATTCATTCCGCATCCTCCCTTATCACAAGTAATGGTTTGATAAATCGCGATCTGTTTTTTCTATTTCTGCACCATAACTTTCTTTGTACGAGACATTTACATAACGAATGGAGGTTGAAACATAGTCATATGCCAAAGAATCAACGAAGTTTTCAAACTCTTTTCTTTGTCTATCCCCTCATTTGATTCTTCCCATCCCTCTTTACTGCCATCTGGAGCAACGAAAAAACTTTGATAACCGTTCGAATTGCTTTTTATTATTGGAGATACAAGTGAACTAAACAACTCTTGGGCTTTTTTATGAACCAGCTCCAATTTATCCATTGCATAGTCAGCATCTGTTACAACAATAGCGTTGTGTTTGATAGTCCCCATTCTTTCCTGCCATTTATCGTATGTTGAGTAACTAACCTAGTGAAAAAAGTTACACAATTTACCTATTTTTTTATATAATCGAAATGTCTCACAAACTTAAAAAGCAGGTGATATCCTTGATTGACATGGGCGAAATTATACATAGTTTTTTTGCATTGCTGCCCATTTTCTTAAATATTTTCTTTAGTATCTGGGCCTATCGTGATTCAAGAAGTAGAGGTAATAGTAAGGAATTCTCACTCATTGCATTAATAGTTGTATTGGCTTTTCCTATCATTGGTTTGCTATTATATTTGATCATTCGAAGAGATTAGTTTTTGTGGGGTGTAAGGGGATAACGATGCCCCTTACACTGTTTCAATGAGCTGCTGTTTGGTCATTGTGCTTCCTCCTATCCAAAGCTAACAATCATGCCCTGTTCATACGAACCGAGGATATACATATCTTTGTGCCAACATCATTCATCCTGATCAAATCGGTACCTATCCGTAACAGCGATAATGTTCGGTTTACTTTTCCAGATTTGACTGTGATGCAGTATCATGTCGTGCATTTGGTGTTTGGTAAGGCTGGTGAAGCTTATCTGATCAACCACTCTTCATCATCTTCCTAGAAATCAAAAGGCGTACAACGTGAATCATCCCGAATATAAGTAGTCCAATTAATTACCACATTTGCATTCCATATGAGCTACTATCGATCAAGGGCATTGACTCGTCTTTTTCTTATTTAGCCAACATAGTGACTCAATATACAATCGGAAAGAGCATAGATACTCCAACTAAACACAAATTGTGTGAATGCAAATTTGTTATGTACATTATTACCAAGAATGAAAAGGGTCTGCCCGTTCCCATTCCCCCAAAAATAGGTTCTGTTAAAGAATGTGATTTGTTATTCAGCTAACGAGTAGTTTAATCGCAAAAAACTTTTACCAAGCACAATAATTCCGTTCTTTGAATATGATGGGTTATAAGTCAGTGTGTGCACTCTATTTGTTTTGTACTAAAGGGTGAAACTTGCGAAATTGTATTTTACAGTCTCACCTCACACCGATATGCATGAGCAATTACTATGTTTGGTGGGAGGAAGAATAAATGGATTCCTTTCAAAAAAATAATATGTTAGCACAAAATTCATCGAATAATGCTAAAAAGAAACAGTCAGCAAACAATTCATCAGATAATGAAAAAAGAAAGCAGACAACCAACAATTCATCAGATAATGAGAAAAGAAAGCAGACAACTAACAATTCATTAGATAATGAAAAAAGGAAACAGCCAACCGATAATTCATCAGATAATAAAAAAAAGAAGCAGCCAACCAATTATTCATCCAATAATAAAAAAAAGAAACAGTCAACCAATAATGCTAAAAAGAAACAATCAACCAATAATTCATCAATTTTACATTGCATGAATGGCAATAATTTAGAGCTTATTGTGGCTGCTCTTCTTTTAACTGGTAAGTTAAGAGTAGATGCTGTTCAATTGTTTAGACAAGCTACGATGATTGTCAGTTTAACGGGAAAGTACGTTACATTAGGCGATTTGAACAATACAAATGTAGATAGCATGCTAAAATTTCTCAACGATAATGGCAATATAACTGTGGATGAGATTATTCAGGCACTTAAAAAGAAAATGGATAATTAATAAGTATTAAAAGGAAAAGGGTGAGCTCATAATGAAAAATTTTGATGGAGAGGGTTTCTCGGAATTAATACTAATAGTTATTTTAATTACATTGCTAATATTTGGTTCCACAGATATAGTTGGTCTTTCCGCTCAACCAACAAAACCATAGAAAGAGAATGCCAACCCCCATTTAATTTTTCTGAACAGGACTTAAAAGGAGTCCTTTTTTTTATGAATGATCAACATTGTTGTATAACAGAGTCAAAAAATAAATTCAATCTCTTCTTTTTCTATAGTTGAATTACAATATATTTAACGTAAGCTAACATTCTATCTACAAAATATATTGTCTCTTCATAAGAGTTTCACTTATGTAAGGGTTTCCATGCGCGTATCAGGATTTATATTGTAAAATCAATTCCACAATTATATTCCGTCACCTGTAATTTGCTTAGGGCCCTAATTAGAATCACGAATCGTTCTAGTAGCATCTTTTATATACATGGTATCAGTAAGTTTCTTCATCAAGAAACTCGCTAAAGAATCAGATTAAGAAGAAATCACAATTAGAAACTGCTAAAAATGATGTTGAGAAGCAGCTACATAAACTTCAGGAAAGCAAAAGGAAATGGCATTTGCATTTGTTGAGGAGCTTCTAACAGTTGAAGAATTACGTAAGCGGACAATGGAGGAACGTGGTTTAAAAACTCAGTCATTAAATGATCTGGAAGCTATTAATAAACAAATGAAAGCAAGTGCATCAAGTTCTGATGCGTTTGAATTAATGCTTAAGCTTCCAGATCTATGGCCAGTACTCAGTGATCCAGATAAAAGCAAAATGATAAGAACTATTTTTCACCATAGTTGTTAACACACCATTTACAAAAGTAGTGGCTAGAAGAGGTACACCATTGCCAGCTTCAATTGAAAGGATTAAGTACAACTAACTCTTTTTCGTTTTCCATTTGATATGAAAGCCAAGCCATACCATCAGTAAACCACCCCATAGACTAGCCAGTACATAGCAAATGGCAAGTACATATTGATGCTGATGCCAAAGGGTAAGTGTCTCTACACTAAAAGTCGAAAAGGTCGTGAAAGAACCAATAAACCCTGTTCCTACTCCTAAGGTAAACCAAGCAGGCAGTTGATTTCGGGTTAAGAGATATTGATTGAGAGCTCCCAATCCGATACAGCCTATGAAATTGACTACTAGCGTACCTAAAGGAAATGAGAGCTCCCACCAGCCCGCTGTCCATGCTCCTACTAAATATCGGAATACAGCCCCCAACATTCCTGATAGTCCAACAATTAAAAAAGACATGCATTCTCTCCTTTTCCACTATTTTTCACATATATACAAACAAACTCCTACCAGTAATATTACTGGTAGGAGTCATTAGCCTATTGGCGCTTAGGGCGAACTCCATCGCCTCTATTTACTTGTAAAAACCTGTTTCACAGCACTAGTGCTACGGATCATTTGGAAAAATCACATAGACTAGTGTTTAGGTTCCTCATCCTCTACATAACGGATCGAATCTAAACTAGATTTCAAGGAAGCCTTCATAGCATCAATGTATTTTTGACGAAGAACTTGTTGCTCCGTTTTTTCTTCTGGAGTTAAGCCAACACCCTTCGATTTCTTGGCTAATTCATTAATACGTTTTACTTCTGCATCAGTAACCAATGGTGATACCTCCTCAACTAACTTCTCTTTATTATAACACAAGACCAAAGGAGAGGAGATATAAATTATGGCTCCCGCTTATCGGTATACTGGAATAGCTAGATTATTTCCTGCATAAATCATGGGGCTATCTAACTGATTTTGTTTCATGATCTCATCCATTAGCTCTCTGGCTGATAGTCCAGATTCCTGTTGATAAGCTTGTGCAATACTCCACAGCGTATCACCTGGCTGAATTGTAATGACTATAGCTGCCTGCTGTGTATGGGGAGCCGCAATAGCCACCTTCTCTTTTCCAAAAATCATGCTGCCTGCTGCAAGGGATACTATGATCAGCAATAACGTTACGATTGCTTGCCCTCGCGTTATCCCTTTTCTATGATGTACCAATGTGTTCTTACTCGTCATTGTTTTTGTTTTATCTTTATATAGATTCTGACAATTGCTAGATTGTACCATCATTATCATCACCCTCGCAAACGTTTGTTCTCATTTGATAACATCATCATAATGCGAACAAATATTCCTGTCAAGCAAAAGAATCGAACTAATGTTTGTCGAACGCAAATTCTCATGGTATAATGTAGAAAATATCTGGATCGAGAGAATGAGGTGTTCGAAATGTCCAAACTCTCCAATCGCCAACAAGCGATCATTGATTTTATTCGTAAGGAAGTAAAAGATAAAGGTTATCCCCCGTCTGTTCGAGAAATCGGTGAAGCCGTAGGACTAGCTTCCAGTTCCACTGTTCACGGTCATCTCGCAAGACTTGAAAAGAAAGGATTAATCCGCCGCGATCCTACTAAGCCACGTGCCATTGAATTATTGGACGAGACTCGTCTACAGGACGATTATGAAAGCTCCATCGTTCGAGTACCAGTGGTTGGTAAGGTAACGGCAGGTCAACCTATTACAGCTATTGAACAGGTGGAAGAATATTTTCCATTGCCAGAAAACATCGTTACGTCTGACAATGTGTTCATGTTGCGCGTTATGGGAGAGAGCATGATCGAAGCAGGCATTTTAGATGGCGATTATGTAATTGTCCGCCAACAAAATGTAGCTAACAACGGGGATATCGTGGTAGCCATGACCGAAGAGGATGAAGCAACTGTAAAACGTTTCTTTAAAGAGAAAACCCACTTCCGTCTACAACCGGAAAACTCACAGCTTGAACCAATCATTTTAGATAATGTGACGATTTTAGGTAAAGTAATTGGCGTTTACCGCCTTTTCCACTAGTGCATTGGATTTTTAACTTCTCACGTGCTTACACGTACAAACTCTTGGTGAGGATCATACTCGCCAAGAGTTTTTTACTACTCAAATTTATTGTTTGTAACGGTTTATTTTATGCCCCACTCTACCTATCTCCTTGATACCTTTCGTGTTTCTCCTACTACTGGACTTATATTTAGGTGTAAATTAACCTCATAGCCACTTAAAACAGTGTTTCTTTTTAGCAAATCTTCAAACAAGTCTTCTCTAATTCTGATGTGTAAACACAAATAAACCGAGATTGCCGGTTTCCCTACAGGAAATGATAGAGAATTTGACAATCTCGGTTTTATGGAATGGATCAACACTCAAAATCCAATGTAACGATCCACAATAAGCTTTACCAAGCAACAATAAAGAACCAGATAATCATGATGAGTTGGATAGAGATTTTCATAATGACACTGCTAAAGAAACCTATAAGACTTCCTATCGCTATCTTAAAAGCTCGTTCTGCCGGTTGTTTTTGCATCAGCATTTCAATTAATAATACAAATACAAATGGGAGAATAATCATACCAAATGGCGGAAACGTAAGTACACCAATAATAACACCTAATATTGACCCGATTGCTGATGCTTTTGAGCCACCATATTTTTTAACAAAGTACATATTAGTCAATAGGTCAGCACCAAATAACACCACACTCAAAATCCCCATTCCCCACCAGAAGGAAACCGGTAAACCTGCTCCAGGCTCTGCAATCGCGAATTGATATAGTAAAAAACCGCCCCATAACATAATCGTATCAGGTAACACTGGGAAGAAAATACCAGCAATACTTACACCGAATAGAAGTATAACAATCAACCATAATAAAACATCCATGTTTAACCCCCCTCTTTGTTGCATCTGACCCGTTTTCTATATGTACGTTTCAGTGCCCTCCTACGTTTCATTTTTACTTAGGAGTTTCCTTTTCTTGTTTGCGAAACGTGTCTTTTCCTGCATATACATGATCCCGCTCTTTTTATGATCTCATTTTTAGCAAAGCCTGACCTATTTATCTATAGCGCTCTTTTACCAGTTCCTTTTTCCACTTCATACAGGCAAAAGGACAGCAAGAAAAAGGTATATGGATAACAGGAAAAATATAACATTTAGAGAAATTAATACTATATACTAAATTATCCCCGCTTCAAGTCTGTATATCCTATTTCGGAAAGGAAGGTTACAAGATGCACAAAATCGTTTGTTCTTTATTAGCAGTACCACTTGTTTTCTTACTGTACTCGACTAGCTACGCGGCTTTAGATAAGCATATCACAACAAAAGTAACGATTAGTAGTAATGCTTACAGCCAATATTCTATTCCATTTGCACTAACGGTAAAGGAATGGGATAGAGGTTATGGGGAAGCTGGTGTTACAGGCCCTTTTTTCCTTGCGAAAGGCGGTAGCGTAACGGTTACGTTTGATAAGAAAGTAGATTCATTGGGCTGGTATCTACTGAATGCAAATACCTACGGAGCTGAAAAAATCTACCCAAAAGGCTCTACTGTAACCGTCCCACGACATTCGCATTGGATTGTTATTCTGCAAAACGCTAGCATAAAACCTGTTCCTATTACAGGCAACGTGACGATTCACTAGTCTTTTTATCACGTTATCACGCAACACCTTCACTGATCAGTATCAGCTCTTTCATCCACTGCATTCCCTAAAAATTGGTGTAGGAGAATGGGCTGTCGTATGCGAGGAAATGCCTTAATGCTAGCTGTACCGCATCGCCTATTTTCTTACACGCATCAATTTTCCGCTATTTAATCTTACTAAATCTTCTACCTTTATTTTCACTAATGAATGAGGAGAGCCTCCTCCCGTATAAACATACTCTAATTCTGTTATTTTCGGATCAACCAAAAAAATCGCCTCAAATCCAAAAGAAGGGACCCCACCGGCTGGATAACCTGTTGCTTCTAATACTTCCTTTTCATCTGCCAAACGAGGTCTTTTTATATTGAGTCCCTTACTTACTCGTGATGTACTAGCTCGATCCTCTCCTTTTACAATGGCCACAATTAGTCGTCCATCTTCATCAATCATACAAATATTTTTAACCAGCTCCTCAATAGAAGCGTTCACAGCTTTAGCCGCCTCTTCGACCGTATGGCAAGATTGATTCAGTATAAAGTGCTGGGCATCAGCAGCTTTTGCATGTAGGTACTCTTTTATTTGCAGCTCATAAGAATTCATTGATCCCTCTCCATCCTAAAATATTTTCCCCATTTTAGCTGTACCCCACTAGTTAATCAAGAGTGCAGGTGATCTTTTTTACGTAATATTCGCTGTATTTTGTTGTTTTGGTTTTTTTAACGTATAAAGCATCCCAATAAATATTAATAAAATTCCTACTGTTTGTATCATATTTGGTCGAAATCCAATAATGATCACATCTAATAAAATAGCAACAGCTGGATCCAAAAATACCATTCCTGAAATTATTCTGGTCGATAGCTTTCGTACACTATCGAAAAACAGAAGATAAACAACACCAGTGTGGATAATGCCAGTAATGATCGCGTATGCCCAATTCTGCGGAGTTAGGTCTAAAAATACATGGTAATGGATAAAGGGAAGCAAGCATATCGCGCCAATAGCAGTTTGAATAAACGTTGTGGCATAGACACTTGCTTGTTGTATACTCTTCCCTAAAATCATCGTTACTGCATAAAAAAGAGCTGCTAGAATAGCGTACAAAAATCCTGTCATTTGAAACGAAGCATTTGAGAGATCACCATCTATTCCAATGATAAAAATCGTTCCTACAAAGCATACAGAGATAGCCAGAATTGAAAGTATGGTTACCTTTTCTCTGAAAAGAAAGCTACCGACAAGTAAGACAATCATCGGAGCAAGATGATAGAGAGAGATGGCAACTGTAATCGAAATCAGCTCAAAGGATTTAAACAAGAAAATCCAATTTAATAAATTTGCTATACCACAGAAGCCAATCCTCATTAGTTCTTTTTTGCTCCATTGCTCTTTGGTATACGTTCCTGTAATAAACCAAATCGAACCAAGAAAAACTGTCGCACAAATGCATCTAATAAAAACCAATTCTAAAGCAGAAAGACCCGTTAATACGGAAAAAAATCCTACTGACCCAAAAATCGTCATCGAAATGAACATTTGAATAAAAGCCCTTATATTCATAATTTTTACTCCATTCTATTTATAGAGGTTATTAATCTAACTACTATAATGAAACTATAATAAAACGGGTTCATAAGACTGAACCCGCTCTTCTTACTGCTAAAAGAAAAATGAAACTGGACTTAGTAGCTACAAAGCAAAAACATGCAGGTAATTAGAATAAAGAAATCCTTTTAAGTTATATACTATTATTCATAATCTTGAAGACATTGCAAGCAAACTTCTGCTTTATAACAAAAAATTCTAAATAAATAGTAGAATATTTGCTACGTCAGCTGTATTTCTTAGCCAATAACTATACAGATTGTAGCTGAACACTGAAGTTATATTCACTAGCTTTATGACGACAAATACCTATATTATAAAATAATCTAGAGATAAAAGATAAAGGAGACGTACAACTTTGGTAGCTACATGTATTAGATATCATGCATTTGGAAACCCGCAGGAGGTTTTACAGGTTGAACAAAAACAAATGAAATCTCCTATGAATGGAGAAATTCTTGTTCGCATGATTGATCGTCCTATAAATCCATCTGACTTGCTTCCTATTAGAGGAGCATATTCTCATCGTATTTCATTGCCTACCATTCCTGGGTATGAAGGTGTCGGCATTGTTGAGGAAGTAGGATCTTCCGTTTCTCATGAGCTTCTTGGCAAACGTGTTCTTCCTTTGCGGGGAGAAGGGACCTGGCAGGATTATGTGACAGCACCAGCAGATTTAGCAATCACGATACCACCTTCCATGGAAGATTACATCGCGGCTCAGCTCTATATAAACCCTATAACAGCCTGGATTACGTGTACAGAAGTATTACAATTAAAGGAAGGTGATATCCTTCTGGTCAATGCTTGTGGTTCTTCAATTGGACGTATCTTTTGCCAGTTATCTGCGATTCTTGGGTTTCGACTGATTGCGGTCACAAGGAACCATTTCTATACCGAAGAACTTCTTCAGTTAGGCGCCTTTGCTGTCATTAACACCTCTGACACCGCATTACATCAAACGGTTATGGAATTGACAAATGGCCAAGGAGCTACTGCTGCTATTGATTCTGTAGGGGGCACAGCTGGTTCCGACCTAGCTTTTTGTGTTCGGCCGAATGGGACATTGGTAACGATTGGACTTTTATCGGGAACACCTGTTCATTGGGGGGAAATTTCGCGTAGAACACAGGTAAACATTAGATTATTTCATTTAAGGCATTGGAATCAGCAGGTATCTGTACAAACCTGGCAAGACACCTTCTCTCATGTAATAGCATTAATAATGAAGCAAAAATTGGGGCTCATGATGCCTTATGCTCATTACGATCTTTTGGAGGTCCAAAAAGCCGTTCAGATGGCAGAATCCTCTAGAAATAGGGGGAAAATATTCTTGCGCAATAAAGTGAATCATCATATTTTCGCTTAAAAATAAATAGGTCCTTCTATTGAGGAAGGACCTACTTACCATTTCTGGCGACTTTTATTCGCCAGTTTGTTTTCGAATAAGTATGATTTCTACAAATCGTATAACTTATTCGACTTATTTATAAATAGAAAATGTAGCCGTAAAGTTCATTTTCTTTGTGAAAGAAGAATTTACACCTGCTTGAAATTGAACAGAAATGTTTCCATCTTTTGTAGCTTTAAAGATACGGCCGTATCTTGCGTACGTATCATATGTACCTATGACCTTATTATCAGCATCATAGACTGTGTATGTGATCGGATAGCCTGAATTTGTTACGGTAACGCTAAGCTCTTCCCCTTTTTTTAGATAGAAGGATTCTTTTGGAGCAACTTCATAAGAGCTTAAAGAATAATATTTAAACACATCTTGATCTTGAACACTTGCCGCACTTGCTTTCGTTGCTTCTAAACCTGTGAAGCTTGCTCCAGTCAATCCTGCAACTCCTAATACACCAGCTAAAAGAATTTTTTTAAACATCATAATTCCTCCCTTAGATTATTGTTAAAAAGTAAAAACTATGAAAATTATTAAAATTGCTTCTAACCACTTTCTTCTAATTTGTTCACCTCCTGTAATCATTATAGTTACACTGAGAACTATTATCAAGAATTTTTTTCTTATTTTTACAAAAAAATTAAATTTATAGATAAACAAGAATTTGTTAACATTCGAAAAAGCCCTATTTACCGGGCTTTCTGCGTCATGCTATAAAAATAGTCTCACAAATAAAAATATGTTATTTTTAGAAAAAAACCTATTATTTATGAAAAATATGAAAAACCCTCACGCATAATGACATGAGGGTTCTATGAATATGGTCTCTATTCAAATGTAGGACTAGTCTTTAAAACATATGATAAAAGTTATGCTTGATGATCTACTTTTTTTGCTCGCCTAATCTAGCTGATTTTTAAACATTATCGCTCACTGCCTACCAATAGATTGATTTCTTCATAAGAAATCGTCTCGTTTTTTCTCTCTCCAAATTTTCTCACAACAGGAGTAGGATTTTGATTAAAATTCATGCTTAAGCTTTGATTGGAGTAGTGTCCTGCTGGATCGATATAATATTTAAAATCAATGATTTTTTCGATATCGATCTCTGCATAAGCAATTCCTTCTGTTTCTGCCGGTACCATTTCACTAATCGGCTCTCCATCAGGTCCATAAATGCAAGTATGCCCACTCTTAAATGTGTTGAAATACTCTCTTTGTTCTGGTGTTAAACAAATCATATCTTTCATCTCTTCAGAATAAATGGATGAGGTCATTATGACAAAGGTTTGGGTGGAGATCGCATAATATCTACTGGAGATTTCATCATTAAAGTATCCAGGCCAAGAAGCGACGTGAACTTGTTCATTTTGTGAATTCATAGCAAGAAGATCTAATGGCACTTGATGCTCCCAGCACATAAGACCACCCAGGTTTCCGATTTCTGTTTCGAATACAGGCATTAAGCTTCCACTTCCGTCACCCCAGATCAACCTTTCTGCAACCGATGCTCTCATCTTTCTATGCTTTCCAATTAAATCTCCGTTCGGATTAAACCATAATTGTGCAAGATATAACGAGCCCCCATCCTTTTCACTGCAAGAAATGCAAACGTACGTTTGATTTCTTCTAGCTGCTTCACTTAGCTTTTGAATCGCTAAGCTGGGGATTTCAACTGCATTTTTATATAGCTCGTGATAGAATTTTCTTGTATATTCTGGGTGTCCAATAAACGCAAACCAAGGATATCCTGGAAGAAATGCTTCTGGAAATGCGACTAGCTTTGCACCATTAGACGCTGCTTCATCAATCAATTTGCAAGATTTCTCAACCGTTGCATCTAAATCTAGATAGACGGGCGCTGCTTGAACTGCTGCTGCACAAAATTTCGGATATTTCTTCATCATAATTCCTCCTCTTGTTTTTGTTTATTTCCTTCTCAAATAGGTTTGAATCGTTCTTACAACAAAAATGCTATCATTTACTAAAATTGGTGTAACCATCCACCTCGTGGTTATTTTATCCATCCACCACCAAATCAAGGGCAAGAAAAAGAGACCTCCCAAAAAATGAAGATCTCTCACATTGAATGTCACTTATATAGATGCAGATAGTAAAGCCTTTCAAATTGAACCCATCGCTAGCCTAATAGTCAGCCCAAGTCGTGACCAGTAATGAGAATATATCCGACCAAAAAGACATTTAATGCTAAAATAACGCCAGTGGACAGCCAAGCTAGCCATTTGACCCACGTTCGATTTACAAACTCGCCCATTTTCCTTTTATCGCTTGTAAATAATACGAGTGGAATAACCGCAAATGGAAGTTGCAGGCTAAGTACCACCTGACTCCATAAGAGCAAATCGCCTGTTCCTCTAGAGCCAGCTATCCAAGTTACAATAAACGCTGGAACGACAGCAATTAAACGTGTAATAATCCGACGAAGCCAAGGTGAAATACGTAATTGGATAAAGCCTTCCATGACAATTTGTCCTGTTAGGGTTCCAGTTATTGTTGAATTTTGACCAGATGCGAGCAATGCAACGGCAAATAATGTACTTGCAATACCAACGCCTACAGTCGGACTCAAAAGCTCATAGGCGCCTTCAATTTCAGATACATCCAAGCCAGTTCCGTGAAAAGCTGCTGCTCCGAGAATGAGAATAGCGGAATTAATCAAGAAAGCAACAGTCAGAGAAACGGTTGAATCAAGCACGGAAAACTTAAGTGCCTCCTTGCGCCCTTCCCGATTACGTTTATATTGTCGGGTTTGAACAATGGACGAATGCAAGTACAAATTATGTGGCATCACGGTTGCTCCTAAAATTCCAAGGGAAACAAACAGCATTTCTGGATTTGTAACAATTTCAACCTTAGGTATATAACCAGATAATAACGCTGATACCTCTGGCTTTGAGATGATCAATTCAAAAGCAAATACACCAAAGATCGTTGTCATTAGCACGATAATGATTGATTCAATAATTCTAAATCCCTTTTTCTGGAGCATTAATAATAGCAAAACATCAAGCGTGGTAATGACAATACCCGCTAAAAGTGGGATACCAAACAATAAATGTAGGGCAATTGCAGAACCGATCACCTCTGCCAAATCGGTGGCGATAATAGCAAGCTCAGTTAACATCCAGAGAACAAAAGCTGTTTTTTTACCTACCGAATCACGAGTAGCTTGCGCCAAATCCCGACCGGTAACAATCCCCAGCTTAGCTGCCAAAGATTGAAGTAGGATGGCGATTAAGTTAGAAATGAGTATCACAGACAGCAAAGTATAACCAAACCGCGCCCCGCCAGCAATCGACGTTGCCCAGTTTCCCGGATCAACATAACCAACGGCAACTAGCGAACCAGGACCAGCAAAAGCTAAAAATTTACGCCAGAACCCCGCCTTGCTAGGAATGCGCACGGAATTATTCACTTCTTCTAAGCTTACATTGGAACTTCTCTGTAACCAACCGCTATTATCTTTTGCTTCTTCAACTCGAGCATTCATGTTTCTTCCTCCTACTAAAATTGCGTAAAGGAAATTATGTTTCCTTAGGGAAAAAATATATGTAAAAAAAAGTACACCGATTGCGTGTATATATTAATATAATACGTCCACATCGTTTCATTTGTAAATATTTTTTTAACCTTATGCAACTTTTTGTCTCAAAGGAAACTTTCATCCTGATTAAATAATGATCAACCTGTTGATACATGCAATCAAAGCCTTTTAACCGCATCTTATAAACCTAAAACCCTCTGTCATGAAAATAGAACAGAGGGCTTCAGAATTACATATTGAGAATCATGCAAAATACTGTTGCTAGTAGCTAATCGAGATATGCTACTTTCTATTACGGCTAATCCTTCAACAACTACAGAGGCTCCAGCCAATTTACTATCTACATTTGTAACTGCCTTCTCTGGCTAGCTTCTCTCCTTCTCTCTTTGTACAACTCCCACTGTCTACGTAACGTTTTTCTTTGCTAGACTTTTTTGTTTGCCATTTGCTAGGCTCGTCAGAATCATCCCAATTATAACCACAATCATTCCAAGTAAAGATAACCCTCTAGGGAATGATCCTTGTAATAAAATCACTTCACCAAGAACGGTAAAGATCATCGTTCCAGATTGCGTGGATTCGACTGCTGCAAGCAATCCCATATTGTTTTTGGCCATATCTGTTGCTAAGAAGAAAAGAATACTTGCTATCACTCCAGAGAATAGAGCCAGCAATATGGCCTGAACAAATTGAGTTCCAGTCGGTAACCCCACCGTAACCGTTCCATAAATCCCCAAAAGAATCGCAATTGGCAAACTACTAATTGCCATTCCTAATGTACGCTGAAAGGTATCGATTCTCCCCTCACACAGCTCCATCATTTTACGGTTACCCAATGGATATAAAAAAGCACCGATTATAACGGGTATAAATCCTAGCAAAAATGCCTGAGCACTTAAATGGCCTGCTTGATTTACCTGCATGAGAATCACACCAAGTAGAATAATGACAGAAAAACGCAAGCTTTTAAAAGGAATCGCTTGCCGCACTCTCGTCTGACCTTTTAATGCTGGTACTGTTACAAAAAATATAGGCGAAAGCAATGCCCCCGCTACAATCGTGACTTGCCACGTCCCTGATGTTAACCAGGATGGACCATAAACCGCCGCAAAACTTAATAATGAATAAAAGCCAACACCACCTGCTGTCCCCCATAATAACCATTGGAATGGATGCTTGGCCATTTCCCGGAATAAATCTCCTAGATTTTTTCTAAACAATACGATAAGAAAAAGAAATGGAAGGGCTAAAATAAACCGTAAAGATGCCGTCCAAGCCCAACTAGTTCCTCCAAGATTCATGGCTCGATTTATGATAAAGGTAGCTGAAAAAAACAATGATGATAATATCCCAACTAGTACTGCTCTCATTTTTATTCACCTCTTTTTATCTACTATGGTATACTATAATATACTTTTATCGTAATAATGTAAAGTAAAATATATCTTATGATTGAATAAAAACTGTAATAGAAAGTACTTATAAATAGGAATCCTCTCTTCATTTGATATAGTATAATATATAAAAACAAGAAAAAAGTAAGCTAAACATCGAAAAGGGTGTATTTATATATGGGTTCTACTAATGATGAAACAAAAAAACTGATTCAATTTGTAGGTACTACACTTCGAGAGCTTAGAAAGGAACAGAATTTAAGCTTAGAGGATTTAGCGGCAAAGACAGGAGTCAGTAAGCTGACGCTTGGAAATATTGAACGAGGTGAAACCAATCCAACGCTAGGGATGCTGTGGAAAATTTCAAACGGTCTTTCTGTACCGTTAATGACTCTCTTAAAACCGGAAAATGAAATTAATATTTTACGTGCTGGACAAGGACCACAATTTTCAGAAGAGGGTCAGGCATGGGTGCTCGAACCATTGTTTAGTGATACCAGAGGAGGTATTGAGATGTATCGTGGCTTCCTACAACCTCATTGCCGGTATGAGCCTGAGGCCCATCATCCTGGAACGATCGAGATTGCTACTGTAATGGCAGGAGAAGTTCAATTAACAATTGGTGAAGCCACTTATACACTTAACAAATTCGACACCATTCAGTTTACAGCGAGTGAAAAGCATGTTTACACGAACGTGCGGGATGAACAGGTTGTACTCCATTTAACCATTAGCTACAAATAGCTATTGATTGTACGTAGTGATCCTGCCTATTTTTAGTATATGTATACATATTTCTAGTAAAAAGGAAAGTGCCAGTAATGAGCTGGCACTTTCCTTACGTTTTCATGCTTGTCTAGTATTCTTTATATCAGCTCCTATTTACGACACGTTGCTTACTAGCTCACCATGTCAAACTAAAGCTCGCTCACTCTTTTTCCTGTTTTAAGAACCTTTTCCGCCAAAAAGTTCCCCTTCAAGAAAGCTCTCATTCCCCGCCACTTCTTATCTATCCATTAGTTATTTTGTTTACACTTTCATCTATTGGTTGACAGGTAAAACATAATGAACGCCCTTACCAATCTTGTCTTCTATCTGAATACGCTCTTTTAAGAAACGCTTACTTATTCCTCCTTACTCTCTTCATTTAGTGTATGCCATGCACTCGTGAACAACGGCATTGCAAAGCTTTTCTACATGATCCTGCATTCCGCAATTTTACGTTCAGATTTTTATGCATATCGTGATTTTTTTCTTACAAATGAACGGCTAAAAGTAACTTTGACAAATATATTTTTCGCTATTCAATTCACAGAAAATCAAATGATAAAATGTTTTCATTAAAAATAAAAACAAATTATACCAATGTGAAATTTGTTATTGATAAAAGGGAGGTTTTTCTCTTCATTACGCACGTTTTTCCTTATTAGCTAGGTATGATTTCAAAGACGTACGACTTTGAGAAAATATACTTGGATGAAACCGTAACACTCAAATACTCCACAGAAAAGAGATGATCCCATGAAGTTACCTAACATGTATAAATGTTTGATGGCAACTGCCCTTCTCGGTCAATTTGCAACCTATCCAGAAATATCACATGCGGCTTCACACGAAAAGGAAGTAGTAACTACACAAGATGCTAATTTTAAAGGCTTAATTGGCTACTATTTTAATGATAAAGAATTAAAACAGACTGCTCTGATCTCGAATTCAGAGACAGGCGATTTATCCATTGACAGCGATCAACTGGATGACATGTTGCCTGAGGAATTGCAACAGTTTCAATCTGCCATGTGGAAAGGATTTATTAAGGTAGAAAAATCAGGTGAATATACGTTCTCCACGTCTGATAATGACCACACCATGCTATGGATAGATGATCAACAAGTCATCGATCACTCCTCCGCTACGCAAAAAATCGAATTAGAGAAAGGGAAGCTTTATAAAGTAAAAATCACTTATCAGCCAGAATCCGCTTCCGATAACGAATTTGGCTTACAGCTTAACTGGATTACTCCACAAGGAAGGGAAGAAATCATTCCAGAGGGAAATCTACTGCTTCCTGACATAAAAAATCAACCAGAGAATGAATCTAGCAGAAAAAAAAGAAGTATTTCTGCTTCTGATGACGGAGTTGAAGATAGTGACGGTGACGGCATCCCTGATTCCTTAGAAGTTGAGGGATACACCTTGGATGTTAAGAATAAAAAACTTATCCTGATGCCTTGGATTGAAAAAGTTCATGGAAAAAAACGCACGAAATCTGGTGCTCCACTAACGAAATATAAATCATCTCCATTGAAATGGAGTACCGCTTCCGATCCGTATAGTGATTTTGCCAAAGTATCAGGAATGATTGATAAACAGGTACAAGTGAGAAATCCATTGCTTGCTGCATATCCTAATTTACAAGTTCATATGGAGAAATTTATTATCTCGAAAAATAGACATGAAACGTTAGAAAATGGCGGGAATACAAGTAGTTCAATCAGTGGAAGTACTTCCACAAGCAATACTAATTCAGTAGAGGTTTCTGTTGGAGCTGAAGTCAATGCTTCCCTGTTTAATTTTGGTGCAAGTATATCTACTAATTTGAGCACCAGTAATTCACAGACCGTAACCATTGATCGTTCGAGTTCTGAGAGTTTAGGGAAAAACTGGTCCAAGTCCTTAGGCCTAAACGCAGGAGAGGCTGCCTATTTTAATGCAAACATCCGCTATGTGAATAGTGGTACAGCACCTATTTATGATGCAGCACCTACTACCTCACTCGTGCTAGGAGATAACGACACCATTTCAACAATTAAAGCAAAAGAAAACCAACTAGCAAATGTAGTGTTACCGAACCGTTTTTATCCAAATAAAGAACAAGCAGCTATTTCTCTACAAACCAAAGACGATTTCGGTTCTAGCCCTATTACAATCAATAAAGATCAGCTTGATAAACTAGAGCAAACACAGCAAATGCGCTTGCAAACAAATCAGGTTTCCGGTTATGTAGGAGTAATTGATCCTAAAACAAAATTAGTATCAGTTGATAAAGAGAAGCAATGGAGTCATATTATCCCTCAAATTGAGGAAACTACTGCTCGATTGATCTTAAAAACAGATGATTCAGAGACAGAAAGACGAGTAGCTGCTGTTGATCCTGACGACTACACCGAACAAACGAAGCCAGATGTTACATTAGGAGAAGCGCTCCAATTAGCTTTTGGTTTTGAGGACAAGGATGGAACCTTATATTACGACAATAAAAGTATAGATGAGTTTAAATTGGTATTTGATGAAGAAACTGCTGAAAATATAGAAAAACAATTAGAAGATATGGAATCAGAAAATATCTATGACGTCCAACTGCATGCTCGAATGAATATTCTAATCAAGCCGAATAATGATGAACCTATTGATGAAGTTGAGGTATCTGGTTGGGAAGAATTTGATGGAGAAAAATATTACAATAGATTTGGCGTGATGCAAACTGGTTGGCAAATGATAGATGGGAAAAGATATTATTTTAATGAAAATGGTGCATTAGTACCCAACAGAGTAATTGAGGATGGAACCTATCAAATTAAAACAGCATTAAAGAATACAAGTCTAGTTGATTGGAATAAAAGCGATAATAATATCACAGTGTGGGAAAAGAACAATGAGGATAATCAAAAATGGAAGTTAGAATATGATGACTCTCATCAAGCCTATGTGATTCGCAGCGTAGAAAATAACGATAAAATTATGGCTTGGAATGCTTATCAGGATTCCACTAATGTATTTGCTACACCGTTTGAAGGGAAACCCGAACATTTTTGGATTCCTGAATGGATTGATAATGACTTCTATATCTTAAAAAATAAGAAAGACCTTACTAAAGTGCTAGATGTAGATGGTTCAAACACTTCAGACGGGTCCAACATTCAGGTACGAGATTACAAAGGCACTGATAATCAAAAGTGGGAAGTAAAACTAGTGAAAGAAAGTTAAGTTGTCGGTCACATAGGACAATGAACTGAACACGAAGTTGATACATTCTCCTCTCTCTATACCATAGATATCAAAAATAGCCCTCTTTTACATAGTAATCACATATTAGACTTACTAAAAAAGAGGGTTTTTTTCTTCTACTGTAGCGCACATAGATAGACGATGATCTATTTTTTACTGCCTATTCAACACACTATTATCTTTTAAGATTTACTACCTGTAAGGAGGAATTTAGATGCCACACAGAAATAAAATGTTGAAAGTCTTGAGTACAACTACTATGCTGTTAGCTTTAACAGCCGCTTCTCCAGCGTTTTCCCATATTACTTATGCAGCAAATGGAATACATGATGTAGAAGTTAAAAAGAAAGAGGATAAAGAAAAGAAAAACAAAGAAGATAAAGAAAAGAAAGAGCGAGAGAAAAAAGCCAGAGAAGAAAGAATGAAGGAAGTCATAAAAGGAATTGTCAAAGCAGAAGGTAACAAGGAAGATGAGCGACGCTTAGAAGATACCCAAGAACTATTAAAAAAACTTCCACCAGAAGCATTGGAAATGTATGAAAAAGCGGGAGGAAAAATTCATCTGACCGAAAAAAGTATTGCGGAAAATCCTTTAGTCGAAAAAATCAGTGAAAAAGACAAAAATATAAAAGATAGCGAAGGAAATGAAGTATCCTTAGATTCTCATGTTGTCTTTTCCATTGGCGGGAAGGAACCAGCTCTGATTATTCATACGGAAGAGTTTTCGGATAGCCACACAAAAAGCAAAGAGGTTTATTATGAATTCGGAAAAGCAATCGCTCGTGATACGTTAGAAGAAAAAACTCTTGTCAATGAAGCATTTATAGATGCTTTAGATCATGTACAAGCAGACGAGGATGCAAGCGCATTACTCCTATCCCATCTACCAACTCATGAGGGGAAGTTTGATTCCGAATATGTGAAAGAACACATCGATGGCTTTCGCGAAGTGTTTGCACAAGCCTTTTCATATTATTATGAACCAACCTATCAGCCGGTATTAAAGACTTATGCGCCAGAAATGTTCAAGTACATGGATGAAATGAATAAAAATGGATTTGAAGAAATAAATAAGAGCATAGATGCACCAGAAAAACAGCCAGAGCGAAAAGACTTCGAGGAAAACGTAACAGCGGCTGACACATGGTACAAAGAAATGTATAAGGATTATAGTCAAAAGCTCAAGCCTGAACAAAAATCTGCCATCCAATTATATACCACGCAAAATTATAAAACGATCAACAAAGGACTACGAGAGAACGATTTGCCTTTAGATAAGATTAAAGAAGTAAGAGATATGTCAAAGGCTTTAGCTAAGTCCCCTCTCTCAGAAGCAGGAACAGTCTATAGAAAAGTGGGAAAAGATGCGCTAGGCATTGACATAACAACTAATTTTAAAAACGAAAATGTTGTAGAGAAATTGAAAAATCAGCTAGAAGGTTCCATTAGAGAAGAAAAAGCTTTCCTTAGTACCTCAGTAGCGAACCATTTTAGTGAATCGTTTGATGCAAAAACAGTTTTATTTAAAATAAATATTCCAGAAGGAACGCATGCTGCGTATATTTTTGGAGATCTTGCTACCTATCAAGGAGAATCTGAACTAATCATAGATAAAGGTTCTTCTTACAGAATTGATAAAATTGACACCTACGAATACACGAAAAAGTCTGGCGTTAAACAAACAAATTTACTAGTAGAAGCAACGTTACTTCCGAGCCACCTTGCGGAAAATGTCAATACAGCAGCAAGAGAAATAGACAGACAGGGTCTAAAAGAAGATATGATAGAAAAATTAATTGATTTAGATGAGTCTCTATCTGATCTGGATCGTCTATTAAAAAAATCAGACAAAATGGATAAGGAAGAAGTAGTAGAGTTTTTTAATACGATTGTAGGTAATCTCAGTCATGTTACTAAACAAGATGCTGCTATCCTGGATTCACTAGTAACAAGTAGCCGCAGCCAAGAAAAAGAAGAATATCAAACTTGGCTAGAAGATGTAAAAACAATGTATAACCATTATGAAACAATGCAACAATTAGATGAAAACGAAATCATTGAATACGTAACTGATTTGAAAAGTAAATTGGATTCTATTACCAACTAAATAGACTTCAACCCGTTTTTCCGTAATCTATGCACCCCTAACGCTCAGCGGTAACCCATAAGGTTTTCCATTGACTGCTGAAGGGGTGTATTCTCTTATAAAGTCCGAGAATGGTTTTCTTAGTAATTTATAAGCCTCTATCATGCCTGCATAAGTAATACCACCTAAGTTAACTTCCAGACGAAACGATCTATTTATACGTAAAGAGCCTCCCTATCACCCACATTTTTACTCATACTTATGTCCCAGGAAATAGCGCGCCCCTTTACACGTTTTGTTACCCCGTTTTTCTGCTTCCTATAATTGCTTATAATAAAACCTATTTTACTAAAGCTGGATGGAAAATGCTTGCAAGCTACTTCACACGGTAACAAGCTGCGGATAAAAAAAGGGACAACCCCTCCTTCTATCATTGGAGCACTTGTCCCAAAACAGTCATTCCTTCACTCTTTTTTTTAAAGCAAGAAATAGTTAAACCAAAATTATGTGCAGCGCGGTACACCTAGCGATAGCAGAAAGTTTGCTAATGCTTCATTAATAGGTGTTCGAATTGTCACACCAGCAGCTGTGACAACTAGGAAAAATTGGCCATTTACTTCATCTATACAAGTAACTTCTACCATATTTTCACCTTCTTTCCGAGAGTATGCTACATACTATGAAAAGAAGGAATAAAATGATAGGGACAACCTCCCAATTGAGTTAATTTCAACGAATTTACTAGTGTAACTTCGTCTTTAAAAACTGTAAGTCTCATTTTATCGCATTACTATCCTTTGAGGGACAAGATATCCTGTACATCGGTTAATCGACTTGATTTTACGTGTAATTGCCTTAGTTTCGTATGTGCCCATGTAAAAATCCCCTTCTTGCAGACCACGACCTGTTAGTGTTGCTTCAGGTCCACGTTATCTGTTGCATGAAGCGCTACTAGTATTTTGGTCCGATTTTAATCCATTCATTTACGAAGCTGCCGCATCTATTGCTTTTCCGTCCGTACCACGAATTTGCTCTGCTGTACGAATTGGGTAATTTTTAAATAACAGTGAGCCAATATATCCTGAAAGAATACCAGATACCATAATACATAAGAAACATAATGTCACTTTCATTGGATCGTTAAACCCGTACATAACCATAAGTCCTGCAATTGGCGTTGCTGTTCCGGTTGCATTATTAATCAGATCAAACATTGAAATAATAATTCCCGCCGTTGCTCCACCAATAAAGTTCGTTATATATACCGGTATTGGATTGGCTGAAATGAGATCCGCTTGCGTTAATGGTTCAATCGAAACGGCAATTACTGTACGCTTATCTCCGAGCTTCATTCGTTTAAAGAAAACATAGTTCATAAAGGATGAGCTTGTTACCGCCAAGGCACCAATTGCCATCGGTAGCCCTGTTAATCCAAGCAATGCTGTTAATGCCATTGAGCTTAACGGTGCAGTTGCAACGACTGTAATAATTCCACCTAGAATAATTCCCATAATAATTGGATTAGCATCAGTTGATGATGTAATAACTGCACCGATTTGCTTCAATGTTACTGTTACAATCGGGTCCATTCCTTTTGCAATTAATCTTGTTAATGGTGCCGCAATTACAATACAAGCAATTAAATCTAATCCTTCTGGTACGCGTTTTTCAATTTGTTTTACTAAAAATGATATAAGGTAACCGGCAATAAATCCAGGCAGCAATCCAAAATTTAACACAGAAGCCCCTACAAGCATAGCATAAACAGGTGATACACCCATCGCTAAAGCAACCAAAGTTGCACCAGCTACTCCGCCGAGACTACCGGAAGATTGGCCAACCTCCTTTAAAAATGGTATACCGATTAAATCGCCACCAACGTATAGCTGAAAAGCTTCAACTAAAAAACTAGCAACTGCCGCACTTGCTAAAGCCCCCATAGCCTTCATTCCGTTGGGTGCTTTAAAACTAAAAAGGGAAAACAGACTTAGTACAAATAATAGTAATATTGTACCCTTAAGAATCTCCATGATATCAACTTCCTTTTAATCAGGTTTAGTATGAAATAATGCCAAAAATCTAGTTTTCAAATGATGAAGAATGATAATACGCCCTCATTATAGCTTGTTTATTAGCAAACGTTTACTTTTAGTTAATTTAAAAACTTCTGATTTAAATAGCATTCACTTTTCTTACGATAAAATTACCGTAATGAATTACCAGTAAATAGGCAGTAAAAAGAGTAGGCTCTAGCTTATTCCACATAACATGATATCGAACGTGAGCAGCACATCCTCTTAAATCACCTACCAGAGCTATGTTAGTGCAACTAACCTAACTTTCTATTAAGATTGATGTAAATGGTCTGAGAACAGAGTAAGGTCTTCGCAAAGAATATACTACGCCATAGAACTCCTTTTGTTTTCCCTTAAGTTCCCAGACCCTATGTAAAGCGAGACAGATTTGTCATCTATGATGATAGGAATACTGCTGACCAGCATGACTTGGTTTTTCTATCAAGGTACCAATCCTGTTCATTTCACGAAGTAAATTATAGGATGCTCAACTGAAAAATGAAAGCACCACCCGGCTTTAGAGAAGCATGTACCTTCTTAACAACTTCCCCATTCGATTCGATGTAGTGAAAGGCCAACAAGCTAGTAACCACATAAAATAGAGAGTTTATATATAGAAATTAGATCATTTTACCTGGGTCTTAGCAGGTCAACACATAGTAAAAAATAAAACGATTAGGTTTACAAAAAAGTCGTCTTCTACATTCATAGAAAACGACTTTCTTCACTAGATAAAAATCCTCAGTGATTCTGTATATCCTTATGTACTTTACGCCAGTATTGTCTTGTTTTCTCGTCGCGTACAATGTAGCCAAGCTTGGCAAGTTCATTGCGAAGGTCTCTGATATCTTCCTTTTCTTTCTTCTCCAAAGCTATTTCTCGCGCCTTCATTAGAGCATTGGCAGATGCTGATATATCGGGGGTATCAAGGACCCAGCGCCGATACTCGTCTTTAAACGGGTCCCCTTCTGAAGACCAAGGATAACCATGCTTCTGAAAGGCATCACTTATTTTGATAGCTGATTCATCGCTTTGTTCTCGTACAAGCTCATATCCTGATTTATCGAGCATGACCAATTGTTTTCCATCCAAGAAAACTGTATCAATGTCTTTTAAGGCAATCGTCTGCTTATACTCATCCTTCTCTAATTGTACTTCCTGATTCGTAATCGTTAGGATAAGAGATTCTTTAACAACTATGTAAGCAAACACCAAACCAGCAAGTAAACCAATCACTGCCAACACGATAGTAGGCCAGATTCCTTGAAAGGAATTGATGAGTTTTAAAATTCCTCGGAATGGGACCCAAGGAAGTGTTAAAGCCCATGCCGCTATTTGAGGAAGAAAAAAACCAAGAACAAACCCTGCTATTCCGAATCCACCGTATAAAAAAATACCAATCATTTTGGTGTATCCAACAACTGTTTTTTGTTCATTCAATGATATCTTTGATGCTGTCATCTATTTTCACCTACTTATGTATGATGAGCTTACTTTAAATCACGTCTTGCGTAAGCGATGAACGATCGCTTCTCTTCTTCATTCATGTTGCTGTGCTTCTCTATTGTTCTTCACTTCTTTTGTTCACATAAAAGCTCTCCCTTGAATTTTCGATTCAATAATCAATTTTTCGAACAATCAATCAAATGTTATCGTAAAATAATTTTCTAGTCAATTCACTGCATATTTCTAATTTGTTTTTGTTATGTAGGAGAGAATAATGGATTTTTCACTAGCACCATCCTATAAAATTGGATCAACAGTAGAAAAAGGAGACTGCTAATTGTTTTACATAGCAGTATTTTTCTTGTCAATTCGTTGATCTCCATGAAGGCGTTAGTTAAACGAAGCCATAAAAAAAGGTTCTCACTCGTCCAATAAAATATTTTCGATTTTTATGTTTGTACCATCTGTTGAAATAACAATAAATCTTTGCGTCTAAATTGTTAACTTAACCATATATGGAAGGATATTCCTTTTAACCAAAGAATTATTTGTGTTGTAACAAAAAATAATTTTTAGGGAGTTGAGGCAAATGTTTAAAAAATTTGTTGTTGGTGCCCTAGCCTTAGGACTTATGAGTGGATTTGGCGGGAGTTTCGTGTCTGCGGCTACTTTAGATTCCGCTCAAGAGCAGCAGATTGTTAAAGCACAGATAAGAACGGGAGATCTTTTTGTAGTCCCAGGTGGACAACCAGTGCCTTTGTATTCTATGCGTAACATTTCATATGTAGTGATATCAGGCAACTCACATTTAGAGGTATATAAAAATCCCCATAATCAAACATGGTACATGAGAGCTGATTCCCAGTTCACCGGTGGTTATATTAAACTGCTTCTCGATGGAGAAGATGAAATAGTGTATAAAGTTTATAGAAGATAGGCTCTACAAAGCTCTCCTATTAAATGAAGGAGAGCTTTTCAATTCACTCTCGTACATGCCCCAAAAACCACCGCCTACTGATCCACCGGAAAACAATAGTCCTTTCCAAAAGAAAGCATGAAAATAAAAAGATCGCGCTGATGTCGCGATCTTAATTTACAAGATTACGGTGTATTTTAGATATATTTTGCTACCAAAAAATGTAAGCTATTTATGTATTGATTTATCGTATTAGATCGAGTCAGGCATTTAAATCTGTCATAGCTGGTACATGAATTTCTTTGACACACGAAACCTTTGACAAGTTCACAACACATTTGACTAAAGAGACAATATCCTGGACTGGAATCCGTGTGCCGTTATATTCTGAAATCGCTTTTTCGGCACCAGCCTCATATGGGATTTCTGCTGCTAGTTCACCTGGATTGATGCAAGTAACAGCAATTCCATCTTTCCTGACATGTTCTCGCAGTGCATTGGTTATGCCTCGCAACCCGAATTTAGAACTCACAAAAGATACTTGAGAATTATTTGTATTATCTAACCCAGCAGTCGATCCAATTAGGATGATCTTCCCACTTTCTGATCTTCTTAGATTTGGCAACAAGGCTTGGATATAAGTAATCGTGGATGTTATGTTTGTATGAATGATAGTAGCAATATCTTCTGGATCGTCCTGTTCGAAGTCGTAATGATCTTCAAACCCTTCTTTTTCCCACACCCCAACATTGTATATCAGGACATCAATTCTTTCATGTTGAAGAGTATCCGTAATCATTTTTATTTTATTTTGCTGCGATAAATCGGCTTCCAGCCATATTCGCTGAACTCCGTCATGTAAGTCTAAGCTTCTGGGCCTGCTTCTGGACACAATCCATACCTGATCACCAGAACTGGGTAAGCCTTTAACAAAAGCGTCTCCTAAACCTTTGCTAGCTCCAAATATAATATATTTTTTCATCAAACGACCCCCTATTTCCGTAATTTACCATAATTATTCAGAATGTTATCATCTTTCATTTTTTCAGTCGATTTACGTTAGATCAGGGAAATAGATATTGATTTTTGCCAAAAGTGAAATATTAGAGGTAACAAAGCTAGTCCATGATAAGGGATGTGAACAGGCGTCCAGTTGAAAGCACGCAACGAACTAATGGAGGGATTACTCCTAATTTTTAATCAAATCTGCTATCAGGTCCTGTTGCTTCCCCTGTTTGTTCTGCATTTGTTTTGCTCCCTTCTTGGACATTGCGAATGAGTTTTCTAGCAGTAAGAAATTATTTATATAGCTGTCAGGCTTTGAATATATTTCGCTAATTTTATAAGTCTTAAGATCATAATAGAACAGTCCATGGTGTATCAAGATTATCTAAGATCTTTTGTAATAGTCCTTTGTAATGAGTAGCTATTCTTTGAACGCCAGCTCTGTGGTATCGATCGGTCGAAAATGTAATCTCCAGCTCAAGACTTCATTTGTTTTGAGGAATGAGAATAAGACTTCCGGCTGGTTTGAAAGTAGGTAGTTATGATCATGGATGTTCTCTAGTAGAATTCCAACATGAAAGAGAGCTGAATAATCAGACCCGGAATGCCCCATAATCTGTTCATATAAGGATAAAAGCGGATAATTTTGATTTTGCGTCGCATCATTCAGCATTTCTCTAGTCTGTAAGAGTAGCTCCTTATATGTCATTTCATTTCTTAATTGGTTGCGAAGAATAAGGATCGTATTGATAAAATCAGCTTCTGTTTCCTGCTTTAAGACTGGAGTGACCACGATGATATCAGTATGGCCCGTATATTTGTATAACAGCACGTTCAATACAGATGTCAAAATCATGTGTAGGCGAATGTCAGAGCCATTGGAAAGCTTCATTAGCTGGTTAAAAGTCAAGCCATCAACAACACTTTTTACATAAGCTCTTTGTTCACAAGGGCTCTCTTGATTTTTTTGATCGTAGGGAAAGTGACACTCCGTTAGCTCTCCTGACAGCTTCATCTACCAATAATCTCTTTCCTTTGACTTCTGGTTTGCAACAATCATTCGATCTTCTGAAACGTTTATCCTACCCATTGACTGCATTTGCATCTCTCCTAATAAGAAGTCCTTCTTATCCTGCTTTGCATGCCACATGTGTGATGTCCTTGAAGTTGAAGATTGCGTTCACGATTTGAGCAGTTTCCTTACCCAAATCGTTCTGATCATCGTGCAATTCAATCATTATTTTCATAACCGGTACCATTATTCATCTTCAGTTAAAAACAACTTTTTGGTCAGAATCTCCCATTCTTTTAACCCATGCAAATTTTTCAAGTCATTTTCAAATTTCACGTCGCTTGTATCACTCCAGCCCTTGTCAATGGCTCGTTCTAAATAGGAAAGAGCAGTAGTCGTGTCTTTACTCACAGCAAAGCCACAAGCGATAAGAAAGCAATGCCAGTCTTCCAGTTCCCCCATACCTTTTGCTCTTCTAACATAGTCATTGGCTGTAACGACATCGCCAAACTCTTTTAGCTGGTAATAAGCACTGCTGACAAGATTATCTTGTTCTCGATAAAAGAAATAGTACGCCATGTAATCCCGACGGTTTTCAAAGCCTAACTTATTTGCAAGTCTTATGGATGCATAACGGAAATGTTCTGTCTTCCAATGCGGAGTGATCCCCCGTTGAAGACATTCATCCAGCACAGCGCGAGCAGCCAGTGTTGCCAATCCCTTGTTCCGATGTTTCATATCGTAGGTGTTAATGCCGATCTCAATATTTCCTTCACTTGCATAAACAGAAAGGCAACTGCTAACTGCTTTATCCCCTTGCATGGTGCAATAGCCAATACCCTTCTCGAAAAAAATTTCTGGAGAGACCCAGAAGTTCTCCAGCTCTTCTCGAATAACGCCCTCTTTATCCCTCTCCATTAATTCCGGAGTAATTTTTTCTACAGAGTAGCCAAAGGGAATCTGATCATGCCATTTTCCAAGCTCTCGATACCTCGCTTCATTAAATGTGAAAGCACAACGTCCATAAGCTTTTGGCAAATAGCTTTTCAGCCTATCAATCACTGTTCCTTCACCCGTATTCGCCCCTGCGAACTCTAACTGAAAAGCAATGTCACCAATCTGCAAACTCTCTGGTGCAATCCTCTCCCGAATGAACGACTCAAGGCTTCTGTTAAATGATTCGTTCTCCTTGTCTCCACCAAGTATAAATATTTCAAATTTTGCCCATATCAATGCTGTTTTTGGTTTTTCTGTATCATCTACATATACTTTACCTTGGTTATTTCCATGAATGATTCCCCAAATAATAGGATGATTGATTTGTTCGCGAAAAATATCCGTAATCCGATCGTATTGTTGAACAGGAAGCTCATAAATCATGCCTGATGTTTCCTTTCTGTTGTGGGTTTTCTTTTCTAATATTCAAACTCTCTAGCTTATTCTTTCTTTTCTAACAGGAGACGATTATATTACTCAAGCAATGGTACGGCAAAGCATCTTTCGTCCTGTGAAACCTCCATGATTTTTTGGGAGAGCTTCTCCAGTGTATTATCATTATATCTTTTTATGAGATGCATTTTAATAACCATCCCTCGAATCACATTCCAATTATTACCTATCCCTTTCATTTCTTCAACTTCCTGTTTCAATCGAAGCATTTCCTTCTGCATAGCAGCAATCTCTTTAGGTGCAATAGATTGTCCTGCTTCCCGAGAGGAGTAAATTCTTTGATCCATTTGTAAATAGTGACTTCTGAAATACCATATTCGCTAGATAATTCCTTTACAGAGTAACCAGAGTGATAAAGATCTACCACTGTTCCTTTAATATCTTCATTGTATCTCTTGTTCGTTTTTTTGTGTTCCTCATCTCCTCTTGTTTTCATTGTAAGGATTTAACTAAGAGGTGTCCATGAGACTATACTAACTCCATGAATCTTTTTTCAACAGATAGTCATTAACACATTGTACCTTTTAAATAACCATACATTATATTAATTTACATAAAATTATAATTATAATTTTAGTATTAACCGTACGATAAACAAGCTCAGCAAAATCTCTTCTTACACCAGTTAATCGTTACTAAAAGTGTAATGCATGTTGACTCTGTGTATACTGTGTATTATCATAATATACAGTTAGAATAACAAGGAGTACACTCATGAAAATTATTATTCAAAATAATTCTGGTCAACCATTATATCAGCAAATAAAGGATCAAATTAAATCGGCTATTCTTCGTGAAGAATTAAAGCCAGGAGAACAGCTTCCTTCCATTCGTTCATTAGCAAATGATCTCCAGGTTAGTGTACTTACAACCAAAAGAGTCTATGAGGAGTTAGAAAAGGAAGGTTTTGTTGTAACACAAGCAGGTAGAGGCTCATTCGTGGCATCAGAAAATGTAGATATATTAATGGAAACGAAAAAGCACCTAGTAGAAAAAAAATTATCAGAGGTATGGCATATGGCAAAAAACCTAGGGATTCAGAAAGAAGAACTATATGCCATGATGGATATACTTTTTGAAGAGGATGAAGAACAATGAAAAATGTTTTAGAAGTGAATCATCTAACCAAGAAATTAGACAGCTTTAGTCTGGATCATATTAATTTTTCTTTACAAGAAAATTGTATTACTGGATTTATTGGCACGAATGGATCAGGGAAAACTAGTACGATAAAAACAATACTCGGACTCTATAAAAAGGATTCAGGAGTTATACGCTTTAACGGTCAAGACATAGAAAAACATGAACAACAAATAAAAAATCGGATTGGAATAGTCTTGGATGAGGGTTATTTCTATGAGGAAATGACATTAAAAGAAATGAAAAGTATCATAGCCCCTGCTTATAGTAACTGGGATGAATCAGTATTTTCCCAATATATCAAGCGATTTCAATTAAAATTAGATCAAAAAATTTCTCATCTATCAAAAGGGATGCGCATGAAGTTTGCCATTACCTTGGCTCTTTCTCATCATGCCGATTTATTAATCATGGACGAACCAACAAGCGGCCTAGACCCACTCGTTCGAAGTGAGCTAATGGAGATCCTGTTAGAATTTATGAAAGAGGAAGGAAAAAGTGTATTTTTTTCTACTCATATAACCTCTGACTTAGAGAAGATTGCTGACGTTCTTATCCTCATTGATAATGGTCGAATCATATTTAATGAGAGTAAGGATGAACTATTAGACCGCCATGCCTTAATCAAGGGCGACAATCATTTGATTAATCAGCATACGGAGAAATTATTCGTAAAGCTGCGCCAAACAGCATACGGATTTGAAGGAATTACAGATAAGCCAAAAGCGATTCTAGAACAGATGAATGGTGTCATCGTAGAGAGACCATCTATTGAAAATGTAATGCTAGCTTATATAGGAGGACATCAAAATGGTTTTGAATCTTGTTAAAAAGGATTTAATTCTTGCCAAAAAATATATCATCCCCATGCTCATTTTTGCAGTTGTTGGCCCCATCTATCTCTATTCGAAGCTAGAATTCAGTGGAGGTAGCTTTATCAGCTTTCTAATCACAGTGATATTCGCAGAATTTATTCTATTTAATATGGTTTCAATGTCAGAAGAGAAATATAAAGGTGCTGTTCTGCTATGCACTACCCCTTATACACGAAATGGCATCATTAAGGGAAAATACCTATTGGTTCTTTTCATCTTTTTGAGCTGTTTCATACTGTATAACCTAGCAACAGTACTTGGAGCATCAATTGGTTTAGAATTGCTAACCCCTTTGACTTTCGGAATAGCCTTATTGGTCGTTTCTATTTTCTTTGGAATATTAATACCCGTTCAAATTAAGTTAGGTTATGAGAAAACAAGATATATCTCATTCTTTACAATCTTTCTAACACCTTTTGTACTTCCTACTATTTTAAAAGGGATACAATCTTCAAACCTATCCTGGCATTTTTCTTTTACTGAAGGAATCCCTGGCATAATCATAGATTGGCTTCCATTAGGTATTGCCTTATTCATTGGTTTCCTATCTATGTACATTTCTTTACATATTTATGCGCAAAAAAATCTATAGGAATATATGATTGCAACAGTTTGCAGTTAATGCACGCAATTGGACAGCTATTCTATTTTCAAAAGCAGATTACAAACACATGCCACGTTTGTAATCTGCTTATTTTTCACAGCTTATAGATTATTCAGTATTTCTTTTACAATTTCATCTAGAGGTAGCTGACCATCAATAATATAATCCGCATCAGGTTTCACCTTATTTTCCATCAGCTTGTATGCCTTTCTTCCCACCTCCAAATATAGTTCGTAATCATCTATGACATCATTGATCGAATCCATCGGCTCACGAAGGAATCTTCTTGCCATCGCGATATCTAATGGTGTATCGATATAAAAGGAATGATCTATCAATTCCTTCATCTGCTTATTAAGATAGGAAAAAGGATAGTCTACAATAATATATTGCACGTTAGATTCATGTACTAGCGATTTGATGTCTTTTACGATTGGCTCAACATTCCAATCATCATAACTTGCACTTTCTTCTACCCATCTACCAATATCACTTGGTCCTTCAATGTCATAATCATCGAAATGAATGGTTCTAGCATCATTAAGTTTACTAGCTACATTTTTTGCAACGGTTGTCTTACCTCCACCCGACACAGCCGCAATAGCTATTACTATTGGTTTCTGTTTCATTTTTCCTCCTTAGGATGACTCGTTTTGTTAACAGACCTAATCGTTAGTCTTCCATTACCATCAGATATTCCTTCAATCTTCTGCTAAAACTTCCCTTTACTCTTTACTAGCTTAAAAAAGAGAAATCCAAATAATATAGAAACATGCCCTATAACAATCAGGATAAAAGTGGTGCCCCAAGTCCTATTACTGTTTATCTTGGTCTATCCAGAAGTAAATAAATCTAAAAGTTGCAAATCTTATAAGTCTTGCGATAGACGCACCATATCTATGCACTGTATGCCATTTTCAAATATCGGTTCGGCATAATGTCTGATAAAAAAGTCCTTATCAATATGAGTCATTCTAAATCCACATTTTTGATAAAGTGCTAATTGAACAACACTTGAATTACCCGTGCCAATTTCAATCGTTTTATAATGATTCAATCTTGCACTTTCAATGGCATGTAATACTAGTTGTTTTCCATATCCTTTCCCATGCAGTTCTTCATCAACCGCGACATTGACAAGCTCTACTGTTTCTGGACGAGTTGGGATAAGCACATATGTACCAATAATTCGTCCATCCTGTTCCATAATATAGCATTGCCCCCTCTCTACATATTCCTTCACAAGCCTCTCAGATGGGTCTGCCAACAACAGTAATTCCATCGGTACATCCTCAGTTTCATGTATCATTCTAATCTCCATTTTTTCACCTCTTGCAGAATAATCTTGTATGTATCCATAATTTATTTCAGAAATATTTTACATCAATTCGTTATAAATAGATATTCTAGGTTGAACCTTACAAGAAAGAAAAGGCTGCGATTTGCAGCCTTGTTTCTATCGGATAAGGTCAATTATATTTACTAGGAATAAATCCCCTTTCTACACAATTTTATTAGTTGGTGCTGAGAAAAAAGCTTTCCTCATCCTAAATAGATTTATGTATGTAATGGCAATTAAGCTTACACTAAGTAAGAAAGGTACTACGTAGTAATGGCTGTTAAACAAACTATTATATCGCTCAAGAGGTGTAAAATAAATGGCGACAATAAGACTCATCAGAGCTAAGGCAACTGTAGTAGCTTTATTACAATTTTGACTTTTTATATTTCTATAAATAAAGATAGAATTAGTAGTTACCATCCACATACTTAATACAAGCAACGCGTGAGAAATCCTTTCTTCATATAATGAATGAAAATTGTATATAACAACTGAAATGATAAGCAAGGCAATTACAGGTATAATCATGAGTACTTTCGTTTGCATATATAAATGACTTGTTGATGAATAATTCTTTACGCCAATGAGCTTATTGGTATTTAAAACCGAGAGTATTGCAAAAAGAATAGATAGAAATATAGTAATAAACAAGAGATCACTTCCTATACATGTATAGTTTAATCAGACTTACTTGCAAAGCTACAGCTAGCCATTAAAACATCTGCTTTCAAACGAATATTTGTCTTTTCAGTATTATGATGAAGAAATTATTACTGAAAGCGTAACACTAGTGTTTCTAAGATCAAACGTAAACTTTAATTTGAGATATATTCTTCTAATAAATGCTCTCTTATGTTTGGATACAGGATGATATGCTGTAATTCAGAAAGAGCCATTTTCGTCATGAAATTCAATTAACAGGATTGAATCATTTTTGATAATAATTGCTCCCGCTCTTACCCTAATATGATAAGCCAGCAGTATCTCCCACCTTATTAAAAATTGATTGATAGTCTCTTATTTTACATGATCTTAGAGTTCTTTGTCTCACAAAGAACCTTTTAAAAAGAAGTCAGAAAAAAGGTCGATTCCTAGTATACAGGAAATCGACCTTTTTTCGTTTTGACTAACGAAAGCACCTATTCGTTCAATATAGTCTCTCGTTTCTCCATGTACATAGGAAACGTTCTACGCCCGGATACTTTTCAACCAGACTAGTTACCTCGAAACTGAATATGTATCAGCGACATAGGTAATCATCTTGCTGCCAATACCTTTACCTCGTTGGCCTGAAGATACCGCAATATGTTTAATTTCACACTCTTTATCACTGATCATTTCAATACCAATACAACCAACAATTTCCCCTTCAAGCTCAAAACTATACAATTTTCGGTTTAGCAATTCTAAATATTTCTGGTATTCTTCCCCAATCTTATACTCTGATGTGGCAAAGGACAAAAGGTTCCTTATAGATGGATGAATCGTTTCTGTATGAACTTCTTTCATAAATATCACCTTTAGCAATCGACTTGTTCTTCATTTATGAGGTTTTTTGATTGGAGAGATCATTTATTTTTTCTGTTTTTCTGGTAATAGCTCAGCTTCTATATTGACAACGATCTTACCATTTAAAACTATACCTTTCACATTTATAATTTTATAAGAAGAATCTCTTTTCAATAATAACTCTAACCAGCTATTATCCATGTAAATTGCAGGAGTCCCTTTTGGGAGTTTCATTTGTATAAGAATTGATTCCTGATTTCCACCTAAAGGAACACTATTAAGAGCTAGTGATGTGCTAATAAACCCTTTATCCGTTTTTATTTTGCCTTCTAGTTTCTTTAATTTATTAATGGCGTCGTGATTAACATTTCCATCCTTAGTGAATAAAGACCCCGCTGGGAGAGCAAATTCCCTCTCATCCGTTCTTCGATATACAATAAGATCATTAGGAAGCTTTGCTTCCTCTTTTTTAAAGAGACTGTCGATCCCATGAATGAACAGATCAATATCAGAAATTCCCGGATGTTTGTCGACCCCTCTTAAAATCCTATTTAACATTGGGCCATATGCTACATAACCATCCATAAATTTTTTGTCTTCTTTTGTCACTACAGTATCCGATAGTTTTATTTTAGCTCCAAATTCCTTAGCAGCATCTATATCACCTTGAAAGTCTAAGGGAGTTGTTTGTTTTTCCATTAATGAAGTATTGGTTTCATTAAATCCTTTTTTGCTCATGTCATTCATATATCTAAACATTTCCGGTGCATAAGCTTGTAAAACAGGTTGATAACTAGGTTCATAATAATACGCAAAGGCCTGTGCAAACACTTCTCGAAAGTCATTGATGTGTTCTTTCACATAAGCGGTATCATACTCACCTTCATAGGGAGGTACATGTGAAAGAAGTAAAGCACTTGCATCTTCGTCTGCCTTTGCTTGATGTACAGCATCTAAAAAACTTTCATTTACAAAAGCACTTTCTCCTAACGTGTCACGAGCGATTGCTTTTCCTATCTCATAATATACCTCTTTGCTTTTGGTGTGGCTTTCTGAATACTCTTCTGTATGTATAATCACAGTTGGATTTTTACCACCTATTGAAAATACAAAGTGAGAATCTACAGAAACCTCTTTTCCTTCGCTATCTTTTATGTTTTTGTCTTTTTCACTGAGTCCTTTGACTATAGGATTTTCCGCGATACTATTTTCGGTCAGATGAATTCTCCCACCCACCTTTTCATACATTTCCAATATTTCAGGCGAAAGTTTGTTTACTAGTGCTTGGGTATCTTCTAAGCGTTGCTCATCCTCCTTGTTACCTTCTGTTTTTACAATTCCTTTTATGACTTCCTTCATTCTTTCTTCTCTGGCTTTTTTCTCACGCTCTTTCTTTTCTTTATCTTCTTTGTCTTTTTTTTCTTTATCCTCTTTCTTTTTATCTTCTACATCATGTGATCCATTTGCCGCATGAGCAATATAGGAGAACGCTGGTGAAGTAGCTGTTAAGGCAAATAACATAGCAGTTGTACTCAGAACTTGCCGCATTTTATGTCTGTGTAGCATTTAAATTCCTCCTTACAGTAGTGGCCCCCCGAAAGCAGTAGAGTCTTTTGTAAATCCATCGAAGAATAGAACGCTCGTTTCTCAGATTCATCGACAAAGAAAGAAAACAGACCTCTTTTTTAGTTAATCTAATATGTGATTACTATGTAAAAGAGGGCTATTTTTGACATCTATGGGATAGCGGGAGATTCAGACACTACCTTCATGTTTATTTTATTGTACGTAGATTGACAACCTAATTTGCTTCCAATTGTTCTAATTTCCACTTTTGATTATCAGTACCTTTATAATCACTTACCTGAATGTTGGACCCGTTCGAAGTGCCTGAACCATCTACATCCAACACTTTTGTCGGATCTTTCTTGTTTTTTAAGATATAGAAATCATTACCTAGCAATTCAGGAATCCAAAAATGTTCGGGTTTACCTTCAAACGCTGTAGCAAATACATTAGTAGAATCCTGATAAGCATTCCAAGCCATAATTTTATCGTTATTTTCTACGCTTCGAATCACATAAGCTTGTTGAGAGTCATCATACTTCAATTTCCATTTTTGATTACTTCCATCGTTCGTTTCCCACACTGTGATATTATTATCGCTTCTATTCCAATCAACTAGACTTGTATTTTTTAATGCTGTATTGATTTGATAGGTTCCATCCTCAATTACTTTGTTGGGTACTAAAGTGCCATTTTCATTAAAATAATACTTTTTCCCATTTATCGTTTGCCAGCCAGTTTGCAGCACATCATATTTATAGTAATTGTCTTCCCCATCTATTTCCCAGCTAGATAACCCTTCATGAACACCAGGTTCATCCTTCTTCGGTGAAATTAATATATTCATTCGAGCATGTAGTTGGACGTTATAGATATTTTTTGTTTCCATATCTTCTAATTGTTTTTCTATATTTTCAGCAGTTTCTTCATCAAACACCAATCTAAAATCATCTATACTCGTATTGTTGTAAGATAATTTTCCTTGCTTGTCCTCAAAACCAAAAGCCAATTGGAGCGCTTCTCCTAATGTAACATCTGGCTTCGTTTGTTCAGTGTAGTCATCGGGATCAACAGCAGCTACTCGTCTTTCCAACTCTGAATTGTCTGGTGTTTTTAAGATTAGTCGAGCAGTAGTTTCCTCAATTTGAGGGATAATATGACTCCACTGTTTATCTTTATCTACCACAATTAATTTTGTTTTAGGATCAATTACTCCTACATAACCGGAAACCTGATCTGTTTCCAAACGCATTTGCTGTGTCTGCTCCAGAATAGTAAGCTGATCCTTATTGATTGTGATCGGGCTAGAACCGAAATCGTCTTTGGTTTGTAGAGAAATAGCTGCTTGATCTTTATCTGGATAAAAACGGTCTGGTAACACTACGTTTGCTAGGTGATTCTCTTTTGCTTTTATCGTTGCAATGGTATCGTTTTTCCCTAGTACTAGTGAAGTAGTAGGTGCTGCTTCATAAATAGGTGCCGTACCATTATTCACATAGCGAATGTTTGCATTAAAATAGGCAGCCTCTCCTGCATTTAAACCTAAGGATTTGGACCAGTTTCTTCCCAAACTCTCAGAGCTTGAACGATCAATGGTTACGGTCTGTGAATTACTATCGCTAAAATTAGTGGATACACTTCCGCCAAAGTTAAATAAGGAAGCATGAACTTCCGCCCCAACAGAAGCTTCTGTTGAATGAGTATTGCTTGTGGAAGTACTTCCACTGATCGAACTACTTGTATTCCCGCCATTTTCTAGCGTTTCATTTCTATTTTTTGAAATAATAAATTTGTCCATATGAACCTGTAAATTAGGATACGCCGCGATCAACGGATGTTTCACTTTTACCTTTTTATCAATCATTCCTGATACTTTGGCGAAATCGCTATATGGATCAGATGCGGTGCTCCATTTCATAGGTGAAGATGTATATTTTGTTAACGGTGCTCCAGATTTCGTGCGTTTTTTTCCATGAACTTTTTCAATCCAAGGCATCAGGATAAGTTTTTTATTCTTGACATCCAAGGTGTATCCTTCGATTTCGAGGGAATCAGGGATGCCGTCACCATCACTATCTTCAACTCCGTCGTCAGAAGTTGAAATACTTCTTTTTTTTCTGCTAGATTCATTCTCTGGTTGATTTTTTATGTCAGGAAGCAGTAGATTTCCTTCTGGAATGATTTCTTCCGTTCCTTGTGGAGTAATCCAGTTAAGCTGTAAGCCAAATTCGTTAGCAGAGGAGGATTCTGGCTGATAAGTGATTTTTATTTTATAAAGCTTCCCTTTTTTTAATTCAATTTTTTGCGTAGCTGAGGAGTGATCGATAACTTGGTGATCATCTATCCATAGCATGGTGTGGTCATTATCAGACGTGGAGAACGTATATTCACCTGATTTTTCTACCTTAATAAATCCTCTCCACATGGCAGATTGAAATTGTTTTAATTCATCAGGTAACATATCATCGATTTGATCGTTATCAACGAATAGATCTCCAGACTCAGAATTAGAAATCAGTGCGGTTTCTTTTAACTCTTTATCATTGAAGTAGTAGCCCAATAGGCCTTTAAAATTCGCTTCTTGGTCGTTTATTATTTCTTTCTCGCTTGAAGCCGCATGTGATAGCTCTGGATAGGAGGTGAATGAACCGAGGAGTGCAGTAGCTAATAAACACTTATACATTTTAGGTAATTTCATCGTATCAACTCTTTTCTAGGTGTAATGTGTAGAAGTAATGAAATCTTACCAATTTTATACTTGGAATAAATTCCATTATTTTTTACAACATTACTTTATCATTCGTTTTTTTGTTCATTAAATAGCAGAAAGTTCCTTAATCAAAGCAACTTTCTGCTATTTACAAACCATTTATCATTGTGATTGTGACACAAATATTGGTATTTTATGCTATAAGTAGCTTTTTTTCGTGTCTGCGCTGCGTTTTTTCAGCGGTTGCATCATCGGAACTGGATTCGGAGCTTCACCCGCGTTGCTTGAGATGATTCCTCTTCCAGTCTTTTTATCTTTTTCGAAAGTGACGGTTGTTTTTGTTACCGTTACGTCTTTGATCGGTGTTCATTCGATCGTGCCTGTCACCATTCTTCCAACCAGCGCAGAACCAGCGGCGGTTCACATACGTTCGATTTCTTTCGCTGTTCTGTTGCTTGGAAGCTAGGGGTTGTCTAACCCTATTTCACCGGTTGCCGCGATAAACAATCTGTTAGTGGGAATGGTAAAGAAGTCGGTGGTAGAGTTCGCCCGTCCGGGTTAAAAATACGCTGTCGTTATGGCGCTCGTGCTTCTTATCTATTTAGATGTCGTTTTATTCTGAATGCAGGAGCACGTGTGCGCCTCTTACATGAAGAGACGACAATCGCAGCAAGAAGACCGACATCCATCCTCGAATAAAAGGCGGATGTCGGCCGCGAAGCCTTAGATCATTGTGAGCGATCCCAATCAGATATCGTGCTAATGGATATTCGTATGCAGGGAATGGGCAAGCTTGAAGCTTTACTTCAGATGAAACAACGATGGCCTGATATGAAGGTTGTGCTCATGACAACGTTTGAGGATTCATTTTAAGTAGCAACTGCATTGGAGTGCGGGGCGGAAGGCTACATGCTGAAGTCAATTCATCCGAGGGAGATGAAGGAAGCCTTGAAACTTATTTATAATGGAGGAATCTGGATCGATCAATCGGTCACTACGCGAGTTTTCGAAGAGATGAAGCGTCAACGTGAACAGTTGAAGAAGGATCGGCTCAAATCAGAAAAACGATCCGTACGGGCTTACGAAACGAGAGATGGAGATTCTGGAGCATCTGTCAAGCGGACTGCGCTACAAATCGATCGCCGCCAAGCTACTTTTATCGGAGGGAACGATCCGCAATTACTGCTCGATTCTCTACTCGAAGCTTGGCGTCAAAAATCGTGAGAAAGCAATAAAAATGGCGGAACGGAGAATATCGTGTAGGCGCAGGAGCCAACCAGTTGTGAACTCTTCCTGCACAGCCTGATCTAAACGGTGCCGACGAAGAGAACGGCTTGTTGGCCTCTCTTACGTGGCACTCGCTGAGCGATAGTGTTTTTTGGCTATTTTTTGGGGTCACCCGTCGAATTTTCGATCACCTGAAATCACTGAATAACGAGAGTATTGCCTAATCTTGTGAACTGTTTACCAATAAGAGAAGCAAATTGGGATGAAGCAGAGCTAACACTTCCAATTTGCCTGCCAGAGCTGAAGTCATGACTTCCTTGGAGAGTGATATTCTCGAGACCATTAAAGAAAAGAGTCAATGTCAGCATTGCCGTATTCTGCGCTGTAGTTCCCTGATTTACGGTACGCTTCGTACTCGCGTAATTGGCTATATAGTTATTTCCCTCAAACACTCTACCGCCTTCATATTGCCACACACCAGCAGGGTCATCGACATTTGTCAGACTGTGTCGATCTAATGTCAGGTTCATGTTTGTTACCTCCCGTATTAGTCTTGTGTCTTGTGTCTCGTTTCTACTGGTCATCGTATGCCCCGGCCGCCCCAAGTTGTCGGCATAACACGCCTATTTACACGTGTTTCCTAGAGCAGAGCAATTTCCACACGTTCACGCGGTCTGGGTATTATACGGATCCGTATAATACCCCTTTCAAGTCTCAGCATCGGGCTCCGTACCTTTTCCGAAATGTCGGTGGTACCCTATTGTAAAGGAACTTTTCATTCTTACTAATAAAAATGCAGATGTACTGAATTAATTCTCAGAACATCTGCTTTACCACTATCATCAATTATTATCGTAATCTACACCGAAATATTTTGGTATTATGGTTTCGTATACATGTCCATCAACCTTATGAAGTAACTTAGTTACTTCGATTTGGAAGTAATGTAATAGGTTTTCTTCTGTCATCAATTCAGATACTGGACCTGTAATAATGGGTTGGTCTTTAGCAACCATGAGCACCTTATCTCCAAAATAAAAGGCATGATTTGCGTAATGTGTATTGATAACACATGCTAGCCCACGTTCTTTCACAAGCTTTTTAATCGTTTGTAATATAATTTTCTGCTTATGAATATCGAGATGCGATTCTGGCTCATCCAATACTAAAATGTTGGGTTCTGATACCAATGTACGAGCAATCAATGCAAGTTGTAGTTCCCCACCACTTACAGCTGTGCATGGCTGTTCTGCTAGGTGTTGAATACCTACCATATCGAGTGCATCTAGTGCAGCTTTTCTATCGACTTCAGATGGTTGGGCGTAAGTATGCAGTAACAATGCACGCCCCATGATTACTAAATCTAAAATAGAATAGCCAAATGTCATTTTAGATGCTTGCGGTACATAACCAATCGTTTTCCATACTTCCTTTTGACTATAGCTAGAAAGAGGTTTCCCACCTAATAAAGTTTCTCCCTTTTTCCATCTCAACAACCCCATAATACACTTGAGCATTGTCGTTTTTCCCGCACCGTTTGGGCCGAGAATGGACATAATTTCCCCAGGCTGTAGTTCAAAGTTGATATCGTTATGGTATAAATATTTTTGTTCATTGCCATGATTTGATTTTTTATAAAAATAGTTGCCATCTTTTATTTGTAAAATCAACTCCAGCCACCTCCTGTTTTTCGTAATAAATACGCAAAAAAAGGTGCCCCGACAATTGCTGTTAAGATCGATAATGGTATTTCTGCTGCGGTTAAACTTCTCGCTAAATTATCAATCATTAACAAATACATCGCACCAATTGAGATGGATGCAGGCAATACATACTGATTATTACTACCAACAAGCATTCGGGCAATATGTGGGATAATTAAACCAACCCAGCCTATGATTCCTGCTATTGCAACTGCAGAAGATGTAATTAACGTTGCCCCTAAAATTACGAGCCATTTCATCTTCGCTACCGATATCCCAAGCGATTTTGCTTCATCTTCAGAAAGCGATAAAATATTTAAACGCCAACGCAAGATATATAAAATGATGATTCCTATTAATATAAGTGGACCACCAATAAATAAATCTGAATAGCTTGCTGTTCCGAGGCTGCCCATCAGCCAATAAGTAATGGAGGGCAGCTTTTCTTCTGGATCAGCTAGAAACTTCACTAGTGAAATAAGAGCTTGAAATAAGGCGCTTGTTACAACCCCTGCTAACACTAGCATAAAAATAGGCATATCTCGTTTGGAACCACCGATAAGAAATGCAAATCCAATGGCTAACATTCCCATCAGTAGTGAGAAAATTTGCATTGTAAAACCATTACCAAAGAGTAATATGCCAATAGACGCACCGAATCCAGCACCGGCAGAAACACCTAAAATGTCAGGACTGACTAAAGGATTCGCAAACATTCCTTGAAATGCAGCACCGGCGATGGATAGACCGCCACCGATGAGCATTGCAAGTAAAATACGGGGAAGACGGATATTCATTACAACCGTTTCATCCATATTTGTCCACGTCTTTTCTATAGGAACGATTTGTGAAAGCAATATTTTAGTTTGTACAATAAAATCTACGTGATAACGTCCAATTCCAATTGATATAAGTCCAAATATCAGCGGTAGCGTCCAAAGTAATGATTTTATGAATCTAGATTTCATTTGAAAGCCACCTTTACATTAATATTTTGCTGCCTCAGATGGGGGATTTAAGATTTCTTGTACTTGCTTATCTGTTAATTCATAATCATAGAAACGCTTATAGTAATCCTTAATTTCTTTATTCATGTCGTATGTGAAACGTTCTGGATAGTTTTTCTGTGCCATCCATTTCAGCATGAGAGGAGCATCTCCACTTGGTGGATACCAACGATATATTCCAAGAGGCATTTTATAAACTTTCTTATTTTTCACTGCCTTTACTTGGCTCCAGTCTTGTCCATCAAATACGTTATTATATAAGTCTTCTGGTTGTGTTTCCGTGAAATTTGTAATGTAAATAATGTCCGGATTCCATTCATAAACTTGCTCCATATTAATTGCTTTAATACCTTTTATTTTTTCAGCAGCAACATCAATACCTCCCGTTGCGTTTAACCAACGATTTCCATGCATACCAACACCGGCTGTCGAAATTTCCCCATTACTGTGATATTGAAGGATCATTACACGAGGTTTATCTTCTTTCACTCCTGAAAGTACTTCACTAATCATTTTCTGATTTGCTTCGCCCTCTTTAATAATTTCTTTTTGTCGATTTATCGTACCTGTAATTTCCCCTGTTAAAGACAACCAACGATTTAATGTATCAAGTGGGTTTAAAGAAGTTGTTTTTGTATCTAAAGCAACTGTTGTAATACCTGCTTCTTCAAGCTTTTTTACAGTCTTTTGTTGGTTAGCAATTTCAAAATACACTTGAGGATTTAACGCTAATAATTCTTCGATGTTTACTTCACCATTTTTAATAAAATTTGTTTTCGTTTTTAGAATAGATGGAGAAATATCTTTTAAAATCGAATGCGCTGCTGCATTATATGAATTCGGATGAATCCCTACAATTTCATCCGTTGAATTGGTTGCAATATACCATGTCGAGAAGTATGGAAGAATACTTCCCATTACTACACGATCAATTTTTGTTGGAATTTCCACCTTTCGATTTAATTCGTCAACAATTAGTTTTGTTTCTTGAGTTGGCATAAGTTCTTTACTTGTAGAAATCTCTTCTGTGTTACCACATCCAGCAAGAAACAATAGTAGAGTAGTAGCCGATAAAACAAATTTACACTTCATTCTTTTACCTCATTCTGATATTATTTTTATTGATAACGATTTTCATTATCAATTTACAGCAATACTATTCTTTGGTCAATCATAATATCAAAATTTTAATATTAAGATAATAATATATTTTAATTTTTGAATATGGCGACGGTGTTCACCGTTACATTGATATATGTTAACAAGACCTATTTAAATCCAATTCGAATGGAGGATTTTTTTTGGCTCAGTTTAAAGAATTTTTATGGTTAGATCCAGGTCATGCATTTGGTCTAGAGAATCGTACAAGTCCATTTATCGTAGAAAATTTTACACAAATTGATCAGTATGACTTTGCTGAGATAAATGTAAGACCATTCAAATGTATTGTCATCCATGATTTTATTGATCAGGAATATATGTTTAAACATAAGGAGAAAATTTCTTCATTTTTAGAAGAAGGTAAAATTGTTATTTTTTCTGGGCACTTATGTAAAGAATGGTTACCTGGTTGTCCAATATTTACGCCTAAAAAGATAAATACTTACAAAGATTATGAGATTTCTATCGCAACATCAAATCCAATCTTTGAGGGTGTTACACCAAACGATATGACTTATAACAAAGGAGTGGCTGGTTTTTTCGCTCGGGGCTCACATTCACCTGTTCCAGCCAAAGCTGAAGTATTGCTTACACTTTCTGGTGATTTGCCGGTAACATATATTGATCGGCATACAACAAAAGGGACAATTTTAGCCCACGCGGGACGAGACATTTTTGCTCATCGGATGCAAAATAAATCAACAGATCGTATTAGTGCGCAGTTACTTCAATGGATTCACGATGAATACGAAACAATACAAAATTCAGGAGGGAAATAATGAGAAAAATCGCAGTAATTTATAGTGGAAACGCTCCGCATCATCGCACATTTAATGAACCTAAATACCGACAATATATCAAAGAACTCATATACTTTCCCGAATTTTTAGATACCCCTCTAGAAAGTTTTGATGTATTAATCGTTCCGTCTCAATTGAACCAAAAATTACTTCTAGAATCTAAAGAGAAAATTCACGCTTTTGCACAACGAGGAGGAATTGTGGTTTCATTTGGCCCACAACCATGGGAGTGGCTACCAAACCAAAAATGGGAGGACCGAGAAACGAATTTTTGGTGGTGGATAGAAAAAGGAGCCCAAAGTGGTCTAGTATTGTCTGCACCTGAATACGACCTTTTTAATTACATTACTTTAGATGATGCAACTTGGCATCAGCATGGCGTGTTTTGGCCCATAGAAGGTACGAAAAAACTAATCACAACAGAAGATGGAGGTGCAGTAATGTATGTAGATAAGATAAGCACTAATGGAACTTGGATTATTACAACACTTGATCCTGACTATCACTTTGGCTCATATTTTATGCCAGCCACTGAACGTTTCTTCGATGGCTTTTTTCCTTGGTTAGCAGATGGGGAAATATAGCATTCTCTAAGATAAATTTATTTCTTCTAAGGTAATACATTTGTATGGGTAAGCGACTTATAGATTTTTTCGGAACAAAATTAACCCTATAACAACTACTATCATGCTTCTACTTTGCACCCTCCAAAAGAGGAAGGAGATAATCTCCCAGTTTCTAAAATAAATTTTTATTGAAAGGCTTATTTGTGATATCTAGCAAATAAGTCTTTCTCCTGTTGTAGGGAACGCTTCAAGGACAAGGTTCTTAAACAGTCCATTCACTCCTTTCAATCCGTGCTCCTACATAAAAGGAGCGATACTTTCATCAATTGCTTTCTTGAATTTCAGTAGGACGTTTCCATCCAATCTCCTATGTAAAGAGCGATGACTCGATTTAGGAAAAATCACCACCCCACCAACCATGTTTCTATCCGTACTCTGGATGTAAAGGCCCGAACTGAGTATCAAGCAATTTCATGTAGTTAACAATATCAGAAAGGATTATAATAGTGTAAATAGTAAGAAAAACCACAACATAATTTTGTACATTTTTAACAATTCCAGTGGGAAGATGACATAGGCGATTGTCATCTTGCATCTAATTGAAAACGAATGCTCAACTCAAGAAAGAGAGAACGCTATGAAAAAAAATCTCCTGATTGTAATAAGCTTGTTCATCATGATGTGTGTTTTCACGGGTTTCTATTCTAAATCAGCCAACACGTTGCAACAGTCATTGAAATCTACCCTTGTTCCTGTTTCAGAAATAGAGCTTCCTTCGAAAAACACTATCTCTGAATCACCCAATACGCTAGAACAGTCATTGAAATCTACTCTTGTTCCTGTTTCGCAAATGGAACTTCCTTCGAAAACCATCGTCGGGTTTGGAGAAGCTACGCATGGTAACAAGCAATTTACTACGCTAAAATCAGATATTTTTAAGCATCTGGTGGAAAAACAAGGATATCGCGTATTTGCCATAGAAGGCGATTTCGGCGGAGGACAAAAAGTCAATGAATACATTTTAGGAGGCAACGGAACTGCGCAAGATGCTGCAAAGGCAATCGGATTTACGATTTACAATACACAAGAAATGGCAGCCCTTCTATCCTGGATGCGCTCCTATAATGAGCATCGGGAGGCAAAAGATAAGATTCATTTTTATGGTTTTGATATGCAGCGCTATGACCATAACAAAAACGGGCTATTCTCCTATTTAAAAAAAGTTGATCCGACACTTGCCTCCAAGTATGAGCTTGCACTTACGAATCTAAATGATAAAACGGTGTATGATCAAAAGCAGGACAATGTTAAAGAGGGGCTTGCCCATAGTAAAGGCTTGATGGAGCGGATGAAAGAAAACAAATCCGTTTATATCGCAAAAAGCTCTGAGAAAGAATATGAGTTGGCTCTGGCCTTTGCCGAGGCTATCAAGCAAAACGCTACACTGCACGGAACAAATGTGAACTATAACAATACCCGTGATCAATATATGGCGGAAAAAGTGATGTGGATTTTATCATTTGAAAAGAAATATTACGGTCGTGAAAACATATTCATAACAGGACATAATGGACACATCGAAAAAACCTCCACATCCTTGGGAATGACAACCTGCATGGGAGAGTATCTCGCAAAAACCTTAGGTGATCAATATTACGCAATAGGAAGTGAAATCTACGAAAGCTCCTTCATTGCTACTGACGCTTCTACCAATGAACGAAAAGAGTTTTATGTCAAAAATAATGGGAACGATCGGCTAGCTGTTCTGTTTGCACATACAAACATGAAGGATGGATTCCTTGACTTTGCAAGGGTAAGACATGATAAAAATTTCATTGAATATCTGAATAAAGCTCAGTCCATCAGTGCAATAGGTGCAGTCTTTAGTGGATTGTATGGAAAAATTGAAAAGATGTATACTTTAAAGATGATTCCAGCGAAAGCTTTTGATGCTATTATTTTCGTGCGCACAGCTACTCCTTCGGTCATGATAACAGATTAACGAACTTAGTCTAGAACAATATGTTCACAGTCTAACACTTTATTTCGAGTCTAAAAGATTCTTTTCAATGAACCATATTACCTTCAAACCATTAATGGCTTCGACCCTTGTAAGAAAGAGCGAAGCCATTAATGTTAAACAACTCCGGCATGGAAGTATCCCTTTCCAATTACTTCATTTCATAGGTTTACTCAAGCATTCAATACACCACGAGCCAAACAAATAAGCCTTCCTTGTAGCAAGCTAACTGATTGCTTGGTTTAACCATCCCCTCCCCCCTCTCCTTTCTGAAAATCCATGTAAGGAATCTTTTGCTGAAGACTTCCACATGTTCTAGCGTTGACACTGTGCAAATTTTTGATATCCCCTAATCTTCATTACTTTTAAAAACTGATCTTACCCACTATCTGTGGTTCTGCCAATATCTGTTCTTTGCTCTCGCTATGTATGGTAGGTACTCACCCAATTCTGCATGGATAATCACCCACAAGGTATACAGTTAAATATAATATCTAAAACATGAGTTTACCATTAAGGAGTGATTGTATTGGTTTGTTATAATGTTCCTTATACCTATGGGCAATGTATGCAGGAGTGCACATCTGGAGATAATCCAGGTTTTAATTATGAATGCGAGCCTATATGCAGACAGTATAAAACAAGACCTTGGTATACAAGATGTACAGAATCTATGCCATCTATGCCTTCAACACCTTACGGCATGAGTCAACCAGCACCTTACAGTCCACAACCATATCCCTATGCTCTTAACCCTCAACCTCTTCCACCGCTCTCTTATCACGATTATTCTTTTCTTCCTGACGATGAATGTGTTAGGGAATGCAGAAGACTCGGAATACCTTCTGTAAACTGCTGCTATAGATGCGGATATTGCTAACAGACATGCTTAGCATTAACGTGATGGCTACGGATTCCGCCTCAAAAGTTGCAAAAATAATGAGTTATCCCGTAAATCTTGTACAAATACTGTTCTAATAACGGAAATCTATCGTGTAAGAAAAAGTGGTAGTCCGGGACATATTTCTTTCTGACTACTACTTTTTCTTTACTAGAAACCTTCTGCCACATGTATCATGCCTCAGATAAATAGATTATGTCCAAACGCCGCTACCCTCTTTAGTAGTCTTCTTGGTTATGACACGTCTCACATAATGGTCGCCAGTTGTTCCGAGCCTAAAATAACGTCTTATCTCCCTTGTGTAAAACGTTTGGTCTACTACTGTATCCCTCGTTAGAAATTCTTTAGCATAACAATGTTTGCAGCATTGATGCTTTCTTTCAAATCGACAAAGTTATGGCAACATGATGTAACCAATCTGTACATAAGAAAAAGCACCACATTGGGTACGCCATGTAATGCTTTCTCTTAGAATTATAATCACTGGTATTTTTGATACTAAACAGTATTTTTACCACGTTAGATTGCTAAAATGGATCTTTTACGTAACCATCATAAAATCATTCTTTTCAAAAAGGCCTAACTATTATCAAGGGTTAAAACTCCCCTTTATTTTTAATCCGTTCTCAACTTTGTTAAAAAAACATACCCTGTATTAATGGGCTCTTATGAAAATTGGCTTTATCCTCTATATCTATGGACTTTCATACGAAAGATTTCTCGACACCCTTGGCTTTTTTATTTTATGAGAGGAAATTTAATAAATGAAAATTTTAGCCTTACTTTCTTGTGAAATTTTTCGTTTTTCCATTGGAAAATCTCTTGAGAAGCTAGGTCATGAAGTCATTTATTGAGATAACTTCGATGAACATCTTTTGGAACTAACAATCAATACATATAAACCAGAGATCGCATTTAGTATGGGGTGGGAAGTGTGGCATGTATCTTTCTTTAAAACAGGAAAATTCCCGTTAATTAAGGAGCTTCTAAAAAAATACAATATCTTTCATATATATTTTGCTGAAGAAGATTGGCTACATCATGACAGATGGTCCAAGTCATATGTTGAAGCAATTCAACCTAATTATGTATTAACAAGAAGTACAATCTGTGTAGAAAAATATCAAAATCTGGGGATACCTTCTATGTTCTTTGATGTAGGTTGCAATCCCGATATTCACAGACCCGTACCAATTGATCCAAAATATCAATGTGATGTTGGTGTAGTTGCTAATGGGCACTTTGGTTTTGGGGAAATCCGTCACAAAAGTATTTGCGACCTTGTCTTTTCTCTAGTTAATCAACCATTCAAAACTAAAATTTTCGGGAAAGGCTGGGAAAATGTACAACATCACTTTAGTGATATAAATCTCCCATCTGAAATGCTGCATGGATCTATCGCTTATACCGAAACACCAAAAATATATAATTCAGCAAAAATATCCATTAGTTTACAAACCTGTAACGATCAATTAAGCAATCGCACTTTTGATATCATGTCTTCAGGGGGATTCTTACTTACTTCTGATACACCAGCAGTCCGTATTAAGCTTATTCCTGGCGTTAATTGTGTAATCTCTAATTCCGCTAAAGAAACAGTTGAAAAAATTACGTACTATTTAATCCATGAAGAGCAACGGATTCAAATAGCAAAAGCTGGACGAGATTACGCTATTAGACACTTCGACTATAAAAACACCTTACATGACGTTTGGCCAAACATTTTAGCCGAATATATGAACACTTTATTTCTCTAGAGAAGTTTTCAGCACACGCTGATCATTTTTAATATGGTGATGAATCATTCGAACCTATGCTACAAAGATATCCCTATAAAAAGTACCGCCTCTACAGAAAGGCGGTTTTACTATGTTTAAGTTCGTTTTTACCTTTTTCCCAACCTCATTAAATTGAATATCTCCTCTGGTAATTTTTTATTCATCTTTTTGTGTGAAGGTTGAGTACCTCTAACCCTGAAAACAGCATCCACTTCTTCTACAGATATCCACTAAAAAAACGAAATCGAAATCACAGGTCTAAAGAACGTTTAACGAAACTCCGATATTAGGTAATAAGTAACAGACGACATACGACGTTGGTAAACAGAGCAGTGATCAATGGACCGTAACGATGTAGGAGGACTCATCTTGGCAAAAAATAATGAAACAAAAAGCGAGCTTGGTAAAATCATCGTAGTGTTCGGAACTGTTCTAGGAATAGGTGTAGGCTCTATCTATTGTTTGTATCATTTTGTATTTGACTCCAAAAATGCTACCGCTGTAATAACAACGGCTCATCCAGAAACAGCGAAGAATGCGGGTTCAGAAGGAGTATCTACGCTTAATGAAGCTGAAAGTAGTGAATCTCAAACCTCACTTCCTGTTGATAAGGTAAACACTCCTTCTGAAGCAGGCTTTGAGCCCTTCTATACTTCTCTTCAGATGGATGAATATGTAGCTGTTTACAATCAGAATGGTACGGAAAAGGTACTTTCTTTGGATTTAACAAAAGAAGAAGTGAAAACATTGCTGGGGAACCCTAAGTCTGAGTCCTACATGGATAATGGGACTAGAAGCTTATGTTACAGATATGGTTCTTTATCAATTTTCTTCGATGATGAGGACCAATCCATTAGTTACATGACATACGAGGGAACGAAGGAACTATTGAATAAACAATGGTTGTCTAGTCTTACGAAAACATTAGATTCAGGCGACGTGAATTTCTATGAGTCTCCTACCCGTAATACAATGGTAAAAGTGGACCATTATCCTGAAACCGATAAGGTTGTAGTTTACTTGTCAAAACAATACCCACAGGATCAGAGTCTTACTGCACCATCGACCGAACAATCTCACGTTGTCCAAACACCAGCACCAACGCCACAAAATGCCAACACTTCTACGGAAGAACAGATGAACACCAATGATGGATACTTGTTGTCCCCGGGTGAGGAAATTGTAATTGAAAATATTCAGGTGACCAATGACAGCAGAGTCCATACCGCTAAATACAATATTTATGTCAACTATCACTTTGCCTTCAACAGTCCCAATATGGTAAAGGTTATTACCGACCCTGAAAAAAACTTGGAACTCATGCCCGGAGAAACGGCCACAGTCCAAATCAAAGTCAAAGCCAGCAAAAGTGCTCCCAAAGCAAGATACAGATTTATCGTTTCATTGACACAAGGTTGGTCAATGCAGCCGCTGAAGGATTTTACTGTAGAAGTGAAATAGAGGGTTATCTGGTTCTATAACGAAATAAGTTCAAATGATAAAGCGGCTACAAATTCGTTTTATGGTACGCCATTAATGGGCTTTTTAAAGGACAACGCGATCGAACATCTTGTTATCATGGGATGTATCAGCTTACTCACTTATTTAATGGCTCGATCAATCCAAAACGGGCTAGAATTAAAATTAAATAAACTGCTCCCTTCAACCCTTTTCTGTATGATAGGATTAAAAAAGGCACCTTAGTGGGTGCTTTTCCTTGTGGCACTTTTAATTTGTTTCTTTACTATCCTTATATGTAAAATTGAGACTTGATCTGCTTAAACGTATGCTTATAACAAGCCGTATAACAGAACTACATTTAATGTAAATAAGTTGATTAAAAAGTTGTTTACATAAAGTTAACCCTCTAGGGCTTTCTAGAGGGTTTTATGCTTATTAATAATTAAATGCCCCGTCTCATCGAAAAAGTAACCTAGCTTGCAACCATAACTGAACGATTTCTGCCGAAAGTAGTTCATTACGAACAATATTTAAAGTAAGATTACCAGCGGGCAATGGTGCTGAACTGAATTTAATAAAAATTTTAAATTTACCCTACTTTTTATTTAAATAGTCTTCACTATCCTATACCTAAGAAAGGGGGAACTGGAAATCCCAAATTACATGAACGAAAAGGAGAATTAGTATGAAAAACAACCTTAAAAAATCGTCTGTTCGTTTGGCATCTTTAGGATTGGTCACTGCAATCGCGCTATCTGGTGGTTTACAAGTACGTGCAAATGAAAATCCAGCTCAAAATACTGTAGCTCAAGACCAAGATTCTGCGGGTTTGTATGCAGGAGGGTACAAAAAAATCACAGCTTCCGAGGCTCTTGCGGACAAGGATGTGAAGACAGCAATCGATCGAGTCTATGCTCAGTTTCCAGAAACAAAATCCTATGAGATTAATGCCTATGAAGATGTGGTATCAAAAGGCGAGTATGATAAGTATGTTATTAGACTGGAAAAAGATTCAGAGAACTTTTTTCACTTTGCTGTAGATGCGAAAACGGGGAAAGTCAGCTATACCATACAATCATTGACGGCTGCTGAAGTGCTTTCATACGCCAAGTCCGGGATAGATAAAATCTACACCTTGTATCCAGAAACAAAGTCCTATGAGATTACAAGTGCGAATGTTATCGACAACTATGTAAGCAATTTTAGCAGATATAACATTACGTTTAGTGAAAAAGATTCCAAACGCTCGATCACTTTTGGAATAAATGCGAAAACAGGAGAGATTATTACTCCCAAGAAAAAAGAAGTATAACCTGTAAAAAACTCTCCACTTAAAAGAAGTGCACCCCTTATAGTAGATAGGAACAACTCCTTGAAAATCAGATTCAAGGGGTGCATTTGTATTTAACAGCAACAAGCGCTCAGATCAGGAAACCGGACGTTTGTCTACATAGTGCTTATTATCGGAACCCAATTCTAACGTAATTAGTTCATGGACTTAAAACACTAAACTATACAGTTTTTTAAGGAATGTTGCTCAACTAAACGTCTCATTTTCTCTATGCATTTCCACTCATCTACTACATCTATATTCATTTTAAGCTCAGACCGTTTGAACTGTTCGCTTGCTCCGCTGTCAGTTGACATCCCCATTTAATATGTAACGAATTTCCTCCAATATTCGGTTCTGAAGTCCGTCACGCTGCAGTAGTTTCACCTAAGCAAAAGCACATGAGTGATCTTTTTTATTAAACGAATGGACAATCAGCCGTTACCAAATACTCTTTCAACAATATTATAGAATATTACGAAAAGGGAGGTGATGAAACATGTCATGTTCATCTAGAATTAAAGCCTCTCGATATTGTCCGCGACGCCGAATAAATGTAGATATTGTCACATTGATATTCAACAATATAGATGGAGACATTATCGACTTCAAAATCGAAGGAAGTGCCGATCCGTGCGTAGCATTAATTGCTGTAGGACTAAGGGTTAGTAACGCCAGACATTGTCTGCTGTCAAATCGTTTTAAGATAACGAAGAGAACGCCGAACCTATTGGTGTTTGAACGTATCAATTTAAAAAAGCGTAAGAAGAAAACTAAAAAATAACCCGATCACTCTCTTTAGCCTTTCTGTCTGTAACGGCAGAAGCTTTTTTTATATTTGCCAATTCATAAATTAAGTTATCTATACGAAATACTACTTTTATCTGTTATATAGTACGACATTATAAAACTCTTGTATACCTGGCTTGCCAGTTCTAATTATAATAACAGTCCTGGAATATCGATGAATTTGAAGCTATTACGGTGTTCTGTTTCTTTAACTCTTTGTAATATTTTGATTTTGCAGCGGTCTGGCAGCTTTCGAAAGTGAACCCGCAATGATAATACCAATAAATACGGCAATCAGTGCACGCAATAACCCAAAATGCTCTCCTAGGAAGCCCAGAGCAGGCGGACCTACCAAAAATGCGATATATCCTGTAGTGGCTACGGCTCCGACTCTTGCAGCAGCACCTTGAGGTTCATCTCCTGCCGCCGACAGGCCCACTGGAAAACCAAGTGAAGCTCCCAGCCCCCATAAGACGACGCCTACCGAAGCGACTAGATAATGCTGTCCCCAGATCACAAGCAGTAATCCTATAGTGGCTACAATGGAACAGCCCAATAAGACCCGCTCTCGTCCAAAACGATCCAGAAATTTTCCTCCAGTTAAACGTCCCATGGTCATCGCGGCTACGAACAAGCCATAGACAAATGAACCTGTTAGCGCGTTAACCCCATAACCGTCCACCATAACCAGCGGCAGCCAATCATTAGCTGAACCCTCGGCAAATGCCATACCCAAAACAATAATCCCAATTAGCAACGTCCGCTTCTCGTTCCATACCTTTAACTGCTGTTTAACAGCCGAATGCTTTGGAGTTCCTACCTTCACTTGTTCCTTTCCCGTATTTTCCGGCAGGTAACGATAGCAGTAATATACTGCTGCAGCCATTAATAGAGCGAGGATCAAGAAATGAACCAAGATCGGGAGGTGAATGGCCAAAGCCCCGGCACTGATAGCCGCTCCCACGAGTGTTCCAACACTAAAAAAGCCATGAAAGGCAGGTAAAAGCGTTCGATTAAGTACCTTCTCTACAGCCGATCCTTCGACATTCAGTGCCACTTCCGCCGAGCCGTAACCGCAGCCAAAAATGAGCAATCCTCCCATTACGACGGGCACCGATGTCAGGGCCGTACCGACCCCAATAGCCGCAAATCCAATCACAATCAGCATAGAACTGACCATAATGACAAGACGGGCACCCTTTCGTGCGATAACCGAACCGGTCGTGAGCAGGCCCAACAAAGATCCAGCAGCAAGCGCGAATATAATGATTCCCATCTCGGCGGTCGAGAGCTGAAGTAAGTCTCGAACAGCAGGTGTGCGGGAAACCCATGAAGCAAAGGAAATTCCGGGCAAAGCAAACAGTAAAAACAAGATATTTCGTACAATTCTAGGATTTTGGTTGTAAGTTGATGTCATATGCTTCGATTCATCTCCGTTTCTCCACTAGCTGCAACGAATAGACAAGGCTCCCCACTGTCACTGTCATTGTAATTAATCCGTACAAATAGTCTCATCTGGGTACTCCAACAACCATGAACGGCTTATGAACCCCGGAATATACTTCAGACACTCCTAACGAATTACCAGTGTGGGTATTTCCATTCTCACGGTGGCTTCTGAATAAGAATCAGCGAGCCAGTAAAGACCTTAAGTTAATTCACTCTTGTCCATTTTTAGAATCATTCCATAATTCGTTCCAGCTATCTAGCTCAGCAATCTCACGGATCATTCTTGAGGGCACTCCGGCAGCAAGGCCCCTCGGCGGGAGATCTTTAGTGACGACATTCCCGGCCCCAATTACTGAATCATGATGCATTTCTGGCGAATATCCCGCTGCCTGATCAATTCTCATCCGATATTTTTAGAGCTTCCCGGACAACACTTTCCCCTTTTCAGCCAACATATCCACATTCTCCATATATAGTGACCTCCAACCGGGAGTACCGGTTGAAAGTAAAATTGCCTCCGCATATCTTCCGTCCATGCATCAATTTGGCAAATAGTCCTCCACATCAAACTCCCTGTCTTTGAAATAATATTTCCGGTCATCTTCCGTAATTTCGCGGATCACCCTGCAAGGATTTCCTACAGCAATCACATTATCTGGAATATCTTTAGTCACCACACTGCCCGCTCCGATCACAACATTGTTTCCAATCGTAACACCGGGGTTGATAACGACATTGCCACCGATCCATACATTGTCCCCGATGGTGATGGGAATCCCATATTCATAACCTGAATTTCTAGAATCTGGATGAACCGGATGACCAGCCGTATAAATGGATACATTGGGAGCAAACATAACGTTCTCGCCGATGACGACCTTGCCCACATCCAGAATGGTACAGTTGAAATTAGCATAAAAATTGTTGCCTACCTCAATATTTTTCCCATAGTCACAATGGAAAGGCGGTTCAATATATACAATTGGACCTGTTTTTCCTAAAATACGCCGGATCAAATCATTCCGTTTGGCTTCTTCGTTCGGGTTTGACAAATTGTACTCTTGAATTTTCAGCCTGTTCTCTGTTCTTTCTTCACTTAATCCGTCTAACCAGGCTTTGTAAGGCAGACCAGCAAGCATTCTTTCCTTTTGATTCATTATCTACTTCATCCCTTCACGCTGTTCTATGTTAAATAGTATCTATTTTACAGATTCTTTATAGTGAATCATCTGGATTTCACAACAAGAGAACACCATAAATAAAATTAGTCGCCTTTGAAAAAAGGTCATGCCTTTTCCGATGGCAAGAGAAAATACGACGCTCCAATATCGACGCAATCACTTGTGCAAAACCGGCAAAAGCGATCCTTTAGCAGTCAAACGCTCTCCCATGTGGGGCTTGGACAGAGAGTACTGAAAAAATACATAAACAGACACCGATAATAGCTTTAGAGAAATCCCAGAAATAAACAGGGCAACACTCTTCGTGAGGGGTTCAATCACAAACATGAGGCTCAAACAAGTCAATTCTTCCATCCTCACGAAAAGCCTTCGCCGCGTACAGCATGAGTCCAAAGAACATAAATCCGTCAGAGCTTTCATATTTTTGTTTTTGATTATCCACTAGCTCTTCTTTTTGCCGCATCTTATTTGGTATCAATCATGCTTAATGCGCTCTGTTTGATTCCGGCTTCAAAATCGGTATTTAAATCCGCTGACGTAATAATTTCGGGAAGCATCATCTTCTCTAACGGCAACAGACATCTTTCATGAATGATCTCAGTGATACGGTGCCTGATGTTTGCCCCATAAAGAACTATCCGATCCGGGTTGTACATACAAAGAAATGCCTGAATGGTTTTGAACATCACATCTTCCATTTCTTCAGAGTTGTAATTAAATGATTCCCAATGAACACCGAAAGGAAAATATTTGATCTCTCCGGCCAAACCATTTCGTCCTTTATAAACTTTCCCATTCAAGTAAATTCCAGCTCCCGGGGGGTATTTATCGGGAAAGTAGAGTCCGATCACACACTCATCGCTACGAATTTGATTCAGATGACAATAACCCATGACTGCCGCATTGATATCATTTTCGATAAGAACAGGCAAATGGAATTTTGCGCTAACATGACCAGAAAGGGATTGTTCCCTCATTTCTTCGTAATCGCTTATGACGATCTTTTGATTCACTTCTGCCCCCGGAATCCCAAAACAGATAGCTTTGATTGCCGGAAATTGAGTAAGCAAATTTTCAATATGGTTATCAAAGCTGTCCACATTAACGTTGGAAATAGCATGCTGGGTCCTTTGAATGACCTCTCCCCTCAGATTGACAACGCCATAAAATACGGTGTCCTGTCCGTAGTATTCGTGCATATAGATCATCAAAGCCAGGCGGAATGTACTGTTATAGCGAAATGATGCCGCAGGACGTCCGCTAGCAGAATGCAATACCAAATCCGGAAGAACCTCTCCGGTATCCATAAGTGTATTGATCAAGGAATTGACGGTAACCACACTAAGACCTGTGAATTCGGCCAACTGAGATTTCGTTGCCGTTTCAACATCTAATAGGGCAGAACGGACTTTATTTAAATTAATCTCTTTTATAAGATTAACTTTTTTGCTCATCTGTTAGCTTGCCTCCTAAAAATAAAGGGTATTTATAAATATAGTTTATAAATACCCTTTATAAATATTCTTTACTTTAATCCTTATCAGAAATGTTGTCAATAAAAAGTTACCGTTGTTTTTAAGACAATCCTGTCTATAACCGTTGTTGGAACGTCTTAGGAAATGCCAGCATTATCGGGGATTATTTCCAAGCGGCGGGGATATGACGTTAGGGGCTGTAAGTGCCCCCCGCTTGGTAAATTAAAATATCAATAAACAAGGAGATTTATAATAAAAATTGGGGGATATATTTATAATCTGCCCATCCATACGCGATCGGAATAATAACCAACTACCACAGCAAGGCTGCATTTGCTCGTTGTAACCTACTCTCCCTTCACACTGTGTTAAATATCCAATTCTAGTAGTTAATTGTGTGGTATAATTTCCCTAAATAAAATGAAAGGAGATATCATTGTGGAACTTATTCTAAAGGAAGTAACTTCTGAAAACTGGGAAGAATGTATTGAGTTACAGCCCCATGAAGATCAAAAACACTTTATCGCCTCAAATCTATATTCCTTAGCACAGTCAAAATTTTTACCGAATTTTGAAACCCTTGCCGTGTACAAAGATCAAATAATGGTTGGATTTGTGATGTTTGGGATAGATCCAGACGATTCGCAATACTGGATTTATAGACTTATGATCGCTTCTGGTCATCAAGGAAAAGGGTACGGAATTGAAACCATGAAACAGGTTATTGACAAAATAAAAGCAAAACCAGATACAACAGATATTATGGTAGCCTATCACCCTGACAACCAAGCCGCTGCCTCGCTCTATGAAAAACTAGGCTTTCAAGTTCTTGGTAAAGCTCCATGGGGTGAAATTATGGCACGTCTTTCTCGAAAGCTAACTTAACAAAATGAGTATTGTGTACCCTCCAGCTAAACCGTCAGCGCTATCTGGGGTAAATTTTTGAGCGTGGCTTAGAGTTTAAGAAGTTCTTCTATTTACATTCGCTATTGCTGTATTTTAGTGAAAGTGCAAATCATTGAAATAAGTTATCTTAGTTACTCACTATGAGAAGCGGTTTGAAAAACACAGGATTAGTTAATTTCTCCCTAATTTATTTATAGTCTTCTAGCTGAATAGAACGATCACAAACTTCTTTTAAAAGCTTCTTATTATGTGATATAAAGAGAACTGCCATATTTTCCTGTTCTTTTAATAATTTAATGATCCACAATTCATTGATCTTGTCTAAACTAGACGTTGCTTCATCACAAATCAAGAGCTTAGGCTGTACGAGCAAAGCTAAAGCGATACAGATTCTTTGGTATTGGCCTCCGCTTATTTCCAACGATCTCTTAGCAAGTATATCAACGGACAAGTTGCAACGAGAAAGCACCGATTCGACTTTTGGCAGATATTCCTCTTTGCGGGCAAGCTGGAACTGCTTTAACGGTTCAAATAATAGTTGTTTTATTGTTTTTGTCGGATCCAAAGCTCTCCGTGTATATTGGGTCACTAACTGAATCTGCTGGACCCACTCCTTCTTAGAAAAAGTTGCCATAGTGCGTCCGTCTAAATAAATTTGTCCATGGGAATATTTCTCGAATCCCGTTATAATCCTAACGAAAGTAGATTTCCCAGCACCATTTTCACCCACTATTCCTACCCACTCGCCAGTGTCAACGAGAAGATCCAAATTTTTGAAAATCAATTGGTTTCCATATGTTTTGGTCAGTTGAGAGATTTTTAATAAACTAGTATTTTCCTTCAAAGATCTCGATTAACTCCTTTGTATACTTTTCTTTCGGCTTACTGAGGACTTGATTTGTTGGTCCAGCTTCGATCAATCGTCCATCTTTAATGATACCCACGTGCGTACTATATTTCTTCACGATCGTTAAGTCGTGGGTAATAAAAAAGATGGTCATTTGCTTTTTCTCGTAAATTCTCCGCAGAAGATTTAGAATCGTTTCCTGACTTTGTTCATCCAAAGCACTGGTGGCTTCATCAGCAATGATGATCTCCGGATCAGAAACGAGAGCCATTGCCAGTGCCACTTTCTGGCACATTCCTCCGCTCAACTGAAAAGGACGTTTGGCAAGCAAACTAGAACGATCGGAAAAACCTACCCAGCTTAGAACTTGAAGCATTTCCTTTTCACGCTCTTCTCTATTTTTCATACCTCTGGATTTTAAGAGATGATGAAATTGAGTTTCCACGGGAACATTGCTTTGCATGCTCCCAATTGGATTCTGTAGGATTATCTCCATCTTTTCCCGATCACTTTGAATGGAGCCGCTGACACGAAATTCTTTCGGCAAAAAGCCCAATATCATTTTGCCCAGTAAAGTTTTCCCACCCCCGCTTTCACCGATCAGGCAAAAGAAATCGCCTTTAGAAACCGACAGTGAGATCGATTTTAGCAGTGCTTGTCCTTTGAAATAGACAGAACAATTGGACAGATCAATCATAGGCTATTCACCACCGTTTCCTGATTTTGCTGCTGATGAATTGAGTTATGAGCACGATCGCACTCAAAATGATTCCCGGAAAAATAAATATCCATGGCGCTACGAAGAAGTAGGCTTTTCCATCAAAAAGGATCGTTCCTAGTTCTGGTGTTGGCGGTTGTACACCTATACCTAAGAAAGATAGTCCGGAGATACTCAAAATGATTTTGCCGATGTCGGTTAGAAATAAGGAAAGTAATTCTGCAAAAATATTAGGAATGATATGGTAAAACAATGTATGCTTTCCATACGATCCCCTCAAAGGAGCCAAAATGATGAATTCTTCTTTGCGGATATTCAGAACTAAGTTTCGGATATAGCGGATGTACTTGCCTGACCAACTTATGATTAGCGCAGCCATTACAGTAAAAATCGAATTTGAAAAGAATCCTGTAAAAACAAGCGTCAAAATCAATGATGGGATACTGATCATAATATCCGCAATGCTCGTTATACTGGAATCAACCAGCCCGCCAACAAGACCTGATATCCCACCTAGTATCAAGCTGACCAAAACGACTCCGAACAAAGAACAAATGGCCAGCAGCAAAGAATAGAAGCTACCATAAAAAGTCCGACTAAATAAATCTCTTCCCAAATAATCTGTCCCAAACCAATGGCTCCAGCTCATCCCTTGCAAACTATTGCTCTTCTCGATAGCATAAGGGTCTTTTAATTGAATGAAGATAAGGGCAAGAACAACGCAACAAGCGAAAAAAACAACGATATGCTTCTTCATCATTCTCCCCCTTGATCGAGTTGTATTCTCATATCAATTTTTTGGATCAATAAATCGACGAAATAATTCAATAAAAAGATAACGCAAGCAATAATCAAGGTGATCCCTTGAATAACTGGATAATCTCTCGTGGAGATGGCATCCATCAACAGCTTTCCTAAGCCAGAAATACTGAATATGATCTCGACGATAACCGTCCCTCCGATAAGATTTATTAGGCTATTTCCGTAAAGAGAAATCAGTGGTACGAACAATTCCTTCAATTGATAATAAAACCGATAATACCACTTGATCCCCCTAAACTTGGCAATAATCTGCTGCTCGCTGGTTGCTGAAGATACAATTAGATCACTTACCATTTTGGATAGATAACATCCCTCAGAAAAGCAGATAACGAATATCGGTAAGATGAGATGCCTGCCAGAACTACTGCCTACAAAAGGGAACCATTTTAGCTGGACTCCAAAAATAAAGATAGCCAATATAGCGATCCAATAAATAGGAAACGACAACATTACAGAAAGAAGCTGTCTCAGCCATTTCAAAGCAGGAAAATTCCCGATCATGCCTCCCAAACTTAGAGAAAAAACAATACAAATAACAAGGGAGATTCCGATCAATTTCAAAGTGACCGCAGCTTTTTCTGCAATGATCTGCAAAACCGGTGTATTTGTCATAAAGGAATCTCCAAAATCCCCCTTTAAACTATTAAGCAGCCAGCGAAAGTACTGATCCAAAAAGTTCCCGTCGATCCCTAGCCTTGTTCTCATTTCTTCAATTGCTTCTTGGGATACGTGTTGGACCCCCAGCTTTCGGAGAACACCTAATGCTGGATCGCCTGTCGAAAAGGAGAGAAGCTCGTACAGCAAAAAGGAAAAAAGCAGCAGACTCACGACTAAACGTAGAGTTTTCCAGAAAAAAAACCCTTTATTCATCTTATTTCACCACAAGTTTTTTAAAATCGATTGGTGCATCTGATACACCAGAATAATGGAATTCTGAAATTTTGCTTGAAGTAACAAATTTTTCATCTTTGTAATCGATTGGAATAGCAAGTGTTTCTTCAGAAATACGTTTAAAAATATTGTCGAATATCTGTTGCTGTTTTTTTTCTTGGATTGTAACTGCAAAATCATCTAGTAGATTCGTTAATTTGGCGTCATTTGCAAGAACTCCATGTCCCTCAGCAGTATTATGATAAAGTGAGTTCAAGAAATTATAAGGCAGCAGTGCATCAGTATAGGTACGATAAAAAATCATGTCATACTTTTTCGTGTTCCATAAAACATCATAGTAGCTTTCACTATCAAAGATATTGATATTTACTTTTACCCCAGCTTTTTTCAAGTCGCTTTCAATAATTTCCGCCTGTTCTTTCCATTCGGGAAATTCTGTTGTTTGGATAACTAGATTAAAGGCAAGCACATTATTTGCTTTTTCATAATAACCCTCTGCATTTTCTACGTAGCCCTCTGATTCAAACATACTTCTTGCTTTGTTAAGATCATACGGGAAGTTCTCTTGATTATCCGTAGAAACATATTTAACATTCTCCTGGAATATGCCAACCAGCTTTTTATCCGTTAATGTAGACTTGTTGACGGCCAATTCGATCCCTTTACGGATAGTGGAAGTCAATACTTGATTATCAGGATTGAAGGCTAGAAAATGCGACCTCGTTCCTTCAAATTTATGTACATTATAAGATTTATCCTTTTTCAATGAATTGATGTCACTATCCGTGATACTGCCTAATGTTCCTCCGACAACGTCGACCTCGCCGCTTTTAAGCGCTAAAGTACGTGAACTTCCATCTTCAATCGTCTTGAAATTCACCTGATAATTCACTGGATTTCCATGATTATAGTATGGATTTGGCTCCATCAGCACTTGCTCGGCAGAAATTTCCTTCACAGTAAAGGCCCCAGTACCAATTGCCTCTTTGAATGCTCCATCAACTTTTTCACCCTCAACAGAATGCGGACTCATGATTCTTAATGGACGAGCCTGACACAATTCAGCTAATACTTGATTGGAGATTTTTGTAAAATGCATCGCAACTGTCGTACCATCGATCACTTCGACTTTTTTCAAATTTGTCAGAGTCTGCAAATCACTTGTCTCATTCTTTGCTTTTGCTCGATCAATTGTAAATTTCACAGCCTCCGCATTTACATCGCTGCCGTCAGAAAATTTGACATCCTTTTTTAGATGAAATACATATTTTTTCCCGTCCTCTGATATTTCCCAAGACTCAGCTAGACCAGGCTTGAAGGCTCCTTTTTCGCCATATTCGACTAAAGGCTCATAAACTGCTCCATATAGAGCCAAATATGCATCATAAGAAGTGGCATCTAGTTTCTGAGCATTTGACTCGTTTGAAATAGCGATATTTACTGTCGCCTTCTCATCTTTTTTTGATGCATCCTGATTATCAGAAGAGCAGCCAACAAGAGAAATGGCAGCCAGCATAGAAATTACAATCCCGAACTTTTTTTTCATTGTTATCATTATTCCTTTCACATTTCCTACTCAAAGGACAACATCGTCTGAGAACAAACGTACCACTTTGTGTGTTTTTTACAGTAAAAACCAAACTTGGACAGGGAAAAGTCGTTGTCCGCAGCAAAACTCGAGGGGATGAGCAAGCACATGGTTCCACTTCATACCCTCGCACTGTCAAGATGTACAGCTTTGCTTTGCAAGGCGGACGGACATTTCCCATGCCGCTTTTCTACAAGGATGAAATCCGTTGATTCATTTCTGGCAATGTGTCGTAATCATTTTAAGCGTTGCTTCCTGTTTTCCTTGCTTTGATTAGATAAGAATTTTCGCAAGATAAAATATAATCATCAACTGATAGATAAAATTCTTTATAATCGGTCACACTATATACCGGTTCAGTGTATTCTTTAAGCAGCTCGACTGAAAATCCATTTTGGATCAGACTATCTACTACCTCAGTAAGCGTCTTGTTCTGCATTTTTGTTGCTCCAAATTGATCTATCTGTTCTTTCATATAATCGAAGCTAGGATTTTTCGATTGATCCGCAAAAGAAGCATAATAGACTCCGCCATCATTTAATACACTCGAAATCATGCGGAAATGTTCATCTATATTTTCAATCAGATATAGTACTGAGGTGCTGATCACCGTATGAAACTTTCTTTCTAATGAAGCAGCATCTCCCGTTTGAAAATATTCGATCGGATACCCATCGACACGTTCTTTTGCAACCCCAATCGCTTTTTTAGCTAAATCAATCCCGCAAGCGCTATAAAAGGGCGTGGTATCATACAATGTCCTTAAAAATCCACCCTGATTGCAACCGAAATCCAAAACATCTCGGTTTTTCACATCATCGATATCAATAAGCTCAATTACTTTTTTCCATCCTTCTTGGTGACTGTCTTCCATCTCCTGATCGCCAGTATTCCCTTTTTGCCACCAATTATCGTATCCTTGTACCAATTTTAAACCCTCCTATTTACATCTCAAATTAAACTAACTTCTTTGGCTGATATGTATATTTTGTATGTTAGTGTTCTTTCTAAAAATCGCAAAAAATATAGGATTTTCAAAAAATCCCCACATACAATTTTATTCATCAGTAAAATATAAATGGAATTCCTATTCTTTAGCAGAATGAATAGATAAAATAAAAATTCAATTATAGTGATGAAGCCATTTCTATTAGTTTTTTATTCCTAAATGATAATAGTAATCATTACGTTTTGATGGTTGCTATGTTATCAAAGGAGGAATCCACTTGTCAATCATTATTTTCAGATATACTGTTGAATTACGTTTATTAGTTCCTGTCTAGATTAGAGTAAATATCTTGGATACATTTTAGCAGAGACATTAGGTAATTTTGCTACGTATCTTTTCTTCAAGCTCCTGAGGAGTTTAGTAATCAATGGAGCTATGAATTCTATTCCGATTGTAAAAACCTTCCATGTAAGAAAATAAAGCTCGTTTTGCCTCTTCAAAGTTTTCATAGCTCGTTCGATAAATTTCTTCTTTCTGGAGAGATTCAATTCCTACATGATTGTGCGGCGTTCCTTTTGGGGGTGGGTTGCAAAAACTTGCGAATATATCGTAGAGGGTATCGTGTATGCCATAATTTAATGAACAGAAAGGAGATAAAATGAAATTACAAAGGGTATGAATATAGCTGATAATTGGTTTAGCTGAATAATCATTTATGAAGAAACGTCCGAATCTCCCTCGTATTCGGACGTTTGCTCGTTCCCTATGTTGCTTTAAAATAAAGTTAAAGCAACATATAGTTTCATAACCTGATTTTTACTGATTATATCTTTAATTCTTCATATTCAACTACATAGATATAGTTTTTGTTGCAACTGTTTGTTGAAATGCCTGATCATGCTCAACAATAACCATTGTAGGATTAAATCTTTGAATAAGCTCTTCAATCTGCATACGTGAATAAATATCAATAAAATTTAACGGTTCATCCCAAATATATAAATGAGCTTTTTCACATAAACTTTTGGCTATAAGCAGCTTTTTCTTTTGTCCACCAGAATAATGAGATATATCTTTCTCAAATTGAATTCGGTCAAAATCCATCTTACGCAGGATGGATTTAAATAACGGTTCATCAATCTCATGCTCCTCAATAAAGTCCGATAACAGTCCCTTCAAATGAGAAGTACCTTGTTGGACATAGGAAATAACGAGGCCTGAACCTACATTTATTGAGCCTGTATGCTGTATCGGATTTCCTAGAATTAGTTTGAGGATACTACTTTTTCCGCTTCCATTCTTTCCATCAAGTACAATTCGGTCGCCTTGTTCAACTTTAAAGCTAATTGGCTTATTCACTATTTGGTCATCGTACTTAACAGACACATCAGCCAAAACAATCAATTCGTTTGACTGAAATTCCAATGGTTCTAATTTTAATGACTCAGTTTTTTCCACATTTTTTAGCAGTTTTGACTTTTCCTCAATAGCTTTTTGTTGCCTTGATTCAAGGTTCTTTGCTCTCTTCATCATCTTTGCTGCTTTATGTCCTACAAAACCCTTGTCCAACTTGGAACCCGAATTCGTTGTCCCATTTTTGGAAGCTTCCACTTGATTAGACCAGCCTGCTGTACGCTTTGAAGACTGTTTTAATCTCCCTATGTCTTTTTGTAGACGCTGATTTGTTGCCTCTTCGTGTTCCTGCTGTCTATCAAAATTTAACTTCCAAGAAGAATAGTTACCACTTTGAACTTCAATATTTGCCCTATTTATAGATAAGATATGGTCAACGCATCCATCTAAAAAGTTTCTGTCATGTGAAATTAAAATAAACCCTTTTTTCTTCCTTAGATAATCAGAGACGATCTTTCGCGCATCAGTGTCTAGATGATTGGTTGGCTCATCTATTAATAGAAATTGACCCTCAGTCAAAAAAAGTGCAGCAAGCAACACCTTTGTTTGTTCTCCATTTGATAATGTTTTAAATGGTCGGTACATGACCTCAGCATCAACATTTAGATAGGATATTTCACGAAGAAATTCCCAATCTTCTGCTTGGGGGCAAATTTCTTCAAAGATTTCATGAGTATACTTGTTTTTATCCGAAACTGGATAAGGGAAATAATTAAATTCAACCGAAGAAATGATTTTCCCACTATACTCATAATTCCCTAATAATAAATTAAAGAATGTTGTTTTACCTCGTCCATTTCTACCGATAAATCCAAGTTTCCAATCCGTATCTATTTGAAAGTTTACACCTTCAAAAATATTGTCAAAGCTACCTGGATAAGAAAAAGTTAAGTCTTGAACTTGTATCATTGACATGATAATTCCTCCTTTGTATATCAACCCTTTTTACTTTTTATACAAAGTCGGCACATCCATCTATTCTAAATTTCTCCGTATAAGTTTGATGGATATTAACGACTTATACGGAGTATTACATGCGTAACAATAGTGTCTGAATTGCTCATTTCTCTCTCTCTCCTTTATTTATTAGATTAAAGTTACAGATTAAAAAATATCAATCTTGACTATGAGAGAATAAAAAATCCTCCCAATTTGTAATTGGAAGGATTAGTCTTTCACTTATAGTAAATAAGCTCTTTTTTGCCATTGGAATCATGACAAATAAAGTGTAAACTGATTTATAAAAATGGATAGACTAACCCTATATTTTGTAGTTTGAAGTTATTCATTTCAAATAAAAATATAGATTAGTTAATCATTGTCCATCCATCAGTCCTCTCATAATTGTATTTATATAGTAACAAATTTTTTTATGAAATACAATTCAGCATCATCTTCACCTCAAATTACTGCTTGTTGCTCTTTTGATAATTTCCATACAATTGACCACAAGCAGCATCTATATCAATTCCAAATTGACTTCTAATGGTCACATTAATACCTGATGATTTTAATTTTTTGTAAAAATGAACAACATGACCTTCATCAACTTCACCGAACCTTAAAGGAGAACTGACGGTTGGGTTATATCTGATTAAATTTACATGATATAAACGTCCTTCTTTATATCGACCTTTTAATAGACTTACTACTTCTTTAGCATGGTCAATAGAATCATTCACACCAGGTAACATAATATAAGCAATATATACTTTTCTTGATGTTATTCGTATATGCTCATCTAATGTGTCCATTACATCTAATAATGGATACCTATCATTAATCGGCATCAACTTACTTCGTTGTTCATTAAAAGGAGAATGTAACGAAAACGTCAAATTGACTTGCGGATAATTCAGAGTCATTTTTTTTATACTCGGTATAATACCAATAGTTGAAATAGATATCCTACGAGGGCTTAAAGCAAACATCGTAGGATCAATGAGTACATCTAAGGCATCAAAAACTTGTACATTGGCTAACGCTTCTCCCATTCCCATAAAAGAAATACTATCAATTGAGTGACCTTGTAAGTAAAAATGGAGGATTTGGTCAGTTATTTCATCTGAGGTCAAATTTCTTTTTAATCCAATGTCACCTGTTGCACAAAATTTACACCCAAAATTACATCCGCACTGAGAAGATATACAAAATGATTCCCACCCTGCTTTATATTTCATATTTACCGTTTCTATTTTTTCATTTCCTGGAATTTCAAATAAGACTTTAGTGACTTGCTCAGAATGTTGTTCCTTTAAAGGAACAACATCTAAAATAGACTCTCCAAATTCCTTACCTAAAATTTCTCTTAACGATTTTGGAAGTACATGAATTTCGTTGAATTTAATTATTCTTTCTTTAAAAATGGCATTCAATATTTGTTTCATTCTAAAACTAGGGTAATTATGTTCCCTTAAGAATTCTTTTATTCTACTATACTTATTGTTTAGTTTTAATTGCATCTTCCTCTTCCTTCCATAAGACTCTCTAGTTTTATAGGAGTAAATAGAAAGGAGTTGTCTATCCCTTACGTTAAAAGTAAACGCCAAAAAAGCACCGATAGAGTTATCGGTGCTGAACTTTAATTAAAATATGCACAAATAAATAAACAAGGACTCTAAGTCATTGCTTTGTAATTTATTTGCCATAGAGGTAAAGCTCCGATAACTGTTTTTGTATGGTTGTATAGCATAAAAAAGGACAGACTACTCCCTTTGTCTACTAAATCATTACCAATTTTTACATTTTTACCAAACAGAATTCTAAAAACAGTTAACATTGCTTGCACCTCCCTTTGTCAAATTTATTATAGAGTAACCTAACATAAAAGTGAGTGTATGTAAAGTGTAATTTGAGAATTATTGTAAAACTAACCTGCCTATTAGTTAAAGGAAAAAAATTCTGCAAAAATAAGTTTTTAATCAAATTTTATTGCAAATTATCATCTTTATTTTGAATAATCGAACTTTGTTTTAACTGATCAATCTTTTTTATAAAACTACACCCTAATCACTTTTTCTTACACTAGTTACATCCACAACAGCATCCACCAGAAATCCCTCACTCCAATCCAGACATTGCCTAGCAAAATGGCGTCGCCCTTTTTGTACGTTATCTCCATTGATACCGAAGTGCTTAAAGTGGTCATAACCGTGTTTGCTAACGACAAAATCTCGACCGGATCGTTCAATCATTCCCAACTCAAGCAGCCGATCAGTCAATCCAACACCCACCTCTCCCTCTATGTGGTCATAGCAAGTCCGGGCATACCTCAACACTTTTGACTGGTCATATTCCTTTAGAGACCGAATCGGCTCATCAAAAGCTATGTTTTTACAGGGATTATCAGGTTTTAACACATGTTTGTAAGTGAAACTTGGGGAGGTACTACTTTTTAGAACTCCTGAAAACCCTTGTGGCTCTGAGGCTACGAGTTATGAAATGATTCATATAATAAAGGTTCTAATGGTCTCGATTTTCTTTCCCAATGTTTTTTTCGTCAAAATATATGTTACGATTAAATCGTTCAATAATCCAACGCAGTCACTAGTTACTTTATATGAAACATGGGCAAATGGTCTTTCCGTGTTCCAAAGAAGAAGGGGTTAATATTCTTTTATCTAAAAATAAAATTAGTGTTCAGGCATTGTTTAACCGCAATTGTATTAGATACTTGACTCCAATATCATATGAGGGATATGGTAAACCAAACATAACAATTTGCATAACATAATAGCATTTGACATAAATATCTCAAAATAAATCTTCTATATTTATTAGTATCTTGTGCTTCGTCTCAAAAGATAAAAAATGATCCATTTATATCAAAATAGCCCTCTGACGGAAATTAGACCGTTGGAAGGCTTTCGCATTATCTTTGTTTCGCTAATTTAAAATACACTTCATCTATTTCAATTCCTGTTATTTTACGGCCAAGCTTGTTCGCCGCTTCTACTGTTGGGCCAGATCCTAAAAAGAAATCCGCTAACGTTTCGCCTTCCTGACTACTGTTCAGAATAATGCTCTCTATAAGTTTAACTGGCTTTTCGATGGGATGAATCATTTTTTGTCCTTCTACCGGGCATGTGGAGTGCTGTTCACTGTTAGTACGGAAAAATTAAAGAAAGATGCTTCGGTGTCAAAACCCTTCCAACATGACGGGAGTTTTTTTGTTTAGACGGTTCGACAGCTTATGTGGTAACTATTTTCCAAAAATAAAAAAATGATATTTCTCCACAACTAATTCTGATGGTAAAAGAAAATGGATGGTGTAAGGGGTTTTGTTTAAGAAAAAACTAAATGGGACGATTGAAAGGCAATGTAACTGCCAATCTATGATCCCCTGTAATGCTTAAGGTTTAGTCATTGCAAGTATATTTAAATTCAGGGCATGTTTGAATAAAGTAACCGCTTCTCACTTGCCCTGCCCAATTATGCAATGCTTCCTTCCACTGGACACTCTCAAAAAAATCATTCACGGTTACACCAGTAGAAGAGTGCCAGATCAGTGGCGTGAAGGGAAAGAGCGGCCCCGCATCACCCCAAATCCCTCCTGCTGAAACCGTATCTTGTTTAACGAGGAGCAAAGGGAGTCCATATTGGAATGCCATGGAAGGTTCAATCTGTAAGAAGGGAGAATAGGGTTCACCTTGATTTGTTGGCTTTGTTGGCTTCAATAGGGCCGCTATAGTACCGTAACTTGAGTTGATCATGGTGCGGATATTTTCTAAGGTAGTATTAGGGTACTGGTCAGTATTAGGTAACGTTCTAGGAAAAAGAAGCACCTTCTTGATTTCCTTAAACATCCGAATGATGAATTGTTGCTCCTGTGATAATGGGGGTTGCGCTGGTCCGAGAGTAAACAGGTTTTGGTGGCTGAAAAAAACAGGGATTCGAAAAAACGCGCTTGCTGCTTCATTTAAATCATTCAGATCAGCGTAAGCCTGTTTATGCTCTTCCTTAGAGATAGTTTCCTTTGAATTATCATTCTTATATTTATCTTTCGATTTGTCTCTACTCATTTACATCACCTCCATGGGATAACATATTCAGAAATAAAGATGGGGGTGATAGCGATATTGCCAGCCCATGCCCATGTGTACTTTGTTCCAGACCAGACAATTCTTTATCGTAAATCCGACGCGCTGCATCCACAAATAAAGGAGCAAATACATGCTCCAATCAATAAATACATAAATATGTCTATCTGGCTTCAAAACTCTGTACGCTTCTCGGAGCCATTTAGTAAAACTTTCCTACCTTCCCTAGCGAGGTGCTAATGATCGTTAGAGACCCATGTTTTACCCTTGTAAGAACAGGGAACGCTAACGTGTATACGGTGACGGTGCTGTCCTAACTACCAAAGAAAGCAAATTCATCCAGAATGATATCAAGAACATTATTAGATCTCTTACCCCGAATGAGCCCTTTTCCTTGTGCAATGATACGTATACCTGTTGACTGCCTACTAGACTTACAAACTCTAGCGAAGTAGTATTGTCAACCATTTTACGCTACTTGTAGTTGTCTGGTTGTGAGTCATATATTTTTTTGGCATACCTGATCTTTTCCTTGGAGTCGTCTTGTTTATATGACGCCACTATGATGCAAGTATACACGTCAAGGTTTTGTGATTTTGCCAGAGCACGAGCTGCTGATACAAATGAAAACCCTAACTGTCTACCCTTTAAGTAGATTTGGATACGATCAGTTTACTCTAGGAAGTCACGCTGGTAATCATCAAACTCGATGGCCGGATCGCTTAACAGTTCCAGATACCCGCTTTCGGTGGCCAGCACAGATTGTAAAGCCTCTGTATCAACCTTTTAGAGGTGATAATAGTAGGCCCGTTATTCTTCTTACTCACGAACTGTCGTCCTTTTCAGCAAAACGTAAGCAAAGAGAGCGTTGACAGCTTCAGCCGAAATACCTATATTCACCTGAACCTGTGTCCCGTTATCCTTAGGGGCTTTTGGTGTCATGAGATATTGGCCGAGATCCTTGGTCATTTTTGTTGCCATAGCTAAAGCTGGATGGGCTGTCTTCTCGATGTATGGAATCCCACTGTTTTGTGTTTTTTATCTTTTAATTTCTCAATTTTTAGTTCGGTACGTAACAGGGAGCTACGCCCCTTTTCACTCAAAAACCTAATCAAAAAGCCACTCATTGCTTGATCATGTACACATGATACATCACTTTGAGTGGATCGAATCGTTTACCTTTTTATCTCACACTATCGAATCTTTGTTGCTCTCCATGTATATTGTTTTTCTCCTTGTGGATGACGAAACAATCTTACCTCAACCTTAACCTTTTTCTCATGCTCATCAAAATAAAAATCTGCTTCAGCGCCTGGATTAACATGACTACCTCTAAAGTACCAAATGCCGCGCCGTAAATATGCTAATAATGGTCCGGCTTGTAACCACTCTCCGGTAATGTAAATTATCGGTTCTTCTTTGTTAGGATCTTGATGCCTGAACCACACTGAACCATTAACTCTATACTGATGCGGTAGTACATTTGTGTATATATAAGTGTTAAATTTTAGAGTGGTTCCCCCATTTGTTTTGTAGATTCCATCAATGTTCAATTGATTTGGATTGGATGCAAATTGATACATATCTACTCTCCTTCATCACAGGCATGAAGAAATTTATCCATTCCAACATATGCGAAATAAAAAGAGTAGGAGTTTGTCTAATTGGTAAAGATGTCGCCTATTTACTTCTAAAACAAAAAGCCCTAGCATGAGCCAGAGCTTCGTTAGCTACCGTTAACCGATTATTACTTGTACAGTGGACGCACAATGGATTCTGTGCTAGAAATAACTCCCTTGCCTTTCTCCACTTGTCATCATAGCCCCGACTTTTGGAAGAACCACGCTCTTGATCGTATTGTTTCTTGAGGGAGCTTGTCCAGAACTGGTAAGGCTTTTTTTATGCCGTAAATCTTTCTACCAACCTCGGTTATATATGAGGAACAAATTGGTTTCTCTTTTTCTCATTTCAAACTATGGAAACATTCCGCCGATCTATGAATGTGTTGAGTTCCTATGTTAAGTCTTTTGTTTTACATGTAATTACAAATCCTAATCCACCCCAGGTATTTCTTACTTCTGGAATGCCTCCAGCTTCTTTACAATCCTGTGATTGCACTTCTGCAAATCTGTAGTTTCTATCATGAAGAAGGCTTAAGAAAACAAAGCAACCAATTACTAAGATTATAATCAACAGGGGGTAGAACATTTTTTTCCTCTTACTAATTATTGTGGAATTTTGCATTTGACATCATATCCAATACCAGGAAAAGTATTTTTTACGTCTGCAACTCCCCCTGCATCTTTACAATCTTGAGCGCGTCGTTCAGCCATATCATAATTTCTTTCGTGGACTGTGTAGATCGTAAAAGTAGTGGCTCCTGCTGTTAAAAGCCCAGCAATTATCCAGATTGCAGGAAGAACACCTTTTTGCTCCTTATTAATATTGATTGGGATACCTCCATGATCTGCTGCCGAAATTGATGCTGGACCTAATACTAGAGAAGAAGATAAAATCGATAGCGACAAGATGACTGAAAGGAAAATAGAATTACCTTTAAAAATTTCAAATCCTCCTAACACTATTAAAATATTTTACATAAGGGACTTATTCTAGAGTTATACGGTATTTCCTTCCAATTATTACAAACATTTATTTTGTTGCGTTTTTATTGGTCTAATGACGTGTTTTTGCTCTCTGGTGTTAGTATTAAGAATTAAGAATATTGACACCCCAAAAACAAGGTTGGCGCATAGAGCCACATGGGCTAGAGTTATTTCTGAATTTTTTTAAAAAGCTATTTATTCCTGTCTATAGGAAAGAGAAAACAGCCTTCCGCCATACTCCCCCATAGGATTTAGGAATTTTTGATCTATCGGGGGAATATCCGTTTTTTTGTTATCTCCATTTTCAAAATACCGGTGAATCTCAGGCAACACCTCTCTGCCGTTTGTGTAGTAGTCAGGGTTGACCACATACACTTTTTCCTCGCCGGACAACGCTAAAAAGCCTAATGCTCTCTTGTCTAAGAGCGATTGGATTAGACAGTATCCTTGTAATTTTGAATAGCCACCTATTTTGCAAAGATCAGTAGCATTAAGTGGATCGCCCCGTTTCCCACGTTCACCATCTCCAATCAGAACATTGTTCATTTCATTTTGCCCCACTCCTTCTTCCCAATCACAGGACCATCTAATAAAGCTAAAAAATACTACCTGTCCTGATTAATCAAAATATGTGCTGGCCCAGTACCTCTATAGTCTCTGCTTGCCCTATCCCATAATGATCAACGATTAGCTTGCAGTAGCCTGTGGCGAACGAATATAAATGGGTTCCTTGCCTACAGGACGCCTTGCTACTTCATCCCGCAATTCCTTAGTTAAAGACAAGCTCAAATCTGATTCGACTAATCCCGTTACTCGCTTGTAAGTTCGTTCAAACGGTATACAACAATATAGTAGTTGCTTCCGCTAAACGTCTTATCTCCTCTACGCTTTTCAATCCTTCTACCACATCTAGATTCACTTTGAAACTCAAACCATTTGAACTATTCACTTGCTCCTCACCCATATCACAGCACCCCTTTAACATATAGTTGGTTTTGCCCACCTTTCGGCTTCCGAAGTCCGTCGCGCTGTGGTAGTTTCCTACCGAACTTCAGAAGCCTGACGATGGGGTAATACGCTGACGGGCAGGAGAGATTAGCGTAAGAAGGATTTAGTGTAGATATTATAGAATATTTCAATTAATCTGTTAAAAATTCAAATCTATCTTGTAACGTTATTAAAAAAAATTAAACAGACATTTTTAGGGGGATTTTTTATGTTCCATACCTTAGACCATTTTTTAAAATCTTGGGAGTTCGAAGCTTCTGCTACACAGAAACTACTGCGTAATCTAACTGATGAATCACTTAAACAGGAAATAACTTCACAAAGTTGGACTTTAGGACGTATTGCCTGGCATACCGTTGCTGCCATTCGCATTATTACTTCAAATACAAACTTAACGTTTGATGCCCCAGCCGAAGATTATCCCGTTCCTACTACGGCTCAGTTTATAGCAGACAGTTATCATCAAGCTAGTAATGCTTTTGTACAGGCATTAAAAAAAGAATGGACTGACCATACACTACAAGAACGCATCGAATTTATAGGTCAACAGATGCCAAATGGTTCACTATTAATGTTTTTGATTCAACATCAAAGCCACCATCGAGGACAAATGACGGTTCTTATGCGACAGGCAGGATTAACTGTTCCAGGAATTTATGGTCCTTCAAAAGAGGAATGGGCAAAATTTGGTATGGAAGCACCACAATTGTAGTTCAACAAAACCCATCTAATGATCAAACTTCTTATATTACATTTCCATCCGATATTGTAGAATCAATTTTGTTCAATCTTTTTTCAAAATTGATTCTTTTTGTTTGCTGACTTTTATTAAACTAACGGTAAACGTCAGCTTAATAAAACAGTTGCAGTCTAGGACTTTATTTTTATGGTCCATGGCTTGTCGCTATGTTTGTTTTTGAGGTCAGTCCAATACTTTATTATCAGCGAACAAAACAAGCTTAAAACTACTTTGAATACATTTAAACAATGTGAGCCATTGATTAAACAGTGATTGTCACATAAAAGTTAAGATAACGGCAATTTCCTGATGCTACCCCTATATGATAATGAATTTAATGAACCGAAGTCTTTGCTTTACCGAACGATAAATGTTTTGAAAAAGAATTTGATGTTGTTACATATGCATCTGAAATCTCATCAAAGAATAACTCAGATTGTAAGATCACACGGATTTTTTCTTGACAGAATTTGGAGAAACCGATAAGTTAGAATTGATTTTTAAAGGAAGAGTCTTGTTAGTAAGAAAGGATTTTGGAGAGAAAGCATTACATACAATACGTGCTCTGTCGGGTTGACTCAATTGAAAAAAGAATTAGTAAAAACTTTTGCAAGTTCTCAATTATGCTCCTGCTATGGCTACCAAAACAAAGACGTTAAGAATCTCAACCTTCGTGATTGGAATTGCCCATCTTGTGGTACACATCACGCCAGAGAGCTTTATGCAGGTTTAAACCTAAGAAATAAAGCGATACGACTTCTAACCGTAGGGACTACGGGGATAGCCTAATCAATTAGAAATCAATAGGTTTCCGTACTTAGGAATCTCCCACTTCCACGAAGTAAGTGGGAGTAGTTCAAGTAACGGATCTTTAAGAAAAGGGAAGCAATCAATAAGTAAGGTGGTATATATGGAATTAAAAAAATTTATGGAAGAGCATTATCATAATTTAAAGTTAATGCCTGATTTTTATCATCTTTGGGGACTAGGAATCCATGTTGAATTAGGCGATCATATATATCAATTAGATCGCAATGGTCAACTTAATATGGATATGTTTTATAGGGTGTATGAGCAAGTTTCTGAAATTACTTCCTTGCTATTTCAACAAAAGGATGATGTCATTGTTGTTGTGAACTCATATCCGAATGAAACAAAAAAAACAGCATATCCAAACTTTTTTAAACGTTATGTAAAAAATCAAAAGCTAAAATATTCATTACGTCTTCATGAATATTATTGGCAGGATGATGAAGATAATGAGTTTGTGCAGCAGATGGAATTGTTTTGTAAAGTATCTGACTTAAAATTAGAGTGGTTATTAAAAACATTGATACATAAAGATTTTTATGAATTACAGCCTCGTTTAAGAAAAAAAGGTAGTTTTTATGAGCCTGATGTATTCTTAGTAAACATCAATACAAATTGTATTTTCCATCTTTATGACGATAGAGGTTGCGAAATCATGAATACAAATAGAGCATATCATCAAGAACTAATGAATTACTTCAAAGAATGGGAAACTCAATCGAAGTCTTAATTTTTCAATTTAACGGGCGCTTTTTATGAAGGTACGAAAATCGAAATGAAGGGCACAGGGTGGAGATTTTTTCGCGAGTTTTTTGGACTAATTCCTTTGCCCGTTTTGAAATTAAATCCAAAGCAGAAGGTTGCGAAAACAAACGCCAAGCGCTAGGCTATTGATGCCAAATGTAACAATCAATGGTGGGGTGTTTGCTGTATCCCTGCCCCACAGGAGCACTGCTTACGCTTCTATATTTACCACATTCTCAACAGGTATCCATCAAAAATCCTCATCATTCTTTCACTTGAATCTGTTTAAACGTTGAATCAAATTTATCTATCCATCCCTAAGCTGATTTTATAAACCTCTGCCCTCTTTCGTTTCTTTCCACCAGCTAATTGTTAATATGTAGTCATACTGACGTGAAGTAAGATATCCTGTAAACAAAACTCGGCTAGCTCTGGAAAGATGAATTTCGTTACAAGTCAATTTCGACTGTAATATCCATCGAAATCTGATTGACACCAACAGCTGTACGAGCATGCTGACCTAAGATACCAAACACGTAATACAACAACTAAGAGGCAAGTGTAATACCTAATTATTTAATTTTTCGTTCTATTTCCACAATACTTTCTCAATCCTTAACAATTTATCTGAAGGTCAGCGATAGAATATAAAACAGCAGAACCACTAATTTTTACTCTTTCCCCGATAAATTTACAGTATAGTGTTCCACCACGTTTAGAAAGCTGTCTAGCAATCATTTCGTTTTTTCCTAGTCGTTTTGCCCAAAAAGGAGTTAAACTACAATGCGCTGAGCCACAAACTGGATCTTCGTTTACCTGTAACTTTGGCCAAAAAGCTCTGGATACAAAATCAACCGCTTTTCCTTTTGCAGTCACAAAAACTGCAAGTCCTTCTGGAAATTGTGCTAATTTGGCAAAATCAGGGGATAAATTAAGCAGTGCTTCTTCATTTTCGAGTACAAACACCAAATCTCTCCCTATATATGTTTCAATAGGCTTTACACCAAGTGCTTCCACCATCTGTTCTGTCAGCATATATTCCTCAACTTCAATACTCGGAAAATCCAATTCATAAATATTGCAATTTTTCAAAACAACCAATTCTCCGCTCATTGTTTGAAATCTGATTTTTTCTAGTTCTTTTTCATAATAGTTAGTGATTACATATGCAGTTGCCAGAGTAGCATTTCCACAAAGATCAATTTCCCCTCCTGGTGTAAACCATCTTAAACGATAATTGTCTATATCTCCCTCTTTGACAGCAAATGCTGTTTCAGAAAGGTTGTTTTCAGTAGCGATCTTCTGCATAGTGTTATCTGGCAGCCATTCCTCCATAATACAGACACCCGCAGGATTTCCTTCAAACAATTTTTCAGCAAACGCGTTTACCACGTAATATTTCATTACTAATAACCTCCTTGTTTTTATCTAAAACTTACAAATTACTTTATCATCGCAATTGTATGCTTCCAATGATAGAATTGTATGCAAGACAATTATCAGGAGGTTTAATATGCCTGTAAATTCATTTGAAAATTACCCAATGACATGGAAACCAGATAAGAAGCAGCTTGTTTCTCCCATATATCGATCCATTGCAAGTTTATTAGAATATGATATTCTCAATGGCTATCTCTCACCTAATACCAAACTTCCGCCTCAAAGAGAACTAGCAGATTATCTTGATATTAATCTTAGTACGGTAACCAGAGCTATTTACAACCACTAGTAACAATTATGTAATAAGACCTTTTCAAGTCGAAAAATGATACTGCACTGATACTGATCGATTGTTAAATATAACAGAATATTCCATTGTCAAGTGGACAGGAAACCTCTCTTATCTGAGAAAAACGTTTTACATTCATGCTTGTTCAGCTAGAAACTCTGCTACGGGAACCCTATAAACTTTTGGTAAAAATTCAATCTCTCTCCGCCGACTTTATACACAGGAATCATATACAACCATTTCTACTTCTCTCCCATCTTCAAAGTCCCAATCCATTCAACATTATTGTTATATGAAAAATAAACACCATAAAGAGTACTATATTCCCCATCAGTCGTTCCATGAATCCTCTTATAAAAAAACTGCCTATCAGTAAGATAAGGACTTTCTTTTACTTCCTAGTACTCGAAATTTTATAATCATTATGTCACCTCAGAGATAAATGATAGACTTCTCTTTTAAAAAGACCTTTAATACTATTTCCAAGTAACTTTTTCATCAAAAAGATTGTACAATATTTTCAATTCATTTTAAGTAGAATCGAAAACATTAGTTTTAAACATAAACATGATAATACTGGAGTTAGTATAGTTTCATGGACACCTCTTAGTTAAGTCCTTACAATGAAAACAAGAGGAGATGAGTCCGGATGGAACACAAAAAAACGAACAAGAGATACAATGAAGATTTTAAAAGAACAGTGG
>NZ_JAPTNK010000030.1:0-31284 GCF_026891775.1 Brevibacillus halotolerans
GTTACATCCTGGGATAGTATTCTGATCGCATTTGGCTTCTCTAGTGCAATCGGGATCTTCTTTGGAATCTATCCGGCAAACAAAGCAGCCAAGCTTGATCCAATTGAAGCATTGCGTTACGAATAATGCAACGAATAGAAATAGGATGCCGTGTCACCAATTTGAGTGGGAGTTCGGCATCCTATTTTTTATGGAGTGTTCGATTATTTCTGGCTCAAAGGAACAGTTCCGTCCAGTATGGAACGTTTATTTTCCCCTTTTTTCAACAAAGACGTTAAATTCAATTCCGTACTCTTCTTTAAAGGTTTTCGCGTACTTTTCATTTATTTCCGAAGCTTTTTGTTTTGCTGCCTCCATGTTTTCTAACATTCCTACTTCAATATAAAACCTATTCTCGCTGTCTTTTAACACACGAATTCCTTTTTCCTCAGACAAGGCATATTCCATGAGAGCAAATTGTTCCCCAAGTGGATATGCGGCAGTTCTGATGGAGTATACAGTTTTTAGCTGTGCCTGATTATCTTTTGAAAGATTCAATACGATTTGGGCAGGGTCCGAATATTCCTTTACTTCATATTTCACTGGTGATGTAAAGACAAATACGAAACGATCAGAAGAATCGTCTAATGTAACCAACCGGTATGCATCTGCTATCAAATCGCTTTTCTTCAGTTCCTCAAAGGTTTGCTGATCAAACCATCTTACGCCATTCAAGGTAAAAGTCATTGTGTATGGATTTTCCTGATAGGATACGTTGAAAGCAGGGGCGGTTTTTTTTGGTGCTTCCCCCAATTCCTCGTTACCTTGGGCAAAGTTGATGACAATTTGCTCGGCATCTTTTTCTTTTACGAGCGTAATTGGCTTGATGCTACTTCCATCCGTTATTTCGCCGCCATCGGCATACCCGCCATTAAATTGCAATACCTTTACAAGGCTTCCTAGAAACGGTACATGTGCTGCAGCAGCAACAAAGCTCGGTAGTGTGTTGACGGCAACGCCAAACAATATAAACATGGCAGCGACCCCGCCAAGCCCTTTCATTACCATTCTGTTAGTTTTCATTTTCATTGGTCTTTCTCCCTTCTTTCGTGATGATAATTCTGCATTAGCCTTTGCTTTAGCCGATTGGATTACAGCATCTAGCTCCTTGGGTATTTCGATGCTTTCATAGCTCTTTTTTACTTCATTTAATTGATTGTTCAAGATGTTCAACCTCCTGCAAATCAATTTTTAATTTTTGAAGTCCCCGATAGAGACGCGTTTTAACAGTACTTAAGGGCACGTCCAAGATTTCTGCTACGGACTCCAGTGTCATATCTTCGAAAAATCGTAAGATAATTACTGTCTTATATTTTAGATCGAGTTTTTCTAGTGCCTGTCTCACATCGAAGATATCATCCCGATTTTTATCCGAATGCTGCATAACATTTTCCAAAATGCTCGTGTCCATAACTACCATTCTTCGCGTCTTTCGCAAGGAATTATGAGAGCAATTAATCGCGATACGATACAGCCATGATTTGAGAAATTCAGGTTTTCTCAGGGTATCAATTGAAACGATAGCTTTATATATCGTTTCCTGTACGATATCCAGTGCTTCTTCTCTGTTTTTTACAAAACTGTAAGCGAGTCTGTACAATTGCTCCTTGTTTTCTTCAATAAGTTTATAAAGATGATCGCTCTCCTTCGAGGAATGATTGGGAGTATGCGCGCGCATATCGTTCTCTCCTTTCAAACAAATGCTCCAATCGTTTGGTTCCACTATTAGACAAGGCAGTAGAACAGAAAGTTTCATTTTAAAAAAAGGGGGTAGGCCTTTTTTTATTCAAAGAAGATGGGAGTACAAGGAAGGTGCCCAGTTTTTATTGTTATGTAATCCTTTGTTGGAAACAACCTGCTTATTAGACGGACGATATGTAAAAAGTTACCCCCCTTTAACCTTAGTAGTAAAAGGGGGGTAACTTTTTTAAGCTTGGAACAAATCATTAACTTAACGATTTATGTCCGGCAGCTAATTCCTCGTCGCTTGGAACCTTGCCTTTAAAAGCTAGAGAAGCCTTTGAAACTTGGTTATTGTATGCAACCTGATTTTCCTGCTGTTGCCTGTCAATGGTTTGGTTCATAAGTTGCTGAGAATAAACCGGCATTGCCGCTGAATTTTGAGTCATCTGCTGGGAAGACTGCATTAAAAGCATTGCCTGTTTATCATGTAAATCAGCCTGTTGACGATGGATCAGAGCTTGGTGCTCGTGAGCCTGAGCTTGAGTGAGATGGGCTTGAGCTTGTTGCTTATGCATATTGATTTGTTGGTTGTATTGTGATGTAAGCATGTGCATGAGATAGCCTCCTTTCCACTGGTTCACTTTAGCGCTATCGGGAAATAGGTTTTGCTTGCGATTCCTTGCTCATGGTATGGGAAGATCGCGTTTGTGAGGGGTTATTTTTATCGCTTTGCTTAGGTTTGACTCCGTTATGCTTGGACATCATGACACTTCCTTTCTTCAATGGTTAGCTGTTGAAAATGTCTTTCATAGCATCCCCAATTCCGCAAAACACATGGCGTCAATTAGTCAAAAAGGAATGAAAAACTTTTACCAATCCCATCAGTGATCATAATGCTGTATCACCCAATCTATAAAGGATGCGAGACGCAGATCGTTTGCTTTTTCAGCAGGATAGGCGAGTAGTGTAGGCCAGGTAAACGTGCCTTGGGAAATATCAATTGTAACTAATGTTCCCTGTAGCTGTTCCTGTTGAACGAAACGTGAAGGTAGCAGAGCAATCCCTACATTTTGTAACACCATCTGCTTAACCTTTTCATAATCCACTCTTAAAGGAAGCGTATAAGGCTAGGGATGCGACTGATAGTTGGAGCGACAAAATGCTAGAGGTTATACAACCAAAAGGGTTGCAGGAAAATAAAAGATAGAAAAGTTGACCAAGTAGGAAAGTTGCCAATCTATAGAGTGGTGGGAAACTTGTGAATTTACTTGTCACAATTGCTGTTATGACTTGTTTCAATATTGGCTACATTATATAATTGAATTGCCATTGTTTGCTATTCTTGGACAGGTATATTATTTGCAAAGGGGTTGAATTGGGATGCAATGGGTTATGGACGTAACCATGTTTCTGATAACTCTGTTTATTTTGGCTGGGGTCTTTCGTTCCATAAAGGCGAAAAACAGGTTTGCCACAGCGTTTGGCTTGGTGTCATTAGCAGTATTTGTCTACGCCGATTTCCTTATTCTTAAATTCGCAACAGGTGCGTAATTGTAAAATGTAAGTGGTTTCATCATGAGAAGCTTTTGCTTTTGCAAAGCTTCTTTTTTTATGTTTATTTCGTGTAAGAATCCAAAGTCAATTCGAATGACGTTCTCCTATTGACGCATGATCAAGAAGGGGTTACGTCATACTAGAAATAGGAGGTGGAGTAATAATGAGATGGCGTAAAGGCAAGTCCGATTCTGTTCACATTAAGGGAACCCTCATGACAGATTCAAAAACCAAGTGGCTGTGTCAACGATTAAAGGCAGGGCATATTGCCATGATTGACCATAAAAATCTGGATGTAACAGCGGCTGAAGACCTGATTGCATCTCAAGTACAAGCAGTTATCAATCTCTCCCCCTTTTTGACAGGCGATTTTTTGACAGAAGGAGCAGCCCTTCTTTTACAAGAGAACATAATACTTTATGAGATCGAACATACAGCAACTGTTACAAGAGATTTACAAGAGTTTTTAGACGGAAAGCAAATCGAAATTATCAATGATTGCTTACATGCTCTTCCTGCCAAACAACTAATCAAGATTGCTCTACGTCCATTTCGTATGTCAGATTACAAAACGAGAGCGCAGCAAGCTATAAATCACGAGCCAAAACATTACATAGAGTTTCTAACAAATACACTATCGTTTCTGGAACAAGAAAAAAACCTTTTTACAGCGAAACTTCCATCTGTCTGCATCCGTGCGTCGTTTACGAATCGATTTGTTGTGCTTGTGAACCGTGGGCCCTGTGCACGAGACGATCTTCACTCATTATCCTCATTTATAAAGAAGTATCGACCGATTCTGCTTGCGGTAGATGGGGGAGCTGATGTCATCCTGAGCTGTGGATGGATTCCTGACGTTATTATAGGTGATTTAGATAGCGTATCGGATCGGGCCCTGTTTTCTGGAGCAGACATTATCTTGCACGCTTATAAAAATGGAATCGCACCGGGGCGAAGTCGGTTAGATAGGCTGGGGGTGTCGTATCAGCTCTTACCCGCTCCTGGTACGAGTGAGGACGTAGCTATGCTAGTTGCTTATCAAGGTCAGGCTACTCGGATTATTACAGTCGGGAGTCATACCAACATGCAAGATTTCTTGGAAAAAGGAAGAAAGGGAATGGCTAGTACTTTTCTTATTCGTACTCGCATTGGACATAAGCTGATTGACGCAAAGGGCGTTCATTACTTGATTCAGCAAAAAGAAATGTACAAGCCTTCTGTGGCTACTGTTGTGGCAAGCTCTTTGTGCTTACTTCTTCTGCTTTTATTCATGCATCCAACCATTCGTACTGTTGGCTATATGCTCTGGACGCACGTTAGTAGGGGAATGGTATGAGAGTTAGCGCGATTATTCCAGCCTTTAATGAGCAGGATTGGATTGAGGAAACCGTTTCTACATTAAGAGGGTCATCGTTCATCCATGAGTTGATTGTAGTAGATGATGGGAGTATCGATTGTACTGCTGACATCGCTCGGCCTTGGGTGGATCAGCTCATTATCATGCCTAAGAATGTTGGCAAGGGAGCTGCTTTGCATGCGGGTTGGAAGGAAGCGACAGGTGATATTATTTTGTTTTTGGATGCTGATTTACAAAAGAGCGCCTGTGAAGTAGATAAATTACTGACTCCTGTCGTCAGAAAAGATTGTGATATGTCGATAGCTATATTGCCTAAAGCCCCTCGTAAGGCTGGCTTTGGACTAGCTAAAAAGCTGGCCCATCAAGGGATAGTACAGATGACTCTGCAGAAGCTGCAAGCCCCTTTATCCGGACAAAGGGCTTTTAGACGCGATTTGTTTTCCTGTGTCCGTTTCGTGGATTGTGGGTTTGGGATTGAGGTAGCAATGACAATTGATATTTTACGAGCTGGATATCGAATCATAGAAGTTCCGGTGAATTTCACACATCGTTATACAACAAACAATCTTCACGGATTTTTGCATAGGGGCAAAGAGTTTTGGCATGTGTACCGAACCTTACAACGCAAGCGGCAGGAGGTGGAAAAGAGATGAATAATAGCTCCATACCATTACTATCCTGTATTGCCATCATGCTCCCGCTGATCTTGCACGATGTATTTTTCCTTCGGGGAATTAAAATATTGAAGAAACATGAGATTGTCAGATTAAATTATCAGGAGGAATTGATACCAACAGGCTGCGGGTGGTTTTTATTTTTTTATATTACCAGTACCTATTTGTTGCTCTTGCTATTATGGTGCTTTCAGCCTTCTGTAGCATTACCTTGGAAATTGGGGGTGTTTTTTCTTTGTGGTTCTTTTGCAATCGCCGCGCTGGGCTGGCAGGATGACTGCGCGCACGATAAGCATATTAAGGGATTCCGCGGACATGTCGGTATCCTAATTACTGAACGAAGAATGACCAGTGGCTTTTTAAAAGCCTGGGCAGGGGGCAATATCTCTCTCATTATTTGTCTGGCGTTATATGATAATGTGCTGGAGATTCTGTTTCATACCATCCTCCTTGCCTTGTCGATTAATCTAATAAACCTATTTGATCTGCGACCTGGAAGAGCCAGTAAGGTATTTTTGAGCTTATTTATTCTTGTGTTAGTATCGACTCCTTTTTTTAGCGTACCAGTGTCGTGGATCATGATTTATCCCATTATAAGTGCGACCCTTCTTTTATTTTATCATGATGCAAAACGTATGGTCATGCTAGGAGATACAGGCTCCAATTATCTTGGATTTATTTTAGGGTACACGTTAATCAGTACTACTCCCTTGAACATCAAAATTGTTTTTTTTCTACTGTTTCTGTTTCTGCATATATTGGCAGAGCGTTATTCATTTACGACCTTTATCCGAAATCGCCCTCTTTTGCATAAACTAGATTTATTGGGAGGAAAAAAAGCTCCGCCTATGCATAGCGAAGCTTCTTACTCATCATCTTCATCGGGATCTCGCTTCATAAAGCGCGGTTGAACGCGATTGCGTTTACGGTCATGATGCAAAATAAAGCCTCCAATAAATGCAATAGGCACAACAAATAAAAAGGCTCCTAAAGTGAAGTGCCCCCACATAAATTGATTGATATCAGGATTAAAGTATTGATAGAGTGTATCGCGCATTATCTTAAAGCCCCAGCCTGCGATGACAGCGGGAATTACCATGATGAGCAACGCAACCAGTCTTTGACCAAGCAACCAAGACACATCCTTTTGTAAAGGTTTGTTTATTTCCATCATAAAACATATGGGGATGCTTGTCTAACCTACAAAATACGATAAAATGTAAGGTGGAAGATTCAGCCATAGCAGCAGTCCTCAATGAAAGGGGTGGGTTTTATATGCATAAAGTTATTGTAGTGGGGGCTGGAAAAGGCGGTACACTACTAATCCACTTATTGTTGCAGATGGAGGGTGTAAAGCTGATTGCTGTGATCGACCACAATGCTGATGCCCCAGGTATACTAGTGGCTAACTCTCTTGGGATACAGGTAGGGACGGATTATGTTCCTTATTTGGCTGATGTGGATTTGATTTTAGAAGCAACTGGCGATCCTCATGCCTATGATGACATTTTAAAGAAAAAGCGTGCTGAAACGGTTTTAATACCAGGTAACTTTACGAGTATTATCATGAGATTGATTCGTGAGCGCGAAAAGCTCATTCAGACACTTCGTCAGAAGCAACGAGAGTATGATACCATGCTAAACTCCACTCATGACGCAATTATTGCTGTCAATGAAGAGGGGAAGGTAACGATCTTTAATCGAGCTAGTGAAAAGCTGATGGGGTTGTCTAAGAATGAAGTGATTGGTACGCGTGCGGAGCATACGATTCCGAATACACGTTTGCACTATGTACTTAAATCCGGTCAGCCAGAGATTAATCAGGAGCAGGCCTTAACAAATGACACTCGTATTATTACGAATCGAGTACCTGTACGAAATGATGCTGGGGAAGTGGTCGGGGCTGTCTCCGTCTTCCGAGATATTACCGAAATTATATCTTTACTTGAAGAGGTAACCGATTTAAAAGAATTACAAAGCTTATTGCAAGGAATTTTACATTCCTCTGACGAGGCGATTTCTGTTGTTGATGGAGATGGGATCGGACTATTGATTAACCCAGCCTATACGCGCATTACGGGAATGACACCCAAGGATGTTATAGGCAAGCCAGCTACTGTGGATATTTCTGAAGGTGAGAGTATGCATATGCAAGTGCTGCGTACCAAAAAACCAGTTCGCGGTGTACGTATGAAACTAGGGCCAATGCGTAAGGATGTGGTGGTAAACGTAGCCCCGGTACTGGTTAATGGAGAATTGCGTGGCAGTGTAGGCGTTATTCATGATATATCTGAATTTAAGACCTTATCTGAAGAATTAGAGACGGCTAAACGACTGATCCGCACTCTGGAAGCAAAGTATACCTTCGATGATATTATCGGGGATAGTGAAACGATGAAGGGTGCGATTGAACAGGCTAAGCTGGCTGCCATGACTCCAGCTACGGTCATTTTGCGCGGTGAATCAGGGACGGGTAAAGAATTGTTTGCCCATGCGATTCATAATGGAAGCTCGCGAAAGTACAATCAATTCATTCGGGTTAATTGTGCATCCTTATCTGAGACCCTGTTAGAGAGTGAACTGTTTGGTTATGAGGAGGGAGCCTTCACTGGTGCAAAACGTGGAGGCAAGCGCGGTCTATTTGAGGAAGCTAGTGGCGGTACCATTTTCCTAGATGAAATTGGTGAGCTATCAATGGGTATGCAGGCTAAGCTTTTACGCGTATTACAGGAAAAAGAGATTATCCGTGTTGGTGGCACCAAAGCGATTCCAATCGATGTTCGCATTATTGCAGCTACACATGTTCATATGGAAACAGCAATACAAGCTGGCAAATTCCGAGAAGATTTGTATTATCGCTTACATGTGCTCCCGATCTACATACCACCTTTGCGTCAACGGCAGGAGGACTTGGAAGCGCTTGCTAGTTTTTTGCTTCAAAAATTTAATCTCGAATATGGTCGCCACGTGCAGCAAATCAACAAATCCACACTAGAAGTCCTAAAAGGATACCGTTGGCCAGGTAACGTTCGTGAACTCGAAAATATTTTGGGACGGGCTATTATTCACATGAAATTTACAGAGATAGAGATCATGCCGCATCATTTGCCACCCTTGGAACGAACTTATGCTTCTCAAACGGAAGCGGTCAATCAGAAACCAACTAATAGGAAAAGTAGAACCTTGAAGCAAGCCGTCGAAGAGGCGGAGAAACAATGTATTTTACAAGAGTTACATAAGGCAAAGGGCAATCGAACAGAAGCAGCTAAGCAGTTAGGTGTATCCTTACGCAATCTTTATTACAAAATGGAGAAACTAGGTATTTTGGAAACGAATCCACAAGATGGTTTGTGAAGATCTGCAAAATTTTGCGTGCAAAGGATTGCAAAGTAGTGCAAAATATTTCATCATAGATAAAGTGAAACGTGTTGTTCACATCCTCTCCACCGATTGTTCACAAATATCTTGTGGGTTGGCATGCTTATTGCTTTAGAAAAAAGGTAGGTTGTGTAAGCGAATTCATAGAAAGAAAAACAAACCCCAAAAATCGTTTTGGAATAGAAACAGCAGGAGGGCTACTCATGAAAATCTTTGATTATATGCAAAAATACGATTACGAACAATTGGTGTTTTGTCAGGATGAGACTTCTGGATTAAAAGCAATTATTGCAATTCATGATACAACGCTTGGCCCAGCTTTGGGTGGTACACGGATGTGGATGTATAATTCCGAAGAAGAGGCAATTGAAGATGCACTTCGCTTGTCTCGTGGTATGACGTATAAAGCTGCGGCAGCAGGACTTAATTTGGGCGGAGGAAAAGCGGTTATTATCGGTGATCCTCGTAAAGATAAGAGCGAAGAGTTATTCCGAGCATTCGGGCGTTTTGTCCAAGGCTTGAACGGACGTTATATTACGGCTGAAGATGTAGGAACAACTGTTGCTGATATGGATTTAATTTATCAAGAAACTAACTATGTAACAGGCGTATCTCCAGCATTTGGTTCTGGTGGAAATCCTTCTCCTGTAACAGCCTATGGTGTGTATCGCGGGATGAAGGCAGCAGCAAAACGCGGCTTTGGTCATGATGATCTCTCCGGTAAAACAATTGCTATTCAAGGGGTAGGGAATGTTGCTTACAATTTGTGCCGTTATCTGCATGAAGAAGGCGCAAATCTAATTGTAACGGATATTAACACGGAAAATGTTCAACGTGCGGTTGTGGACTTCGGAGCTAAAGCGGTAGGAGTCAATGAAATCTTCGGCGTTGAGTGCGATATCTTCTCTCCATGTGCATTAGGTGCAATTATCAATGATGACACCATTCCACAATTTAAAGCCAAAGTAATTGCTGGAGCGGCTAATAATCAATTAAAAGAAGAACGTCACGGCGACATTATCCAGGAAATGGGCATCGTCTATGCACCTGATTATGTAATTAACGCTGGTGGTGTCATTAACGTTGCAGATGAATTGCATGGCTACAACCGTGAACGTGCTATGAAGAAGGTAGAGACGATTTACGATAATATGAACCGCGTGTTTGAGATTGCAGATCGCGATAATATTCCTACGTACAAAGCGGCTGATCGCATGGCAGAGGAGCGTATTGCTCGTCTAGCTAGATCACGTAAAACGTTTTTGCGTGATCCAAAAGCAAGCTTACCAAAGTAAGAACAACTTGACTGAAAAAAGCATTGGTAGTACGGTAGTGCAAGAATGTAATTGATTCTTGCACTACCTACACGATCTACTTTATGCCAAATCCCAAGATAAAAAGGCAGAACAAATGAGAAAAGAGTAGGAGTTGGACCATTTCTTGACACATCCAACTCTTTTTTTAGTACCAGGTCATGGAATGTGGTATAATGTGTCTCGGTAAGGCAAAAGCAACACATAGCTACTACAGGGTAAAGGAGATATGAACATGTCCCAAGAATTTGATCTTGTCGTGCTTGGTGGAGGAATTGGCGGCTATGTAGCGGCGATCCGTGCCACACAATTAGGCATGTCGGTAGCCATCGTCGAAAAGGATAAAATGGGCGGAACGTGCCTACACCGCGGATGCATACCATCCAAAGCATTATTGCGTAGTGCCGAGGTTTTTGCCACGATCAAGGAAAGTGAGAAATATGGGGTACGCACAGGTAATGTAGAGCTGGATTTTGGGCTGGTACAACAGCGCAAACGCTCGATTACGGAGCAATTGCATAAAGGCGTAGAATACTTGATGAGCAAAGGAAAAATCAAAATATATCAAGGATTTGGTCGCGTAATGGGACCAAGCATATTTTCTCCGCAAGCTGGTGCGGTGCGCATTGAGACAACGGATGGTGAACAAGAAATCATCGTTCCTCGCTTCTTATTGATTGCAACTGGCTCTAGACCACGCGTTTTACCTGGCCTAAATATAGATGGAATACATATAATGACGAGCGATGAAGCGTTGGAAATGGAACAGCTCCCAGCGTCTATGATCATCGTTGGTGGTGGAGTTATCGGTATGGAATGGGCATCCTTGTTAAGCGACTTTGGTGTGGATGTGACCGTAATCGAGTACGGGGATCGCATTTTGCCAACAGAGGATGCTGATATCAGTAAGGAATTAACTCGCATACTTAAAAAACGAAAAGTAAAAATCGTGACAAATGCAAAAGTAATGTCCGAAACCGCTCAGGTGGCGGAAGGTCAGGTAAGCGTACAAGCGGAGGTAAAGGGAGAAATTCAAACCTTTATCGCTGAAAAAATGCTCTTGTCTGTTGGCCGTCAAGCTAATGTAGATAATTTAGGCATAGAAGCCACTGAAATTAAGGTAGATCAGGGGCATATTGCAGTTAATTCTACCTATCAAACGGCTGAACCGCATATCTATGCAGTAGGAGACGTGATTGGTGGAATTCAATTGGCTCACGTAGCTGCTCACGAAGGAATTTTGGCCGTTGAGCATATGAATAATCGACCAGTAGAGACACTTGATCCGGCAAAGGTAGCCAAATGCACCTATAGCCGTCCCGAAGTAGCAAGTGTAGGCTTAAGTGAAGCAGAAGCGAAACAACAGGGTTATCGCGTTAAAACAGGCAAATTTAGTTTTAAATCACTAGGAAAAGCATTAGTTTTTGGAGAAAACGATGGATTTGTAAAATTAGTTGTCGATGAACAAACCAATGATGTACTTGGTGTACACATGATTGGGCCGCATGTTACTGAAATGATTTCAGAAGGAGCATTAGCGCGTGTATTGGATGCGACCCCATGGGAGATCGCCCATACCATTCATCCGCACCCGACATTGTCGGAAGCCTTTGCGGAAGCGGCTCTGGATGTTGACAATCTGGCTATTCATTCTTAAATGCAGGGAGGAAACCTTATGACAAAGAATCGTCATCAGGCTGTAGGTTTAACCGATGAGCAAGTGCTGGACATGTATCGCTACATGCTCTTGGCAAGAAAAGTGGATGAGCGCCTTTGGCTGTTAAACCGAGCTGGTAAAGTTCCATTCGTTATTTCCTGCCAAGGACAGGAAGCCGCTCAGGTTGGGGCTGCTTTTGCCTTTGATAAAGAAAAAGATTATTTATGCCCGTACTATCGTGATTTTGGAGCGGTTATGGTCTTTGGGCAAACAGCTCGTGATACGTTGCTGTCAGCTTTTGCAAAGGCTGAAGATCCTAACAGTGGTGGGCGTCAAATGCCTGGTCATTTTGGCGGGAAGAAGTACCGAATTTTAACAGGATCGAGTCCCGTTACGACACAGGTGCCACATGCTGTTGGAATTGCCTTAGCAGGTAGAATGACAGGTGAGAATCATGCAGTTTTCACCTCTTTTGGCGAAGGGTCTAGCAACCAAGGTGATTTCCATGAAGGGGCTAACTTTGCAGGGGTGCATAAATTGCCGGTTATTTTCTTCTGCGAAAATAATAAATATGCCATTTCCGTTCCCTTGAAAAAGCAATTGGCCTGCGAAAGCGTGGCTGACCGTGCAGTTGGTTATGGATTCCCAGGGGTTAGCGTAGATGGTAACGACCCTATTGAAGTGTATCGTGTCATGAAAGAAGCGGTTGATCGAGCAAAGGCTGGAGAAGGACCTACCTTAGTCGAAGCCGTAACCTATCGTCTCGTACCTCATTCAAGTGATGATGACGATCGTGTATACCGCGATCGTGGAGAAGTGGACGAAGCGAAAAAACAAGACCCCATCATCACCTTTGCCCAATATTTAAAAGAGGCAGGCCTCTTAACGGATGAGTCAGAGTTGGCTCTATCTAACGAAGTGCAAGCAATTGTAGATGAAGCGACGGAATACGCTGAGCAGGCACCATATCCAGCGCCAGAATCTACTTTGATGCACGTATACGGATCGTAAGGGGGAGTTAAGATGGCAGTTATTTCTTTTATTGATGCAATTACCATGGCGATGAAAGAAGAAATGCGTCGTGATCCTAAAGTATTTCTGTTGGGAGAAGACGTAGGAGTACGCGGAGGAGTTTTCCGCGCATCAAATGGTATGATTGAAGAGTTTGGAGAGCAACGTGTTATCGATACACCATTAGCTGAATCAGCGATTGTGGGCGTAGCAATCGGAGCAGCGGCGGTAGGCATGCGTCCTATTGCCGAGATACAATTTGCTGATTTCATTTTGCCAGCGGTGAACCAAATTGTTTCCGAGGCCGCTAAAATGCGTTATCGTTCCAATAATGATTGGAATTGCCCGCTTACTGTTCGAGCTCCGTTTGGTGGAGGGGTACATGGGGCCTTGTATCATTCGCAATCCTTAGAAGCGATGTTTACGAACGTTCCAGGGTTAAAAGTGGTAGTTCCTTCAACCCCATATGATGCAAAAGGTTTATTAAAAGCAGCTATCCGTGACGAAGATCCGGTTCTGTTTTTTGAGCATAAACGTTGCTATCGCTTAATTAAAGGCGAAGTGCCAGAGGAAGATTACACAGTACCAATTGGCAAGGCAGATGTAAAGCGAGAAGGAGACGATATTACCGTCATTTCCTATGGGCTCTCCCTGCATTTTGCTTTGCAGGCTGCAGAAAAGCTCGCTCAAGAAGGAATTTCTGCCCATGTTCTGGATCTGCGTACACTTTATCCGCTAGACAAGGAAGCGATTGTAGAAGCGGCATCTAAGACGGGGAAAGTGTTAATCATCCATGAAGATAATAAGGAAGGCGGAGTTGGTGGCGAGGTAGCTGCTATTATCGCTGAGCATTGTCTATTCGATTTGGATGCGCCAATTAAGCGTCTGTGCGGACCGGATGTACCGGCAATGCCATACAGCCCACCGATGGAAAAATTCTTTATGTTAAGTCCAGAAAAAGTATTGGAAGCGATGCGTGAATTAGCGCACTTCTAGGCAAAAGGAGGACGAACCATGGCAACGAAAGTACTCATGCCACAATTGGGCGAGAGCGTTACAGAAGGGACCATCACCAAGTGGCTTGTAAATGTGGGCGATGTGGTCAACAAGTATGATCCGTTAGCTGAAGTAAATACGGATAAGGTAACCGCCGAAGTGCCCTCCACTGTATCGGGACGCATTAAGGAGATCGTAGTTCCTGAAGGAGAGACGGTTAGTGTCGGTACTCTTATTCTTTATATAGAAGAAGGAACGGAAAGTGTCAGCAATTCAGCAGGCAGTGTAGAAGTAAGCTTGCCGGAATCTGCCACATCAATGCCGTCTTCAGCTCCTGCCTCGACAGGTGGAGCTGTGAAAAATGAAACGAAGGGGCAATCGGGAAGTAAACAACGCTATTCCCCTGCTGTGATGCGTCTTGCTCAGGAGCATAATATTGATCTAGCCCATGTGTCAGGCACTGGCTTAGAAGGACGAATTACGCGTAAAGATGTACAAAAGGTGATTGATCAAGGTGGCTTACCGCAAGCAACCGATGCGAACAAATTAGCAACTACTCCACAGTCTGCGGTAATGCCGACTAGTACACCAGCACCATCTATGCCAGCAACACCGCAGTCCAATAGTCTCAGTCCAATGACCTCTTCAGCACCAAGTCAAGTATCTGTAGCAGCAGGGGACCAGAGCATCCCTGTGACGCCTGTTCGTAAAACGATAGCGTCACGCATGGTGCAAAGTAAGCATGAATCCCCGCATGCTTGGATGATGGTTGAGGTGGATGTGACCAATCTTGTTCATTTCCGCAATCGTATAAAGGATGAATTCAAGCAAAAAGAAGGCGTTTCTTTAACCTTCCTGCCATTCTTTATCAAGGCAGTGGTAGAAGCATTGAAAGAATTTCCGATGCTTAACTCCTCTTGGGCAGGCGATCAAATCATCGTTCGTAAAAACATAAACATCTCTATTGCTGTAGCGAGCGAGGATGCTTTATTTGTTCCAGTTATTAAGGATGCTGATCAAAAATCAGTGTACGGCATTGCCAAATCAATTGAAGATTTAGCATACAGAGCGCGAGCAGGTAAGCTAACGATGGATGATATGAGCGGCGGAACCTTTACCGTAAATAATACTGGATCATTTGGTTCTGTACTGTCACAGCCTATCATCAATGCACCGCAAGCGGCGATTATGAGCGTGGAATCCATCGTGAAACGTCCAGTAGTTATAAACGATATGATTGCTGTTCGTTCCATGGTTAATCTGTGTTTATCTCTTGATCATCGTGTTCTAGATGGGTTAGTATGTGGCCGATTCCTGCAAAGTGTAAAAACGAAATTGGAAGCCATTGGCCCAGAAACGAAGATTTACTAACACGAAATAAAATGGAAAAAATGAGGAAGATAGGTAATCTTCCTCATTTTTTTGGTTTTTTTATGTAACTTTTTCACGATTTGTTCGTATTAAATAATGGATACTATTTTAAAATTGCCTTAATGTTATGAACAACTTTGTCTTATTAACATTCTGTTAATGGTACACTGAAAGGGAGAGTTGAATTTATCCAAAGGCAAAAAATCGAGAGTGAACAGGAGGAGAATTATGAATAAACAACTAAAGAGAGGCGCATTCCTACTGCTAGCATCGACTCTAGCAATTACACCTTTGGTCTCTGTTCCGCAGAGTACATACGCAGCTAAGGGTTTGTCTGTTGATGCAAAAGATACGAAAACAGATAAGACAACGACCTACACCCTTGAATTTGAAGCAGAAGATGATCTAAAAAAGGGTGATGAGATCGTTGTAAATTTTGGTACAGATTTTGACTTGAGAGACGTTGATGAAGATTCGATCAAAGTAAATGGAAGCAAGCCAAAAGACGTATCTGTTAGCCGTGGAAAAATCACCATTGAAATCAGTAAGAAAATTGATGATGGTGATGATGTAGAAATTGTTATCAAGGATGTCGGTAACCCTGATGATGACGACGAATATGATATCTCTGTAGATGATGGAGAAGGAAAATCAACAGACTCAATTAAAATCGGGAAAAGTAAAAGCTCTTCTTCCAAAAGCAAAACTGAGAAAAGCGCCTTTTCCGTCGACTTTGGAAGCAAATATCAAGATGAAAAAACATCTCTTGAAATTTCCCGAATTGATTTAAATGACAAGCTAGACGATACAAAGTATGTAGAAGTGACATTCCCTTACTCTAGCATGGTACCTAATAAAATCAGCACAAGTGACGTTGAACTAAATGGATATTCTCCAAAAGACGTTGAGGTATCTGGAAGAACAGTTAAAATTAAGCCTAGCTCGAAAGCAGACGGCGATAAAAGGCTGACGATTAAATTTAACAAAGATGCGGGGATCAGAACCCCTTCTTCTAGTAGCTCTTTTAAAGTAGAAGTTGATTATAGAAATACGACCTACGTTTCAAAAGAATTTGAAATGAAAAAAGGTTCCTCCTCTGTAGATAGTGACTACAGTGTCACTTTATCCGATAACAAAGCAGGAGCTCGCAGCTCTGTAGCAATGGATGTAAGATTAAGGGATGAACTTAGAGGCGGCAATGATCTTTATGTAGAATTTCCTACCCAAGATATGGTTCCAGGCTATATTTTTAGCTCATCTGTAACAATCAATGGAACTCCTGCGAGATCTACTGGAGTTTCGGGTCGTACGGTAACCTTGTCAACACCTTATAACTTCTCTAGTACAGATCGTGTACGTATCGAATTTAAAAACGACGCGTTCCTTAAAATGCCTACTTCAACAGGCAACTACGATCTGGCTGTAAAATATAGAGATACAACTTATCGTTCTAAATCGTTTACTGTAGTAGCAGGAGGAGTAACACCAACAAATCCGACTAATCCTACGTATCCGACAAACCCAACAAACCCAACAAACCCAACTAATCCTACAGTACCTGTGGTTCCTGCTAACAACAGCACAGCGACTGTAGCACTTAGCAAGCCTAATCCAAATGCAATTACTGGTATGACTGTTGGGATTAAGGCGCTAGGCGTTGGTCTTAGCACATCTGATTATATTGAAGTGGTTATGCCAACAACCTTCCGTGTCCCTACGACTATTCCAACAACAGCCGTGACCGTTAATGGCACATATCCAAGCTATGTTGGTACTCGTGGACAAAACTTGGTTATCTACCCATCAGTTAACCTACCTGCAGGTCAAGCAGTAAGCGTAGCAGTAAATGAAAATGCAAAAATCCAAACACCTGGAGCATCTAATATTTACAATGTAGGCGTTTATACATCTGCTGAAAAAAATCCGTTGTTCATTCGTCAAGTAACGGTCGGTGCGCAAAACGGAATCAGCTTTAAAGTAGGTGCAGCATCCTTTAAAACACAAGGAAAAACCTTCCCATTGGCTGTAGCTCCTTACACAGTGAATGGTAATACTATGGTACCAGCTACCTTTGTACGTGATGGATTGAAAGTAAGCACAACCTACACAAAAGCGGCTGCTACTGTAAAATATGGAAAAACAACAATGAGCTTCAAAGTAGGTTCAAAGGTTGTCAACATCAATGGTAAGAACTATACTCTGCCAACCGCTGTACAATTGAAAAACAATGTACCAATGTTACCAATTCGTACAATCACTGATAACTTGCGCTTCAACCTAGCATGGGATAACGCTTCTTCCAGCGTCATTATTTTTAAATAAGAACGTAGCTTAAAGCCAAATACCCCCAGAAAAGATGGACATCCATGCAAGTCCATCTTTTGACTGGGGGTATTTTTTAATGGTTATAGGAGAGTGTTTCCTAAATGTATTGAAAAATCATCGGAACAATGAGAGCCAATACAAGAATAACGACCAGAATTTTGGCGATAGTAGATTGATGTTTCAATATGGGACAGCTCCTTTTCTTATGTTCAATAATGTTGCAAAAGGCTTTACTGTAACCAGAGGGAGGTAAAGCCATCATTTCTAAAAATTGAATCTGTTTACTTAAATGTACAAATGCTACTACCGTTGATTGAAAAACGGCGAGGCTATGCTAGAATAAAATAGAGGAGAATTCTTAATTTTTCCATTATGCTGGCATTGGGGGAGAACACGTGTCTGATCATAATTTTACCCAAATCTATCAGGACTGGCAACAACGGTTGAATCAACGGCTCGAGAAAACACCGGAACGCAAGAAAAGGTTTTCCACCTCTTCCGATTTGGAAGTCGAGCAGCTTTATCTGCCTAAAGAAGTGAATCAATCATATATGGATCAAATCGGTCTTCCCGGAGAATATCCATACACTCGTGGCGTTCAACCTACGATGTATAGAGGGCGCTTTTGGACGATGCGTCAGTATGCTGGATTTGGCTCAGCAGAAGAGACGAATAAACGGTTTCGCTACCTGTTAGAGCAGGGACAGACTGGACTAAGCGTTGCTTTTGACCTGCCTACACAAATTGGGTATGACTCCGATGATTCTATGTCGGTGGGAGAAGTAGGGAAGGTTGGTGTTGCAATTGATTCCTTGGAAGACATGGAAACCTTATTACAGGGGATTCCGCTCGATAAAGTGAGTACCTCTATGACCATAAATGCACCGGCTTCTGTATTATTGGCCATGTACATCGTTGTTGCAGAGAAACAAGGAACACCGTCACACGCCCTAAGCGGCACAATTCAAAATGACATTTTAAAGGAATATATTGCTAGGGGTACTTACATTTTTCCACCGCAGCCCTCTATGCGTCTGATTACAGACATTTTTGCGTACTGTGCGCAACATGTGCCTAAATGGAACACGATCAGCATTAGTGGGTACCATATTCGAGAAGCGGGTTCTAGTGCTGTACAAGAGGTAGCTTTTACTCTAGCGGATGGCAGAGCATATGTAGAAGCAGCATTGCAAGCAGGCCTTGATATCGATCTTTTTGCTCCGCAGTTATCTTTCTTTTTTAATGCACATAATCATTTCTTTGAAGAAGTCGCAAAATTTAGAGCTGCCAGAAGAATCTGGTCAAATTTAATGAGAAATGTTTATGGAGCAAAGCAGCCAAAATCTTGGCAGTTCCGTGTTCATACACAAACAGGCGGTTCTACTTTAACGGCACAGCAGCCAGATAATAATATTGTGCGAGTTACTTTACAAGCGTTGGCGGCTGTATTGGGTGGAACGCAGAGCTTGCATACCAATTCCCGTGATGAAGCTCTTGCTCTGCCCACTGAGGACTCTGCACGTATTGCCCTACGCACTCAGCAGATTATTGCCCATGAAAGCGGGGTTACAGATACGGTCGATCCATTGGGCGGCTCGTATTATGTGGAAGCCTTAACTGACGAGATTGAAAAAGGCGTTCTGGCTTATATGGACAAAATCGAGAAAATGGGTGGTGCAGTTGCGGCAGTTGAAGCAGGATATATGCAACGTGAGATACACAAGCAAGCCTATGAAACACAACGTAATATTGAGTCTGGAGAAGAAGTGGTAGTAGGCGTCAATCGGTTCACGCTTGAGAATGAGACGCAGCCTGAGCTTTTACGAGTAGATCCATCGATTGGTACAAAACAGACGGAGCGACTGGCAAACCTGCGTAATCGTCGAGATGCGGTTTTAGTTGATCAAACGCTCGGTCGATTAAAGACAGCCGCAGAGGGCAAAGAAAATGTAATGCCGTTTATTCTCGACTGTGTACGCGCTTATGCCACGATTGGAGAAATCTGTGGAGTTTTACGTCAGGTTTTTGGGGAGTACCGGGCGGTTTAATCGGGTCGAAGGAGGAAAGACAACGATGAAACAAAAAATTCGTGTATTAGTAGCAAAGCCAGGTTTGGATGGCCATGATCGCGGTGCACTCGTTATCGCCCAATCCTTACGTGATGCAGGGATGGAGGTCGTATATACTGGCTTGCGTCAAACCCCTGCACAAATTGTACATGCGGCGATTCAAGAGGACGTTGATTTTATTGGATTGTCCTGCTTATCTGGGGCGCATAATGAATTATTTCCAGAAGTAATTCGTTTGTTACGAGAGCAGCAGGCTGAGGATATTATGGTTTTTGGCGGCGGAGTGATTCCGCAAGAAGATATTCCTTTCCTAAAAGAACAGGGGATTGCTGAAATTTTTACACCGGGTACTCCAACACAGGCGGCTGTAGACTTTGTTCGAAGCAAGGCGAGACCTAAAAGGGATAGCTGGCACGAAACTCCCAAACGAATTGCTCATATAGGCATCGCTGTCCAGTCAATTGAAGCGGTCCTTCCCTTTTACACGGAACAATTAGGTCTACAGCTTAAGGGAAGGGAAAAAGTGGAATCAGAGCAGGTCGAGGTTGCCTTTTTGCAAATTGGAGAAACGAATCTGGAACTATTGGAGCCTCTCTCCCCGGAAAGCCCAATCGCTAGTTTTATTACAAAACGAGGCGAGGGTATTCATCATATTGCATTGGATGTGGATGATATTGAGGGACGATTGCAGCAATTTAAACAGAATGGAGTACAGCTTGTCCATGAACAGGCGAAGCTAGGGGCGCATGGAGCACAGATAGCCTTTTTGCATCCCAAAGCGGCGAATGGCGTATTATTCGAGCTATGCCAGTATGAACAGCAGAAGGAGGGGCTGGCAGATGAGTGATGAGATGTACGCTAAGATTGACGAGCTATACGAGCGGAAGAATAAAATAGAATTGGGCGGCGGAGATGAACGAATCGAAGCCCAGCATAGACGTGGAAAGCTCACAGCTCGTGAAAGAATTGATCTGTTAGTGGATTCAGGAACCTTCGTAGAGCTTCAGCCATTCGTAAAGCATCGCAGCAATCTGTTTGGACTAGATAAGCTGGAAGCCCCTGGGGAAGGCGTTGTGACAGGATACGGAAAAGTTCAGGGACGGACGATTTATGTGTTTGCCCAGGACTTTACTGTCTTTGGCGGGGCGTTAGGTGAAATGCACGCTAAGAAAATTGCTAATATTATGGATTTGGCGGCGAAAAATGGCGCCCCTGTTGTAGGCTTAAATGATTCTGGAGGAGCACGCATCCAAGAAGGGGTCGTTTCCCTAGATGGCTATGGGCATATTTTTTATCGGAATTCTATCTATTCAGGCGTCATTCCACAAATTTCGGTCATTCTTGGACCATGCGCTGGAGGAGCCGTTTATTCGCCTGCTATCACTGATTTTGTGTTTATGGTAGAAAAAAGCTCGCAGATGTTTATCACGGGCCCCAAGGTCATTGAAACTGTTACAGGGGAAAGAATTTCTAGTGAAGATCTTGGCGGGGCAAAGGTTCATTCCAGCATAAGTGGAGTTGCTCATTTTACGTCTGAATCGGAGGCGGAAGTGCTGGAAGAAGTTCGCCGTCTCCTTCAGTTTTTGCCTCAAAACTACCGTGAAGAGCCTCCCGTTATTTTGTTTGACGGGGACGAGGGAAATTGGCTAGAGGAGATGCTAGACATTGTTCCTGTCGCTGGGACTAAGGTATACGACGTGAAAAAGATGTTGAAACTCATTGTAGATGATGGAGATTTCATGGAAATTCAATCACAATTTGCTAGAAATGTTGTGGTTGGATTTGGGCGGTTAAAAGGTCAACCTGTAGGCTTTATTGCCAATCAGCCTAAAGTAATGGCAGGGGGACTTGATATTGATTCGTCTGATAAATTGGCACGTTTTATTCGCACTTGTGATTGTTTTAATATTCCGTTAGTTACCTTTGTGGACGTGACCGGCTTTTTTCCAGGAGTAAATCAGGAGCATGGGGGAATTATCCGACATGGAGCCAAAATTCTGTATGCTTACTCAGAAGCAACTGTACCAAAAATAAGCGTCATTACTCGTAAAGCATATGGCGGTGCTTACGTTGCGCTAAATTCCAAAGCCATTGGTGCTGATGTTGTATATGCTTGGCCTAATGCGGAGATAGCGGTGATGGGGCCAGAGGGCGCAGCTAGTGTCATTTTTGCAAAAGAAATTGAGAAAAGTGAAGATGCTTTGGCGACTAGACAACGAAAAATTACTGAATACCGTGAAAAATTTGCCAATCCTTATGTAGCAGCAGAGCATGGCATGGTAGATGATATTATTGATCCGAGAGAAACGAGAAAATACCTTATTCATTCTCTGGACATGCTAAAGAAGAAACGTGAGGAACGCCCTGCCAAAAAACATGGCAACATTCCATTATAGCTACGCGAAATGGGAAAGAAAAAAAGTTCCGACTGAATAGTACAGACTAACTTTTTTACGGTATACTAAAAGGGTTACATAGAGAATTGGGAACGGAGGAAGTCAATGTGATTAATCAAGAACGAATTCTTGCAGAGTTTTTGGAGCTTGTACAGATTGACAGTGAAACAAAAGAAGAAGCAGCGATTGCTGAGGTATTAAAGGATAAATTGGCAAGCTTGGGCTTTTCTGTAGAGGAAGATGATGTTGCTTCCAAAACAGAACATAGTGCGAACAATTTGTTTGCTAACCTAGAAGGTACTGCTAAGGGTCCTGCCATTTTGTTTAGCTGCCACATGGATACCGTCGTTCCAGGCAAAGGTGTAAAGCCTTCCATTAAAGATGGATATGTTGTAACAGATGGTACTACGATACTGGGTGCTGACGATAAAGCAGGTATCGCGGCGATCTTTGAAGCCATTCGTACATTAAAAGAGAAAAACCTACCCCACCCATCTATCCAGGTTGTATTAACCGTTGGTGAGGAATCTGGTCTAGTTGGATCACGTCACATGGATGCGAGCAAATTAAAGGCAGAAATGGGCTTTATTTTGGATTCAACAGGGAAAGTGGGCGAAATTGTCAAAGCTGGAGCTGGCCAATACCGCATTGTTACCAAAATCCACGGAAAAGCTGCTCATGCCGGTGTGAATCCAGAGGATGGCATAAGCGCTATCACTGTGGCTAGCAAGGCTATTTCACGTATGCCGCTTGGACGTATTGATGAAGATACTACTGCAAACATTGGCCGTTTTGAAGGTGGTCGTGCTTACAATATCGTGACAGATTACGTAGAGATTTGGTCTGAGGCACGTAGTATGGTAAATGAAAAATTAGAAGCACAAGTGAAAAAAATGACGACTGCTTTTGAAGAAGTGGCTTCTGAGCTTGGGGCGACTTGTGAAAATGATGTTAAGTTTATGTATTCCGGCTATAAATTTGATGAAGGTACGCCAGTGTTACAAAAAGCGATTGCTGCGGTAAAACGTGTAGATCGCGAGCCGAAGCTAACCAATAGCGGCGGGGGCAGTGACGGTAACGTGTTTAACGGACATGGCATCCCATCTGTCAACTTTGGTATCGGGTATGAAGAGATACATACAAAAAATGAACGCATGCCTTTAGAGGAGCTATACAAGGCTTCTGAATTGGTACTAGCGGTTATCGCTGAATGTGTAGAATAACGAATAGGAAAAGAGCTTGGTCATCGCACCAAGCTCTTTTTTGTATGTCCTAGAAAGTTTGGAAGAGGAGGGGCATAGGTATGGAATGTATAATGTTCCATCTTTTTTTAGAAATAAAATGGATGAGGATGAAGAGAATGCAACAAATGATGGCAGGTCATATTCTTACCTGTATAGAAGAACGAACAGGGGTTACAGAAGTACTCGTTCAGCGAGCAGATGGTAAAAAACAACGTGCTATTTATTATGGTCAAAAAGAAGATGTAAGGGTGGGGAAATCAGTGTTGCTTAATGTTACAGCAACTCATTTGGAGTTAGGAACCGGTGGGACAGACTTTATAATGGCTCTGGAACCTTTTTGTAATAGACAACATTACCCATCAAAATACGGGCATATTATGAAAATGCGCTATACTCCCTGGCAGATGGCCGTGGATACACTAGAAGAACAGGAGAGTCCCTATCATGGGCTATTTGCTCAGGAGGAATTGTCTTTAGCGGGGAGTTTTGTACTGATAGCAGAATTACATAGTATGCTGCCTGCATTATGTGTTCAATTAAAAGAACGGATGCCAGAAGCACGAATTGTTTATATGATGACGGACCATACCGCACTGCCACTCTCACTATCACAGCATGTACACTGGCTTGTAAGCAACGAATATGTACACGCCACCATTACGACCGGTCAGGCTTTTGGGGGAGATGGAGAATGCGTCAATACCGTAACGGGCCTACTAGCTGCAAAACATGTGTATCAAGCGGATTGGATCATTTGTACGCCTGGACCTGGCGGAGTAGGTACAGGTACGCCTTATGGCTTCACAGGCTTACAATTAGCGGATATTTTGCATCATGTGGATATTCTGGGCGGAGTACCGTTTTTTTTACCAAGAATTAGCTTTAGAGATAAAAGAGAACGGCACTATGGCATTAGTCATCATACAACCACCCTGTTAAAGAAATTTGTGCTTCGACCTGTACTTCTACCGATACCTCTGTTTGGAGATGCACGTGATCTACATATCGAAAGCCAGATAGAACAGTCATCTTTGGCCAAAAAACATATTATCCTCAGACAAAAAGCAGAGACAGTATCAGCGATTGATAGTCTGTATAAAAGGCATCACCTAGAGAAGCTTTCTTCGATGGGACGGAATTGGAAGGAAGACCCGACTCCCTTTATAACCGCTGATATAATGGCCAAAACTGCCTGGTGGCTTAAGCAACTAGTCGAAATGAACTAAGTACCGTTTAGACCTTGGGTTGATTTATTTGCTGTAAATAGTCATGTAATGTGATGGGCTGCTCAGATAAGCCACGCAGAGCGGCCTGAATTTCATTTACCTTCCCAACCAAGCGTAACTGTTTAAAATCTGTATATAATTTCATCCTAATGTCCCCCTTTGGATTTAGAAGAGTTATGTACAACTAATTAAGAGTGTGCCTAGAACTGCGGTTTCATGTAAGAAAGTTGTGGTCATTGAAATTCGAGGAGAGATTTTCTGAGAAAGGGTTGTACAAGCTATTCTTGATGCTAAGATATGGAGAGGGGTTCGAAAATAGAACTAAAAGGTGAATTATTTCAAAAGGTAAACAGGTATTTTTATGAAAAGCCTGGTGTGCAAAAGCAGCAAAAACATTTTCCTTTAGGAGGAAACATCCATGAAACAAGCTCAGCACGATTCGTTATATGAAAAAACGATTGCTACGAAAAAAATCTACGACGGCAAAATTATTTCGGTTCAGGTTGACGATGTAGAACTACCGAATGGTCATACAGCTAAACGGGAGATTGTGAAGCATCAAGGTGCTGTAGCGGTTATGCCGATTACAGAGGATGGCAAATTGATCGTTGTGCGTCAATTTCGTAAACCATTGGAGCGATCTATTGTAGAAATTCCTGCTGGTAAGCTTGAGAGGGGAGAAGATCCTTTAGAGTGTGCCAAGCGTGAATTAGAAGAAGAGACTGGCTTTAAAGCCAAGGAGTATAAACATATCAGCTCTTTTTATACCTCACCGGGGTTTGCAGATGAGCTTTTACACCTGTACATGGCTACGGGATTGGTCGAGGGAGAATGCAAACCTGACGAAGATGAATTTGTTGAAGTGATGTACGTGACACTTGAAGAAGCTAGAAAACTTCATGAAGCGGGAGAGATTCGAGACGCTAAAACCGTTCTTGCTTTGTTTGTAATGGAAAATGAGCGTTTGAATCAGCGTCTGTAATCATGCTGTCCTCTTTCTTTGCGGATTTACATATACACATTGGCGGAACGATGTCAGGTAAGGCTGTGAAAATTACGGCTTCCAGAAAAATGACGCTTCATAGTATTTTGGAGGAAGCCTCTGAGCGTAAGGGAATGGAGATCATTGGTGTTATAGACGCGCATGCTCCCGAGGTGCAGGCTGAATTGCAGGAATTGATTGATCGAAAAATGGCTATAGCTCATCCCGATGGAGGCATCTATTATAAACGAACACTTCTACTGCTCGGCTGTGAGGTTGAAATTAAGGAACCTAATAGGGGAGAAGCTCATTTTTTGTGTTATATGCCTGATTTGCGCAGGATGCGTCTCTTCACGGAGTGGTTGGCTGTTCGTTGCAAGAATGTACACCTAAGCTCACAACGCGTATATACAAGCCTTCTTGAGCTCCAGCATTTTATTGACCGGCACGAGGGACTTATGATACCAGCACACATCTTTACACCTCATAAAGGGCTTTATGGGAGCTGTACGGATCATCTTAGCGAGGTTGCCGATCCTAGCTTGGTCTATGCAGTTGAGTTAGGTTTAAGTGCAAATACAGATATGGCAGATCGGCTACAGGAGTTGCATGAGAAAACCTTTGTGACAAATTCAGATGCCCATTCCTTACAAAAGATTGGTAGGGAATATCAAGCGATCTTGCTAAAGCAACCAAGCTTCCAGGAGTGGGCGATGGCGATGCGACGTGAGCAAGGCAGAAGGGTTGCGTCTAATTATGGGCTATCTCCACAGCTAGGTAAGTATCACCAAACAGCGTGTCAGGGATGTGGGTCCATGGAACAAGAGAATGAGCTGGGACGGTGCCCTGCGTGTGGGTATAAACAGATGGTAAGAGGTGTTAGCCAACGGATAGATCAGTTAGCTGATGTGCCAATCGGGGTGCATCCTACTCATCGTCCACCGTATGTAGAGCAGATTCCTTTAGAGTTTTTACCAGGGATAGGCCCTAAAATGCGGCAAAAAATCTATGAACAAATCGGAACAGAAATGGATGTTCTTCACCGAGTGAATGAGGAGATTTTGTGTCAGGTATTGGGTGAAAAAGTGACGAGTACGATTGTAAAGGCAAGGCGTGGCGAGCTATTGATTCAAGCAGGTCGAGCTGGGATCTATGGAAAGGTAATGGAAGAAAAAGGGGAGTAGCACCTATTTATTAGTCATAGAATAGACAAGCGGTGCATAGATTGTAAGTATCCTGACAGCCAAGGAGGGGGCCGTCTTGCGTAACCGCTTTGGACATGGCATCCAACTTTATTTAAAAGAAAACCAATCCCTTTTCCTATTTACCATCGTCCTATTTACAATGGGCATTATCTTTGGAGCTGTGCTTGTTAATTCGCTTGATTTGTCACAGCGCCATGAATTGCTTGGCTTTCTCAATTATTTTTTCTCTAACTTTGATAAAAGCGGCATAACGGATTCCTCCCTACATTTTCAACAAGCGTTTGGATATCACTTAAAAACAATTTTGATACTGTGGGTATTAGGAATGTCCATTATTGGATTGCCTATGATTTTGCTCCTATTATTTCTTAAGGGTATCATTGTTGGTTTTACCGTTGGATTTCTCGTAGGAGAATTGCAATGGAAGGGAGTGACGTTTGCTCTGCTCGGTGTTCTTCCGCAAAATATGTTAGTGGTTCCCGCTATGCTCATTGCCGGTGTTGCAGGTATTTCATTTTCTCTTCGTTTGGTTCGTACTAGATTAGTTACACGTCGAGATAGCATTATGCCCCATTTCGCTCATTATTCGATTTTAATGGGGAGCATGTTTATAATCCTGATAGCTGCTGCTTTATTGGAGACTTTTTTGTCGCCATTATTAATGCAGTACGCTATTAATTAAGAATAATTATAAGATAAGAACTTATGTATTTGACTAAATAGATTTCTCTCCTCTATAATAAGTACAGGTTTGATGCGAACGGGGAGGGGCATACATGGAAGAAAAAATAGAAAAGATAAAGCAACAATTACATTCGCACCACTATAAATTGACTCCGCAACGCGAAGCTACAGTTCGTGTCTTACTGGAGAATGAAGCAGATCATCTCAGCGCTGAGGATGTCTACTTAAAGGTAAAAGACAAAGCTCCTGAGATTGGCTTAGCAACGGTATATCGGACCTTGGAGCTATTGAGTGAGCTGCGGATTATCCATAAAATGAACTTTGGCGATGGAGTAGCGCGTTATGACCTCCGAGATGATAATGCTAAACATCACCATCATCACTTAATATGCTTACATTGTGGTACGGTGGATGAGATATTCGAAGATTTGTTAGTGGGAACAGAAGAGAAGGTAAAAGCGGACTACAAATTTGCTGTAACAGATCACCGACTCAGTTTTTATGGAATCTGCCATCGTTGTCTTGATAAAGTTAATTTGGAAGACTACAAGTAAAAACTTCTCCATAGTAAAGGAGAAGTTTTTTTCTTGTTCATGAAAGTCATGAATAGGGACAAAAAGGCATAAAATAGCAACAACCGTGCTCAAGGGGCTGTTGCAATGAGTTTTCCATTTCGCCGTTTTATGGAATTAATTCGATTCTTTTTGCTTTTTGTCACTTGTTCCTTGTTTAGCTATGGAGTAGTATCCTACTTATCACACCATCTTTTGCCGGCAAATCCCTATAGAGAACCCACCGGGAATGCTGTTAAGGTGGTAAAATGGCTGAACAATAAACCCGTATCTGAGTTGGACTGGTATTTAGAGCGCCTTCAGCTTTTTTTCTTGGAAGGAGAATGAAAAAGCAGGATTTTGTAAGTGCGCTGTTGAAATGTATAAGGTACCACTCTGGTATAATTAATCCAGGAGGAGAAGTGGCTTCATGGATATGCTAATCGATCAGTTTACCCACTTTCTCGCAGTAGAAAAAGGACTTGCAGCAAATACGCTGGAATCCTATCAACATGACTTAGTAATGTACGCTGCTTATTTGAATGACCAGGGAATTAGCAAGATAGAAGATACTACACGTACTCATATCGTTGGCTATCTATTCATGCTTCAAGAGAAAGGACGGGCTACGGCTACCTTATCTAGAAATATGGCATCCATACGTGCCTTTTATCAGTTCTTGGTTCGCGACCGTCATATGACAACTGATCCATCCATTCATCTGGAAACACCCAAAATCGAGAAAAGGTTGCCTAAGGTGTTGTCAGTAGAAGAGGTAGAGCGGTTATTAGATGGTCCAAAAGGAAATGTACCTATAGCATATCGTGATAAAGCCATGCTAGAATTACTATATGCGACCGGAATTCGCGTTTCCGAGTTAGTATCCTTACAACTGGGGGATATTAATTTGGACATGGGCTTTGTCAAATGTATGGGGAAAGGTTCCAAGGAACGCATGATTCCACTTGGTAGCATTGCCATTCAAGTAATCCGAACCTATTTGGATCGGGGGCGTCCGCAGCTTGTTAAGGCAAGTTCAGACCAGGCGTTGTTTTTAAATCATTTAGGCACACAGATTACGCGCCAGGGGTTTTGGAAAATTATTAAAAAATATGCCTTACAAGAGGGAATCCAAAAGGAGATTACACCGCATACCTTGCGACACTCCTTTGCAACACATCTTTTAGAAAATGGTGCAGACTTGCGATCTGTACAGGAAATGTTGGGACATGCCGATATTTCTACCACTCAAATTTATACGCATGTAACGCGTACGCGCATCAAAGATGTCTATGCAAAAACACATCCTCGTGCCTAAAGAGATGGACGTACACTTTACAAGGCAGACTTCAAGTGCATAAGGAGGAACACACAAATGAATCGTTTTTCGCGTGTATTTTTAATTGTGTTGGATAGTGTTGGAATTGGTGAATTGCCTGACGCTAAGAAATTTAATGATGAAGGTTCTCATACACTTGGTCATATTGCACAAAAGGTAGATGGGTTCGCACTTCCGCATCTTGCAGAATTGGGTCTGGGTACTATTGCTCCGCTACATAATGTACCAGCTGTGGCTGCACCTCGCGCACACTATGGCAAAATGAAAGAAATCTCTATGGGGAAAGATACAACAACTGGACATTGGGAAATTATGGGGTTGCATGTATCTACTCCGTTTAATACATATCCAGATGGATTTCCACAAGAATTAATTGAGGAATTCGAGCAACGCATCGGGCGTAAAGTATTAGGTAACAAGGTAGCATCTGGAACTGAAATTCTGGATGAATTAGGCGAAGAGCATATGAAAACAGGTGCCGTAATTGTGTATACGTCTGCTGATAGCGTATTCCAAGTTGCTGCTCATGAAGAAATCGTACCGCTAGAAGAGCTATACAAGATCTGTGAGATTGCCCGTGAGCTTACACTGCGTGACGAATATGCGGTTACACGTGTAATTGCTCGTCCGTTTTTAGGAAAACCAGGGGCATTTGAACGTACCTCAAATCGTCATGACTACTCTGTGAAACCATTTGACAATACGGTTATGAACAACCTTGTAGAGGCAGGACTCACTTCCATTGCGATTGGTAAAATCTCTGATATTTATGCAGGAGAGGGTGTAAGTAAAGAGATTCGATCCAAGGACAACATGGATGGAGTAGATAAACTACTTCAAAGCATGCAAGAATCCTTTACAGGGCTTAGCTTTGTAAATCTAGTTGATTTCGATGCCAAATATGGTCATCGCCGCGATCCAGAAGGGTACGGAAAAGCGTTAATGGAGTTTGACGCACGCGTTCCCGAGCTACTGGCAGCTTTAAAAGAAAATGATTTACTTATCATAACAGCTGATCATGGAAATGACCCAACTCATCATGGCACTGATCATACTCGCGAATATGTACCTATACTGGCTTACTACAAAAACTTGGAGACAGGCAAAAATCTAGGTGTGCGTGAAACATTTGCTGACCTAGGGGCAACCATTGCCGAAAACTTCGAAGTGAAAATGCCGAAAATCGGTCAAAGTTTCTTAGCTCAATTGTAGGGGGAGAGCATACATGTCCAAAATTCTTGAAGCAAAGGCGTTTATTGAGGAAAAGCTTACTGAAAAGCCAACCATCGGCTTAGTTTTAGGCTCAGGTCTAGGTGTTTTGGCAGATGAAATTGAAGAAACTACTGTTATTCCATACAACGAGATTCCCCATTTTACAAAATCAACAGTAGTCGGACATAAAGGGCAGCTTGTTATTGGAAAATTGAAAGGCAAGCAGGTAGTAGCGATGCAAGGACGCTTTCACTACTATGAAGGGCATGAATTGGAAGCTGTTGTGTTCCCGATTCGTGTCATGAAAGCGATTGGTGTAGAAACCATCATTGTTACGAATGCAGCAGGTGGCATCAATGAATCCTACAAACCAGGTGATTTGATGTTAATTTCTGATCATCTCAATCTGACGTATCGCAATCCGTTAATCGGAGGAAATGATGAGTCTTTAGGCGCTCGCTTCCCTGATATGTCTGAAGCTTATTCCAAACGTTTACGTAAGCTTTCTAAAGAGATTGCAGCTACATTGGGCATCCAATTACAAGAAGGCGTGTATGCAGGGCTATTAGGCCCATCCTATGAAACTCCTGCTGAGATTCGCATGTTGCGTATTCTGGGCGGAGATGCTGTTGGGATGTCTACAGTACCAGAGGTAATCGTGGCTCGCCATATGAACATAGAGGTACTCGGTATTTCTTGCATCAGCAATATGGCGGCAGGAATTCTTGATCAACCATTATCCCATGACGAGGTAATGGAGACGACTGAGAAGGTAAAAGCGGAGTTTCTTTCCTTAGTAAAAAGTGTAATTGAAAAGATGTAATCTTTCATAATCTGTCGACGAGTGAAAATAAGGAATGCTTTCAAGCATTCACAAAAACCCCTTTGGATTTGGGACTGACCCCCGTTTGTAGGACAGGGATCAAAACACCTTACAAGTTTAAGCAGCCAGTCGTCGGAATTCAACCGGTGACTGGTTGTTTAGTTTTGTTTGAATGCGAATTGAGTTATAGTAAGA